>NZ_JACVQC010000001.1:0-541831 GCF_018881505.1 Polynucleobacter sp. UK-Mo-2m-Kol15 | reverse complement strand
ATATGGGATACATCATCTGCTTGCAGCAAGCTTGAGAAATCCTCGTCTAATTGGGCGAAATTCTCTTTACTTCCACGCAACCAATAAACCAAGCATTTTGGATATTTCTGTATTAGCTCTTGAGGTCCAATGCCATTAATAAATTCATAGTCAATCGGTCGTAACTTCCAATTCAGATCTGGATAATCTAGGCTACCAATACTATCCCACCAGACATAAATTGCTAGCCTGTTTTTTAAAGTCCTCTCAGATAAATCCATCAAATCAGGGCGAAACTTAATTAAAAAATACAGCGCATTAGGCAGAGCCATGACTGCATCAGCCGATGGAATTTCGCAGTCCTCTAACCAACTAGTTACACTCATAAACGCATTTTAACGCTTATCAAACCCTAGCATACCATGCGACAGCAAAGTTCTCTGATTCGAGGGTAAGATTTGGAGAATAATAAGGGTCTTCAGAAAGACTATTGCCCCACCTATTTTTCATATAACTTACTTCACTATCAAAGCGCACCTTTTTCTCGGGGGTATCCTCATGACCTCTTGTTGCGGATTCATGATGATAGAGCTCCGCAAATGGTGTCCAGACATTGCGGTAGCCCATTTCACGAACCCGTAAGCAAAAATCAATATCATTAAATGCAATTTGCAAATTTTCATCTAAGCCACCAACTTCTTTAAAAATTGAAGCTCGTATTACAAGGCATGCTGCTGTAACCGCACTAAGAGTGTTACGTAAAATCGCCCTACTAAAGTATCCTGGTTCTGATCTAGGAAAAAATTTATGGGAATGTCCTGCTACTCCCCCAATGCCTAAAATAACCCCAGCATGCTGAAGTGTCTCATTTGGATAAAGAAGTTTCGCGCCAACCGCACCTACTTTAGGCTGCAAGGCTATTGAAACCATCTCAGTCAACCATTGAGGAGTAATCACTTCAATATCATTATTCAGTAGACAAATTAAATCAGCGCTGGTATTCAAGCCAATATTGTTATTAATTCTAGAGTAATTAAAAGGGGAGTCATCTCGGATTACGCTAACCCCATAATCGCTCTGAAGACTTTCAAAGTATTTTAGACTTTCATCCTCTACCGAGCCATTATCAATAAGGGTAATTCTGTAATTAGGGTATGTTGTATTTTCTAATATTGAATCAATACATTGCCTAACCAGATGAACAGAGTCGCGGGTCGGAATGATAATTTCAACACAGGGCTGAGGGAATTCGATCTCATAAGAAACTTGATGATAACCAGGCGCACCTTTTGGTCTGTCGATAGATGCGCGAATTGAATTTCTCTGTAAGTGATTTTTAATAGCATTTTCACCAGCATTTACGGCATAAGGCTTAGCCTCATGACTGGACGAGGTGCTCTGAGGAATTATCCGCCAGTGATAGAGAACCCTTGGTATATGTTTTATACCCTCTACTCCAACAGCATCCAAGACACGCAATGCAAGATCGTAATCTTGCGCCCCCTCTAAACCACATCTAAAACCACCAAGATCTCGAATCAGGGAGAGCCTATAGGCAGATAGATGGCAAATCATATTCTGAGAAAGAAATAAATCGTAATTAAAATCACATTTAAAGTATGGGTTTGACCTACAGCCATCCACAGATATTTTGTCTTCATCAGAGTAAAAAAGGCTGACCTCTGGAAACTCAATTACGCTTTTGGCAATATAAAATAATGCAAGTGGATGTAGCTCATCATCATGATCCAACAATGCTACAAAATCACCAGAGGCCATCCCAAGCGCTGAATTACTAGCCTCACATATGTGGCCGTTTTCATCGCGCATCAAAAATTTAATTCGATGATCCTTATTTTTATACTCATTTAAGACTTCTTTAATTTGCGGACTTTTTGAATAATCATCTGCAATACATAACTCCCAGTTCTCATAAACCTGATTGATTACCGAATCTATTGCAGCGCGAAGAAGATCAATGGGGGTTTCATATGTCGGCATTACAATACTTATCAGAGGAGAAGCGGTCAACTGATTAATCTCGTCACTCAACGCCTTGTATCTTGAGGATGGAATTTCATTTAAGTCAATCCATTTTTGATAATCAATCTCTGGAATTGATTGCTTCATATAAGCATCGACTTTTGCAGCCCTCTGATTCTCAATTAACCCTGCAATTTCTTTTGCATCATATGATAGGAAATGAATGTGCAAATCCAGCAAAGAAAACAGGCCGGATCGCGCAATAGGATCAAACCTGATTCCACATAATGAATCTGAAAAGGCGATATCCTGAGATATAAAACCCTGCTCATCAGCCTTGAGGCTAATTATGTTAGCTTCACTCATTCCAGCACCATCATCAAAATATATGACCGGCGCAGAAATTATTGGTGCATCTGACTTTATTTGCAAAGTTAATCGAACTGCCCTACCCTGTAGGGACTCCCAATTCAAAATCGAAAATTGAGGATCGTCATTTTTTGCTAGCCAAGTATAGCCATTTTTAGTTGTAGCAATTACATTTGCCAGTGGATGTAGTTCAAATTTCATTTATGTAAAAGAGATTGATAGATCGGAATTAAATCTCCTGCGATAACACCCCAGGAGTACTTATGAAATTTATCAATATTATCAGGTATTTTTTTACCCGCATTCAATATTTCAAGAATTTTATTGGCAATATCGTCGATATCCATAGGATTTAAGTACTTAGCAGATTCTGCAAAATATTCTGCCGTTGGTCCAACTTCAGTGATTGCAATTGGCACACCCACAGCATGAGCCTCCAAAGCGGCTAAGCCAGGGGTTTCAAGGGTACTTGGCAAACAAAAAATGGTGCAGGCAGAATAAGCTGACTTAAGTAAATCAGAATCATGAGGGAGTGGTCCTAAGTAAATAACCTGGTTACCACCCTCCTCTATACATAGATTTAGATAATTCTCGTCTCGTGCATGACCAATCAATACCAACTTCATATCTGGGACTAACTTCATGGCTCGTATTAGATTCAGCTGATTTTTTCTGGGTTCAATATTTCCAACATTTAGGACAAATTGAGTGCTTATATTGAAATGAATTCTAAAAAGCTCAGGAGTAACCCGCTCATAGAATTCATCGTCTACGCCATTAAGAACTGTAAAAAACTTCTCTCTGGGTAACTGAAGAACAGAGGCTAAACTATCGCACTCTAAATTGGAGTTAGCAATCACAGCATCAGCCAAGCTGAGTTGCTGAGCTATTTCAGAAATTGGGTAAAGATGTTTTGTATCCTCTGTAATCCATAAGCTAGAAGATATAACTAAAGGAAGTCCCAATTGCTTCACAAAATTACAAAAATGGACTGACCCCCCAACACAAGAGAAAAAATGGACTAAGTCAAATCTTTTAAATTGGGGATCCCACTGATTAAAGAGCTCTACGTTGACACCATGTACAGGGAGATGCTTTAAATATGCCTGAAGCTGAACCTCTCCGCCACCCGGAGTGTGAAAGGCCATTGGATATGTTGCAAATAAAATATTCATTTAAAAATATTTACTATAATAGTTAGAATAAATAAAAAACATATTACCTTCATAAATAATGATTATTTAATGCTCCATAGATCCATAAGATACATCAATTCATTCGGCACTAAAATATAATTTTGAGAAATTTGAATACCTATTTTTTTGTTCATACACCCAAAAGTGGTGGATCATCTTTTATTTCATTCATTGATTTAAATATTTTTCCTAATAGATTTATCATGCTTCATGATGCATGCGATGGATTTAATAAGGAGAAAATACTCTTATGTGACTCAGGTTTTGGGGGTGGGCATATAGGATTTGGCGCCCATCGCATGATTAAATACCCTCTAAAATATTTTACTCTGGTTCGAGACCCATTAACGCGGGCAATCTCTCACTTTAACTATGCACTTGAAGGGAAAAATTTTGCGGGCCTAGTAAGCGCCTCATTTTCAGAAACCGAATTCCTAGTTATGAGAAGAAAAATTTCACTGGATCAGTGGCTAGAGAAGTCCCTGGGAGGGAGAAATATTTTAAGCAATATGCTAACTTCAAGTGATCAAATTATTGATGGGGGAGTATATGAAGCGGCTGTCGAAAATTTAAAAAAATATTTTATATTTACAGGTCTATGTGAAGACATGAGTGCAACTATTTTAGTTTTTTGCAAAACTTTTAATATGTCTTTCCCTTTCTACATTAATACAAATAAAACACGAAATTCAATTGATAGGATCGAGCCAAGCGAAGGTGCTATTCAAAAATTTAGAGAGGACAATGCCATAGATTTTAAAATTTATGAATTTGTAAAAGATGATTTTGAAAAAAAATTAAATTAGAAGGGAATCTTTACTCTGACGCATTAAAAGATACAAAAAAAATTCAAGCCGCTTTAAATAGCATTGATTCACCTTACCTTTATTTGTCTGCTGTTGATGGTTTTAAGCCCGAGCACATTTTAGATATTAGAAACAAAGTTTCTAAATTTGACTTGACTCCTATAAATAGATACTTATCTTCAGCAGTAAAACATAATCATTCAACTATGGATTTATTTGTAGGTGTCGTTGATTCGGTTACCGAGAATAATATTTTTGGTTGGGCGATCAACCTCTCTAACCCCGCTGAAAAAGTTGAACTTATACTTGTCGTTGATAGCAAGATAGTTTCCTCAGCCACAACTGGTATATCTCGGCCAGATGTTGCATCCGCAGGTTATGCTAGTCAATATACTGGGTTTGTAATGAAGCTACCAAATCCAACCCCAAAGTCATTTGATGTAATTCTTGTCAAAACCGGGCTAAAACTTGACCGCTACCAATGGAAAAATGATTGGCACCCTACTAAATAAGTAAGCGTGGTTAATCTGTTTTACCTCCAATTTGACTAATTTTTGTGTCACAACCAATTGAAAAGTAATGGTCTTTATGCTGTCGTAAAAACTTCTACCTTTAATAGACAGTTAATATATTGTAAATCCATGCTCTTTTATTAAAGTTGCATAACTTTTATACTTTAATAAGGGTATTTAATGCAATTTACCTATTTGATTTATACGATCGATCATTTTTTCGAGTCGAGTTGCCCAAGTATTGTCACCAACAATATTTGCAGCCTCAAGTTCACTTAATTTTCCTCTATTAAGCTGCCACTCTATTCCATCCTTAAATGTCAGAGCATTATGTCCAACAACCACCCCTAAAGAACGCTCTTGTAAAAAATCTAAAGGGGTAGAAACGACAGGAAGGCCGGCGGATATATATTCGTAATATTTCATTGGAAACATCGATTTAGTGTAGGAGTTAACTAACGTGGGTAAGATCCCAACATCTATCCCTGCCAAATACATAGGCAAATCAGCATACTTAACATATCCAATAAAGTGAACATTGGGCTCAAGTTTTAATTTCTCAACAAAGGAATTTGATTGCCCCTCTCGTTCCTCACCAATAAATACAAAGCTCCAAAGAGGGGAGTGCTTAACCACTGCCAGCAACAACTCAAAATCAATTTTGAAGTCTGATAAAACGCCAACATAACCAATCCGCGGGCGAGGAATTGATTCAAGGTCTCGCGGGGAATTGGAAGGATTGGATTGTTGCGAAAAATGCTCAAAATCAACCACGTTTGGAAAGTTATATACTTTGCTATTAATAGCTTTGCATTTTTCAAACAAAGTGGTGCTGGTTGTAAAAACCATATCTACTCGCTTGAGAAAAGTCTTCTCCGCCACATTAAAAGTGTCACCATCAATTCCAGGAACCGATGATAAATCATCAACACAGTGATAAATAATCGGCCATTTACAATTTTTTGGAAGCGCATCAAGCGCGTATGGATGGTATGACCAAACAATTGGATTGCGCGCCCCACCTACTACTTGAATTCTTTTTACAAAAGCTTTAATAGCATGGCTCAATAAGAATCTGTTAAACCAACGCACCAAATGCCAGTGATGTTTAAGTGGAATAATTAAGGGCGACAAAACATAAATATTGTTATCAACCTCTTGAATTCCTCGAAAAGACCTAAATAATCTTCGGAAAATTCTTGAAATATCAATACCGCTGGTTAATTTAGGTCGACGCAAACCAATGCTTTCAATATAGAGTACTGTAATGCCTTTTAAGGCTAAATTTTTTGCGGTATGTTGCTTATTAGTCCAATAAGGAGCATCCCAATCAGCAGTTGAAAATAGAATGCAGAGATCGATTGGTGTCACCGGGAAAACTCTTCAATATTGCGATTAGCCAAAACATCAAGAATTCTTCTTGCGGCCAACCCATCACCATAAGGATTTAATGCACTTTCAAGATCTTTTTTAATTTGCGGATTATTTAAGTACTGCTTCACGGCTCCAACAATGCCCTCTCTCGTGGAGCCAGCTACTATTGCAAAGCCTTGTGCAACACCCTCGCCCCGTTCTGTGTGCTCGCGCATTACTACTACAGGAGTGCGGAAAGAGGCAGCCTCTTCTTGAATTCCACCAGAATCAGTCATGATTAAAATTGCATGGCTCTCCAAGTACAGCATGGTTGAAAAATCTACGGGCTCAATTAGAGTTATTTGGGAGTGATCACGAAGCTCCACATTAATTACCTGCTTTACATTCGGATTTAAATGAACGGGGAATATAAAATCTACACTAGGAAATTCTGCGGCTAATTCCTTGATAGCTTGACAAAGTGAATGGATGCCCTGGCCATGATTTTCACGACGATGAGCAGTTATTAGAATAAATTCTCGCTTAGGAGTAATACTTGTAACTTCTTTAAGGGCATCAACTTTTTTTTGATCACCCGCCAAAATATTAAGAGCATCTATAACTGTATTTCCTACTAGATATATTGAATTTGAATTAACGTTCTCTAGTATCAAATTGGCCTTAGCCCTGACTGTAGGAGCAAAATGCCATTTAGCAATTCGAGAAATAGTAATGCGATTAAATTCTTCAGGGAATGGACTATTTATATCGCCCGTGCGCAATCCTGCCTCAACATGAGCAACAGGAATCCCCACATAAAATGCCATCAAACTCGCTACAAATGCCGTAGTTGTGTCCCCCTGAACAACAACAATATCCGGCTGACTTTCAGCAATGCATTTTGAGATTTTGGTTGAAAGAATCGCAGTGAGGCTAGCGAGGGTTTGATTTTCCTCCATCACACCCAAATCAATGTCAGGCTTAATACCAAACACCATCAGGGCTTGGTCCAGCATTTCACGATGTTGACCCGTAGAGCAGGTAACCACCTCTATGTTAGGCTCTTGCTGAACCAACTTAATTAAAGGCGCTAATTTAATCACTTCTGGGCGAGTGCCGAATATGATCAAAAGCTTCATAAAACCATACCTTTAGAGTCCATACTATAAATATTTTCCCCATACTCAATTGCGACATTTAAGGCTTTTTTATTGGGGGCTGGAGGGGTAGATACTTTAAGGGCTCCATCCACATGCTGTATGTAAATATTAGATTTGTAGTGCATAAAATCTAGGGCATCATTTTCATTTAGGAATAAGACCCTATCAGACAATTTTCGAATATAGTCAATAAGTTGACCGTGAGCATTTATTCGCTCATCTTCATCATTCCAGCCATACTGATAGCGCTCTGAAAATGGGTGGTCCAAATATCCAAAAAAAGTTCTGGATAGAAAAGATTGCTCAAAAGCTTGTTTATAAACTGCAAGAGGATCACCCGTCTCTAGCAAACAATCCCCATGCAGCATGCATTGCTGGGTATGCCCAATGAAATCTGGCTCTGAATACGGTGGTCGCCCACCTCGAGCCATCACAAAATCTGGATCGTTTGCAATGATTCCACCAATACAGCCAGAATAAGAAGCCTGAGCCAAACCTAAACGTGCATATAGGGGAGTTTGATGAAATGGTGATACCGCATATTTTGGAATAATTTCGGTTGCTTGATTAATAATAGCCGCAGACTCAACACCTTCGCGCATTGCCTCCTCTTGACTTCCACCCCAATTAGGGGCGTGAGTAAGGGTGTGGGACAAAATGGCGCCGCCTGAAGCCATTACTTCGAGTGGTAACTGATGATGTCTGGGGTCGGCTAATACAGTAGCCTGTAAAGCCAATGAAAATGGAGCCTTCCATTCTTTATAGGCCATATATAGTGGCCGCGCAGATTCCACATCCTCATCGCAATCTAAGCGCATCGTAACTGCCCCCTCGTATCCATATGGAATTTCTGAAACTACCGGCCAAGCTGGTATTTCAGAAAAACGATACTGATAAATATAAATTTCAACTAATCGCCACTCATAAGAGTCGACCGGCCCAACTTGGCGATTAAACCAAAGCAAACTTGATTGAGGGTAATCCCAAAGCGCACAATAAGCTGACAACCGTTCATCGCAAGCGACTAGGTATGCCAAGGCATTCTCCTGCCTTACATTTGCACAGTTAGATAGCGACCAAATAGATCCATTCACAGTAATCGCGCCAAATCCCAAATTATTCCACTCGTCAGCGTAGTCATATCGACAAAGGGCACGAGAATAAGAAGAATAGTCACCTTCGCTGAGACCTTTAACATAACTTATAAAGCCCTCACTTTCAGAAAATTGATAAGTCGGCGCTGGGCTACATACTGATGCATTGATGACTGCCTCTGAAATAACGCTTACTTGCATTCCAAGAAATTGCGCAATGGACGGAGAAACCGCTCCAAAAACGATAACCTTAACTACCATTGTTTTTAGTGCAAGTATAAGTAAAGGGGCTAACTCCTCTGGAGGGTCAACCAAAACCCAAATAGTGTATTTTGAATTTGTCTGCAAATGCGCAAATTCATTTATAGCTAGTTCAGAATAAGATATGCTCCGAACACTACCTAAGCCACAGGCACGCTCAAATGCAGCGCAAACAATTTCGCGTAATTCGTCATTGCCACAGGGGCAAGCTACTTGAATCATGCTGTCACCACATGACGAAATTTAGCATGGCGCCCCACCCGAATTAAATCCTCATGCCCAATGAACTCAAGTTCAAAAGCATCCCCCCAAAACTGATTAATTTTCTGTGAAATATGATCCCTTACATCGCTAGATTCAGGGACAACTTTAAGTTTGGGTGGCGAAGTGCGCAAATCGATCTGAAACTCTTGAATACCGCCGACTCGGTGATCAAGCATATCTTGTATATGGTGAGTAGGATGATTAATGCCATTAATCGGCACTTGATCATGAATGCGCCCAACCACATTTTTTAGGAATACGCCCTCTTCATTCCTCTCAACCGTACCAAGATCACCAGTTCGATATCGAATTAAAGGCATGAGATGGTTATGAAAACCCGTAAAAATTAACTCTTCGACACGTTCAGACCCTTCACCTATGGTAGCTGATTCAGCCCACCCCTCAGATTCTAGAACCTGCAGCTTACCCTCACTTCCGCTAAGCTGGTATGCCATCACCCCCAGTTCAGCCAATCCATATCGATCAATTACCTCACAGCGTAATACCTTAGAGATTAAAGCACGCTGATGATTCTCCAACAACTCGCCACTTGATTCAAATATAGAAAATAATTTTAAGGAGCATCCTCTTGAATGAAGATAGCATGCTAATGCATACATTGTTGAAGGATGTGCATGAACCAAATAAGGTTTGCGCCGTTTTAAAAGCGCAATCACTTCCTCCAAACCGATTTCATCCAAGCGATCAAAAAAGATATTGGTGCGGTTCATTGCAAAGCATTTAAAATCTTCCCGAGTGAACCACTCCGTTACTACTGGCGAATCAGGAAAGCGACAAGCAAAATGGAGTTCAGACCGAGACTTTACTTTTCCAATTCTTTCCCTTGCGTAAAGCGTTACTGCTGCCGAGTAATCTGCTGCAGGTTGGTCATAGTAAATAACAGAAGATAAGCCAGTTGAACCCCCCGTCTTACAGACGTGGTGACGTATTTGATCTAAGGGTTTGGACAACATACGACCACTTTGTTCGCGTATGATCTCCTTTGTTAAGTAAGGAATATCGCTCAAATAGGCAATATCTTTCTTTATTTTTTGAGGGTTAATGTTGAGCTGAGAAAAAAGATCGCGATAATACGGGACCTGATGAGCTGCAAATTCAATCACATTGGCTAGTCGCTCTTTTTCAATCAAAGCACGCTGTGTTGCAGGCAATGTATAAAAACCTCGCAATTCCTTTACCTTTTGCCTCACCTGACGATTTTCTAATTTCTCGGCAATTGGGTAAGCTATGAAGGCGCTAGCTAAACCAGCCACCTTAGATAAGGGCCAAATCGACAGAGCTGATTCAATCAGTGGTGAAATGGTTGAACGCTTAAACACGGCCAATACCTCTGCGTTAGTTGACTAATTCTTTTATTACCGCTTCATCCGAAATTATTCGTCCATGCTCGAGTTGAATTTTACGATTACAAATTCTATTTATAAGCTTTTGGTCATGCGAAGCAACTACTAGGATGGATGTTTTGCCAATTAACTCCCCTAGGCGTTGAGAAGCTTTAACGCTAAAACTCTCATCACCCACACTAAGCCACTCATCCATAATTAAAATATCTGCTTCTACACTCGTAGAAATTGCAAATGCCAATCGCAACATCATGCCGCTTGAATAGGTTCTTACTGGCAAGTTTAAATACTCCCCGAGTTCAGTAAAGTCGGCGATTTCCTCAATTTTGCTACGGATGCGTGCTGGCTTCATACCATCCAATATGCCGCGCAAGTAAATATTTTCAAAACCTGTAGCATCAGGATCCAAACCCATAGACACATCCAATAAGGAGGCAATTCTTCCCCGAACAACTAGGTCACCTTTTACCGGCGCATAGATACCTGAAAGCACACGCAATAAAGTCGTTTTTCCCGACCCGTTATGCCCAAGAAGCCCAATCCTTGAACCTTCTTCAAATATAAAATTAATATCCTCAAGCGCGGCTACATATGGATGGTGGCCAACCGATTGGCCAATTCTCCCGCCCGTGGATACGTTTAAAACCACTTTTTTTAAAGACCTATGAGAGTTTTCGAATACAGGAAATTCGACCGTCACATTGTGTGCAGAAATTAATTTTTTCATCTTCTTAAAGCCAATAAGCTACACGATTTCTATATTGAGACATTAAATACTGGCCTAAGGCGAGTCCAGCTAAAACTAAGCCAATAGACCAATACCACGATTCCATGGGAATTTGCTTACCCAGTATTGGGGCTCGAACAATCTCTATCAAGTGATACAGGGGGTTATATTCTGCAATCCAGCCCCGATCTTTTAAAATTTCCGGAGACCACATAATAGGGGTAAAGAAAAAAGCAATTTGAAGAAAGTTAGAAACGATTGGAAGAACATCGCGGTAGCGAGTACATAAAATACCAAGAACCACGGTAATCCAGAGGGCATTAAATAAAAGCAAAATTAAGCCAAAAGGTAGCAAAAGAATTTCATAGGACGGCATATCCCCAAATATAATCAATGCCAAAACAACGATGGGTAAGCTGTGTAGCAAAATAATGAAGTTTCTCCACACCACTCGACAGACATGAACTGATAGAGGTAAATCAATCTGCTTAATAAGGGCACTGGACGCAATAAATACGGTACACCCTTCTAAAATTGAGCTTGATATAAATTGCCAAACAACCAAACCGGCTGCCAAAAACGGTAAATAATTAGCAATTTCTTGATTTAAAATTGAAGAGTACAGAGCTCCTAACACTCCAACCATAATGGCAGTACTCAAAGTAAACCAGAAAGGGCCTAAAACTGAACGTCGATAACGTTGTTTAATATCATGCCAGCCAAGAGTACCCCATATCCTAAATGCGTAAATCCCCTTAATAATGTCTGAGTTTGGCGTATGGTTCATACTTAATTTTAGTACATTTCAAGCCTCCACCTGCACATAAATGGCAGGCGCATCTAAAGCAATATGATTAACTATGCCAATTGATGTGATCAAACCCTATCGATACTGGTACGATCTAATACTGAGTCCAGGTCGGTTTTCTAGAAAACAATGGGAGTTTGTCTTTATTATGCAGTCCCTATATAAAAACGGGAAACTAAAACCCGGCATGAAGGGCTTGGGTTTTGGCTGTGGCAGAGAGCCCTTACCAGGTGTTTTTGCTAAATTTGGTTGCATAGTGACCGCTACGGACTTAGACCCAGAATCGGCGCATGAACAAGGTTGGGTTGAAACAATGCAACATGCAGCATCACTACAAGAGCTTTACACCTCATGTAACAGGGTTCTGCCTAAGTCTACTTTTTTGAGCGAGTATCTTTTTTGTCTGCAGATATGAATCAGATACCCAATAGCTTCTTCGATCAATATGATTTTGTCTGGTCAGCATGTGCCTTAGAGCATCTTGGCTCATTACAGCATGGGGCGGAGTTTATTAAAAACTCTTTAAAATACCTTAAGCCCGGTGGGGTCGCAGTGCGCACCACTGAATTTAACCTTTCCTCAAACGATGCTACTCTTGAAAGTCCAAGCTGCTCTATCTATCGGGAAAAAGACATTACTCAATTAGTCCAGGAATTGGAGCAAGAAGGCTACGATGTAAAGCCTCTCGACTTAAATACAGGTGGCTCATCCGTGGATAACTATATTGATACTCCCCCTTACGGATTCTCACCCCATCTAAAGCTTGAGCTTGCTAGTTTTGTTGTGACATCCATTGGTTTAATCATCTCCAAAAAGTGATTAAGTCACGATGCGAATATTACATATATACAGAACTTACTACCCCGACTCTCAAGGCGGCATTCAAGAAGCTATTCGGCAAATCTGCTTGGCTACACAAGCCCATGGCGTGCAATCGCGCATTCTTACCCTCTCCCCAAATCCAACCCCCCTTAAGCTACCATTTCCAGAAGGTGAAGTTATTCGCTCTCGATCATGGATGGCACCAGCGTCTTGCGATATGGGGGGTCTTAATAGCCTTATCGAGTACCAGAGATTAATAAAATGGGCAGATGTAATTCATTACCACTTCCCGTGGCCTTTTTTAGATATATTGCAACTATCCAACTTTTCAAAAAAGCCAAGTGTTCTAACTTATCACTCCGACATTGTTAAGCAAAGGTTTTTAAAAAGACTTTATAGTCCGCTAATGCATCACACCTTACGTGCGATGTCGATAATTATCGCCACCTCTCCAAACTATTTGGAGTCCAGTCCAGTCCTCAGAAAATACTTCTCCAAGGGAAAAGTTACAGTCATTCCGTTAGGCATATCAAGGCCCCAAGCCAATTTTGAGACTTCTAATGCATCTGATGAGGAGTATTTGAATCAGATTGGGGTTAAAAGCGGACACTATCTACTATTTCTAGGGGTTTTAAGGCACTACAAAGGAGTTCACTCCTTAGTTTCTGTAGCACAATCGGTCCAAGGAAAAATTGTCATTGCTGGCGATGGCCCTGAAATCAAAGCACTAATGCAACTCTCCAATCATTATCAACTTAAAAATGTAGTTTTTTTAGGGGAGGTGACAGAGCATCACAAGCATTTACTTTTACAACACTGCACCGCTCTTGTGTTACCCTCGCAATTACGGTCTGAAGCTTTTGGAATGGTGCTAATTGAGGCCTCAATGCATGCAAAAGCTATGATTTGCTGTGAATTGGGCTCTGGGACCTCTTATGTAAATATACATGGTCTGACAGGGCTAGTAGTCCCCCCCAAAAATCCTGCCGCATTATCTGAAGCTTGTAATCAGCTTTTAAATAATCCGACACTGGCAAAAAAAATGGGGCATGCAGCCCTTGAGCGTTATGAATCACTTTTTTCAGCTAATTCTCTTGGAAAATCCCATGTAGACGTTTACTCGCAAGTCATTGGAATTAGCCCTAAAAAACCCAGCTTTCGCTAATATGTATAGCCTCACATCAATCACTTAAGTGACAGCATGATTTTCTTAATCGCATGTTCTTTATCCACAATATTACTAGCGCTAATAACGATATCAGAATGTGATGGCTGCTCATACGGGCTTGAAATCCCTGAAAAATTAGACAACTTGCCTTCTCTTGCCTTTTTATAAAGACCTTTGGGATCGCGTTGCTCGCAAACAGCAATTGGTGTATCAACAAAGACTTCGATAAAGTTTTCTGGTCCAATCAACTTTCTAGCCATCACTAGCCCTCTTGCAAATGGCGAAATAAATGCCGTCATTACAACAGGACCTGCATCCATCATGAGCTTGGCCACCTCCGCAATGCGCCAAATATTTTCTACGCGGTCAGCCTCAGTAAACCCCAAGTCTCTATTCAGGCCCAGTCGAATATTATCGCCATCTAATAATTAGTTATGCTTTCCTTGCTTGTGTAACTCAACTTCTAAAGCATTAGCCAAAGTGGATTTTCCAGAGCCCGAGAGACCTGTAAACCAAACGACCTTTCCTTGATGCCCATGTAGTTTTTCTCGCTCAAGCTTGGTAATACTTAACGCTTGTGTATGAATGTTATCTGCGCGGCGTAAACTATGTCGAATGAGGCCAGCAGCTACTGTTGAATTAGAGAAATGATCCACTAAGATAAAGCCGCTCAACTCTTTTGAACTGGCCCACTCTTCATAGGCAATGGGTTTATTGAGTGCAATATTACAAAGCGCAATATTATTGAGATCCAATTGCGTACTAGCGTTTTTTTTCAATGTATTAACATCAATGGCTTAGTCCAATGGTAACATCGGGCGCCTTTTAACTAAGCGGTTCTCTAGCCGCAATTTGCAACTGCTATTGGGATGTATTTTGTTGCTGGTTGCTCTTAAACTCATTGCTTAGCCGCAAAACCAAGTCAATAGTCCATAAAGTCAGTCCATACTAACAATGAATACTTGAGATTGACTTCTAGGGCATTTAGAGATGATCACTAGAACCCTTCATTTACAGAACAGGATCGCTAATACCGTTTATCTCATCGCATATGCGGGCGGCAATTCAATATGCCCACTGAGATAATTTTAGAATTTATAATCAAGCAGATGATTTCCCTTTTAGCCTCCTTTTTCACCTCCTTTGTTGTCACTTTCTTGATTATTCATTATCAGAATTTGCATATGCCTCTCTCGGCTGATGAAGATATAAAAGGGATCCAAAAATTCCACGTCACTTCAGTACCCCGAATTGGGGGCATTAGTATTGTTGCCGGTATTTTTGCTGCAACTCTTTTTAACCTCAAATCCCATGCAGACACCAATTTTGCAACTACGCTACTGCTTTGTGCAGTCCCCGCTTTTGCTATCGGCTTAATGGAAGATTTGACCAAAAACGTAGGTGTCAAAAATCGACTTCTTTTAACCGCTATTTCAGCAGCAATGGCAAATATCTATTTAGACGCACAAATTATCCGACTAGATATCATTGGCGTAGATTATTTATTGGCATTGCCTGGAGTTGGACTCATTTTTACTATCTTCGCCATTACTGGTATGGCCAATGCATACAACATCATTGATGGCTTTAATGGACTCTCGAGTATGGTTGGAGTTATTACCTTAATGGGGCTTATTTATGTAAGTTATCTGCTGGGTGATCCACTCATGATGTACTTAAGCCTCATCATGGCAGGAGCCATTCTTGGATTTTTCATATGGAACTATCCAAGAGGACTGATCTTTCTGGGGGATGGCGGCGCCTATCTCATTGGTTTTTGGATTGCAGTCATTAGCGTCATGCTCGTAGCACGACAGCCTCAAGTATCGCCTTGGTTTGCATTGCTAATTAATGCCTACCCAATTTCAGAAACGCTCTTTACCATCTACAGAAGAACAATGCACCAGGGGAAAAATCCTCTCTTACCTGATGGCATTCACTTTCATACGCTCATTTTTAGGCGCATTCTGAATTCGATATCTAGAGGCCATCAAGGGGCTATCTTTACAGCCAATGCTAAGACATCACCCTATCTTTGGATGTTAACTTCAATGGCTGTCGTACCTGCTATTTTGTGGTGGAACTCCACACCTATTTTGATTACTTTCACAATCCTCTTTACGATAAGCTATATTTGGCTTTACAGTAGGATTGTGAACTTCAAGACCCCACGCTGGGCTAAACTTTTATAACTTAAAGCGTGATTAATATTGATTTCATTAAAGCATCCTATCGACTACTTATTTTGCACTCTCCAAATATCGAAAATACCAAGGTCTAAAATTTATAGCTCTTAACTACCTTTTGACTCACGGACCTCCAGCCGCTTATTTGAGCTTACAGCCGCAGCAAAGAGTGCAATCAGGAAAAAGTAGTGCTCTATGTACTCACGTTCGCTGACTTCCCCCACTATCCAAAACCCAAAAAGTCCTGCAATTAACCAGAGGGCTATGCAGGGGATGGGACTTCCCACCGCTACTACTTGCTCCGTAAAACCCGATCCCCGATCTTGATTTTGTGCTCTGATGCTTAGCCAAACTACCCCTAGAATAGAGCACCAGGTCAAGATTAGGCCAGGCAAACCTAGTCCGAGAGTAAAATCTACCCAAGCGCTGTGGGTCATCTGTACAGAGGATTGTGGATATTGAGCACGCATGTAGTAACCAAAGGCCATGTGAGAAACGCCGTTTCCTAGCGGATTTTCCCGTACAAGTCTTGTTCCCTTGATAAACCAGGAGACCCTCTCGTAGGTGCTTCCGTTAATGTGGCGCCCTTTATCATCCACAGGAAGTGTGGATGCCCCACCATCTTTTACCCAAGCCTGGTTTTGGTCTATTTGACTAGAGATGCGGATATCCCCAATTAGATTTGCTAATTTACCCTCTTGTTGACGATCATAAGTCCAAAATAGAAATAGCCCTGAACCCAAGATAGTCAAGGCTAACAATGCTACAGCTCCCAATTGAAGGTGTTTTTTGAGTGATCTCTTTTGCCCTTCTACATTGAGGCTTGAGTAAAGTAGAACAAGAATACACAGCAATAATGCTAATGTAGACACAATGATACCGTTTAAGGCCCTTGCAGCTATAAAATCAACGATGCCGCTGAACACTAAAATGGTGCCAAAAAGGAGTGGCAATAGCCTTGCTTTTTGCAAGCCATTTAGCGCAAAGTAAATGAAACCAAAACCAATCAATACCTGACATAGCACGAAGTAAACAGCAGAAAACTTGCCCTTATAGAAACCGTAAAACATGCCGCTAGGCAATATCCAGTGATGCTGGAGATGCACTTGATAAAGGTACTGAATAAAGGTAATCGTCGGCAGCAAGATCATTGCAAGAATGACCCACCAAACCATTTTGGGACGCCTATTGAGAATAAGACCGGTCGTCGACCCCAATAACAATGCTGCAAGCACTCTTAGCCACGTACTTTTGAGCTCTTGCCATTGCTGATCTTTCAGCTCAGATAAAAAATACCAGTGCAACATAACCCACAGCGGCACCAAAAGCAAACAAATAATTGGCCATAAAGCCTTCCAATTTAAGGAAGGTTTTGTAATCCATACCCATCCAAAGGCAGCAATCAATCCAGTGAAAAGCGCAATATTTCTGGCTGCAATGGTGTGCGGCAATGCCCAAACCACGAGCAATACTACTGTCGCCAGGAAAATCCAGCCACAAAAGAATTGCTCTAGCAGGCGAAGAAAAGAATATTTAGTCAAATTATCAAAAAGGGTGACCATTTAGTGATTTAGCCACTATAAATAGGTACTTTTATTATTTAATGCGAATAGCTTCCATTATCACTCAAACATGACCTAAATAATCAGCGCCGCCCGCTAACTGAAATCACCCCAAAGCTTAAAAAGGTCCCCCAAAATCTGGTTTATTCAAACGTCCTCTCAGAGACATGTCGATCTAATTTGCCGTAGACGCCATCATTTATTCTCACGTAAAAAAGACGATATATTTTGGAAGGGGATATGTGATCTTCCCGCGAGAGAGTGAGCAGCTAAGAGTTGGACATATTTGGATGACATATAAATCTCTCATATATGCTCAGAACACCATAATTATCCCCATATAAGAATTATTTCAATCATCCGAGACTATGAAGAATTGCCGATTTAAGCCCGCGATTAGAATGACGAAATTTTATTTTCACATATTGGCAAGCAATTGCTGACGATAATACTCAAGGGTTAGCATTTTTCGGTCAAAGTTACTGGTAGATCTTCGGACATAAGCTTCTTCCCAATTTAACTGCAAAAGATCCTCCCAAGCATCTATAAGTAAGATGGGCAAATTGGAGTAAGCCGAAGTCCAGTCTTGCTTCAGCAAGACTGGAATCGTATCAACATACTGGGCCTCCCAAAAACGATGGGTATCAATGCCGTTCCCCCTAGGGCACAAGCAAAAACGATGTTCGGCTACTTGAGCAATGTATTGTTCGAAACCCACTGATGATCCAACGGTGACTCCTGGGATATTGGATACAAGATCAATAATCGATTGCCGCCCGGGGTGAGTGCTTGCACTAAAGTTAACATAAAGGTTTTTTGTTTTTTGATACATATGTCCAGCATCAAAAACATCAGCCACGCGCGTTAGGCCCCATTGGCTATTTGCCAAACCAATTGGCAACGCATTCAACTTTGCATGGCTAGTTTCACAATTTTGTGCAAACCATGCGATCAAGGATGGATGATTCATTAAATCTAAATCCTCAAGACTCACGCTATGATCTGAATTATGCGTCAACAGCACATATGGCTCATGCAGCCGTGGGGCTATAAAGCTCTTAAAGTAAGGCAATAAATGGGTATAGACAAAAATAATCTTGGCACCCTGACAAACTCTCAAGAAATCCAAATTAGGGGGGAGTTCAAAGCGTTTTTTCTTAAACCACTTATTTTCTTCTTTTTCGGGAATTTCTAAAACGATAGGTGTCTGAATCTTTTCTCGCCCATGAAAAGCGGTAACTCCAGGAGAGCTAATCGTCAAATCAGCAAGCGCCTGAATTCTTTCCCCAGTCAATATCGAATCAGCATTGCTCGGAACCCCAGAATTAAAGGGGGATACTCCCAACAAGTCCTTGGAGTGTGCATGTAAGGCTAATACCTTAGTGCATGCTCCATGGAAACTGATGAATGGAGATCTATGAAATCCCTCATATTCCCAAGAAAAACGACAGTCTCTTAAATGAAAGTCACTGCTTTCATTTTCAAAAAATCTCGTATCAGAAGGATCATTCATCCAGTGGACGCCACCAACATATTGACCAATTGCCGCGCCATCAAAAATTCCACCAAATAAATCAATGCCCTGACAGTACCTAGCAAGATCTAGAGTATTTAACTTTGCGTATTCCAAAGGTATCGTGGGGAGCGGCTTCGCACCTAAATCACTTCGCATCGCAAAAGCGCCTAAAGAATCCATATCATTCGCATCAGAACGATCCGCAATAAATTGCACTAGCTCAGATGCAATCGATGCATCTTTTAACCAAACAATCCCGGGGATCGCCCTACCCCTATCCACTGGAACTGCAAACTTGGCAAAGCTGCTAAATTGTTCTATCTTTTCAGCGGGATCAAAATACAAGACAACATCATTTTCAAGATGAATGCAGTTCTCCAACCCCTTGAGTTGAATAAAGTCAGCCAATACAAAAAAACGGTATGAGGTAGAAAACCAGAATCCATTTCTAAAGCTACGGTCTAGGGTGGCATTTTTAGCGAAATGTTTAGTTACATCGCTTTGCGGAATATCCTCAATTGCCACAAAAGCAATATTTCCCAGGAGATCGTCGGGGCCCCCAAAATTACCCTGTAGACCTTTCTCCAAATCTCCAATATGAGATTTATTAACCAACACATAAACCTGGGATTGTGGAGCGACTTTTGCTGCAATCACAATCGCATTTGTTAAATATTCTGGAGGCGCACTCTCGCCTGAATGGACAAAAATAATGGAGGTATATTTTTTCTGCATGACTAAATTAGAAGCTTATCTTTGTTTTTTTGATTTAAACAATGAGGGCAGGTATACCCTAAAGAAATACGGAATTGCTACCCGCCGATAGTACGGCTTAGCCCGATCCCACTTTTCAAAGCTAACATAATCATAGCTGCTCAATTGTTCATCTATCACGCGATCATTTAAGAAAGCAATATGCCCCAATGTTGAATTACCCAATCTTAGCCATTTATTTTCAGAATAAGTGATTTGATCGGGATAGTGATGTGAAATGAAGGTGCCTAAAGTCTCATACTCAGAAAAACCATTCCCCTGTTCAAAATCAATGCTATCCAACAAGGCATTGAGCCAGCTAGTTTGATGTTTTTCCTCTATTGAATGACAAAAAGCATCAAACCAAGACGCCCTTAGAACAAAACACTGGGCAATGAAGGAAAAATCAACCTTTTTTCCTAAACCCAATAAGCGGGTAATCGTTTCAAAATAAGGGGGGTGATATTCATCGCTTTTGTAATAAACCAACTTACCTTGAGCATCAATAAAAGTTAAAGTGCGGATCGGCACTGTATCAGCATCCCAAATCAGAACAAGCTCATTTGGCTTGCAAGCACTAACTGCATACAGCTTGATCAACTGCTGTAAATACCATCCAAACTGATTTGCAATCCTAGCGGGCAATCGTCGTTTAATCTCTGCTGAAAAATGCTGGGTAAAAATAGACTCACCCAACACCTCAAAAACGCCAGGGGTAATTGATTTAAAAAAATCTACCTCACTGTCTGGTACATATACCTTATACCGTTTAGCTGAAATGAAGCGAGCGATATAGTGAGAGGCTACCCTCCAAGTTTGCGCATCACGTTTACAACATACGCAAACCAATTCATCCACCAAGGCTGGCGATAGATCGCTCACAGTCTATATACCAACAAAATCTCGATAGGCAATGGCAAGTCCATCTGCCAGACTCACTTGCGCAGTCCAACCCAGTTTATTTAAACGCTCAGAACTCATCCACTTTCTTGGCGATCCATCAGGTTTACTAGGATCAAAGCTAATCTTGCCTTGGTATCCTATTGCACTGGCTACTGCATGGGCTAATTCATTTATGGTCACATCACTGCCAAAGCCCACATTAATATGACTTTGCATGGGTTGGGTGTGCTGATCATAGATAGCTTTATCCAAGTCCATTACAAAAACCGAGGCAGCAGCCATATCATCAACATAGAGAAACTCACGCCTAGGTGTACCAGTTCCCCAGATGACTACCTCGGGTGCATTGGCGATCTTGGCCTCATGAAATCTTCTAATGAGGGCGGGGATCACATGGCTGTTCTCAGGATGGTAATTATCGCCAGGGCCGTAGAGGTTAGTCGGCATCACTGAGCGGTAATCCACTCCATGGCTTTGACCATATTGACGGTTGTAGCTCTCGCACATCTTGATACCAGCAATCTTGGCTACTGCGTAGGGCTCGTTAGTCGACTCTAACTTGCCTGTGAGTAAGGCATCCTCACTCATCGGCTGTGGAGCAAGCTTAGGATAAATACAGCTAGAACCTAAGAACAATAGCTTTTTAACCCCGGACAAAAAGGCCTGATGAATGACATTGTTTTGCACCATCAAATTGTCATAAATAAATTCAGCTGGAAAGGTATTGTTAGCATAAATACCGCCTACTCTAGCTGCCGCTAAATAGACTTGAACAGGCCTTTCAAGTTCAAAGAAAGATTGGACTGCAGCTTGATTAGTGAGGTCAAGCTCTGCATGAGTGCGGGTAACGATATTACTAAAACCCTTGGCCTGCAAATTTCGCAAAATGGCAGAGCCCACCATACCTCTGTGGCCTGCCACATAAATCTTTTGATTGAGATCTTTACTCATGCGGATACTTTTTATCTTATTTTATTTTTTAGTTTTCTTTGCCCACTGCCACTGAGTAGCCATGCTTAGTCAATAAGGCATGCTGTTTCGCCTTTTCTAAATCATTTGCCACCATCTCAACGATCATTTCATCGAGTGTGATTTCTGGAACCCAGCCCAGCTTTTCTTTTGCTTTCGTAGGATCACCCAAGAGGGTCTCTACTTCAGTAGGACGGTAGTAGCGTGGGTCGATTTGCATAATCACATCACCGACTTTTAAGGCTGGCGCTTTGTCACCCTCAATATTTTCTACAATGGCTTTTTCATTTTCAGCGGTGCCTTCAAACTTAAGGGTGATACCCAGTTGCTTAGCACTGCGAATGATAAATTCACGCACAGTGAACTGCACACCCGTAGCAATCACAAAGTCTTCTGGCTTATCTTGCTGCAGCATCAACCACTGCATGCGTACATAGTCTTTAGCATGACCCCAGTCACGCAAAGCATCGATATTACCCATGAATAAACACTTCTCCAGACCTTGAGCAATATTCGCTAAACCACGAGTGACTTTTCTTGTAACAAAAGTTTCGCCACGACGCTTGGATTCGTGGTTAAAGAGGATGCCATTACAGGCATACATGCCATAAGCCTCACGGTAGTTCACAGTAATCCAATAGGCATACATCTTGGCTACAGCATAAGGACTTCTGGGATAAAACGGTGTGGTCTCTTTTTGAGGAATCTCTTGCACTAAGCCGTAAAGCTCTGAAGTAGATGCTTGATAAAAGCGGGTCTTTTTCTCCAGACCCAAAATCCGAATCGCTTCAAGCATACGCAATGGACCCATGGCATCTACATCTGCCGTGTACTCTGGTGACTCAAACGAGACAGCCACATGAGACTGCGCGCCCAAGTTATAAATTTCATCAGGCTGACACTCTTTAATAATCCGAACCAAGTTACTAGTATCAGTTAAGTCACCATAGTGAAGAATCAGATCTGGATGGTTCACATGCGGATCTTGATAAATATGATCAATCCGCTCGGTATTAAATGAGGATGCGCGGCGTTTAATACCGTGAACAATATAGCCTTTTTCTAATAGGAACTCAGCTAGGTAAGAGCCATCCTGGCCAGTGATACCGGTGATGAGGGCGACCTTCTTATTGGCTATATTGCTAGAATTTGTCATATTGATGATATTTCTATTAAGTTCAACTAATGGACTGATACATTTCTTTTACCACCTCAACACCTTGGGTTGAAGCCTTCCAAGCCAGCGCCTGATTTGCTTTGTTCGGATCAGCCCGCCCAATTTCTAAATCTGTCGGGCGAAAAAGAGCAGCATCTTGAACTACAAAGTCTTTCCAATTAAGGTTTGCTTGCTCAAAGGCAGTCTTTACAAACTCTTCTAAAGTAATCGTCGTTCCCGTGGCAATCACAAAATCTTCTGGCTGATCTTGTTGCAACATTAACCACATTGCCTCTACATATTCAGGGGCCCAACCCCAGTCCCTGGCAATATCCAAGCGGCCTAGCTTTAACTGCTCTTTGCTACCCTCAGCAATCCGTTTTACTGCTCGGATGATTTTCTGGGTCACAAAGCGTTCAGGACGTAGAGGAGACTCATGATTAAACAAGATACCGGTGCAAGCAAATAAACCATAGGCATCACGATAGTTGTTTACCAACCAATAGGCGGAACTCTTAGCAACTGCATAAGGACTCATTGGGTAGAAGGGAGTTTTTTCATTGGCTGGCTCGCCTTTGGTGTCACCAAAGCACTCACCAGAACCGGCGTGATAAATCTTGATCGTTTTATCTGCCGTTTCTATCATGCGACAACCCTCTAAGATGTTGAGGGTGCCCAAGGTAATACTTTGAATGGTTTCAGCAGGCTGCTCAAAAGATAAGCCTACCGAAGATTGGCCAGCCAAGTAATAGATCTCATCGGGATTACTTTTGCGTAGTGCCACCAACACACTCCGAAAATCTTCGGGGACCATGGAGATATAACTGACTTGGCCTTCAACCCCCAGCTTTTTCAGGTTAGTAAAAGAAGAGCCTTGTGCATCACGTGAAGTACCAAAAACGGTATAGCCTTTTTGCAAAAGTAATTGTGCGAGGTAGCTGCCATCTTGGCCACTTACCCCACAAATTAAAGCCGTGCGCTTTTTTATACTATTGCTCATGATTTTGAGCGTCCATAGTTATCTTCAAATCGCACAATATCGTCCTCACCAAGATAACTACCCGATTGCACCTCAATAATCTCCAGAGCAGTTTTACCGGGATTAGCCAAGCGATGCGTTTGACCTTGGGGGATGTAGGTACTTTGGTTCTCAGTCAAGATGATGACCTTCTCGCCATTAGTAATCTCTGCAGTCCCCTTGACCACAATCCAATGCTCAGCGCGATGATGGTGCATTTGCAAAGACAAGCTCGCTCCAGGCTTTACCTGAATACGCTTTACCTTAAAGCGCTCACCCTCATCCACACTGTCATACCAGCCCCAAGGCCTTGCAACCTTACGATGGAGGTTTTTCTCTTCCCGCTGTTGCTGCTCTAGCTGATTGACGATACTTTTAACATCTTGACTATTCGCACGATCGGCAACCAAGACGGCATCAGCAGTTTCAATAATCACGAGATTATCAACGCCTACCGTGCTCACCAAGCGACTGCTAGCATGCACTATGGAGTTATTGGTATTACTTAGCAAAGTATCACCACTTGTGACATTGCCACGTTCATCTTTTTTACCCACTTGCCAGACTGCATCCCAAGCACCCAAATCATTCCATCCGGCATTAAGCTCAACCATCTTGATCTGGTATTGACTACCAGGGCATTTTTCAATCACAGCATAGTCAATCGATTCACTCGGAATGGATTGAAAGATTTCTTTTGCTGGGCGTATGAACTGGGCATCGGCAGATTGATCAATTGCTCTAGCAACCCATGCGGTCTCAGTGGCGCCAAATATATCAGGACGAAATTCTTTTAGGGCAGCCAGCCAAGTACTTGCACGCAAAACAAACATGCCGCTATTCCAGAAATAATGACCATTGTCTATGTAAGATTGGGCAGTCTTTGCATCGGGCTTTTCTACAAAGCGCTCAACAGTAAACTCACCATGAGCTCCTTGAGTGCCGCCCTTCTGAATGTAGCCATAACCAGTCTCTGGTGCGGTTGGCGTAATACCTAAAATGGCAATCGTTTTTTTATCTTTGTCAGATGCAACTACATTGATGCAATCTTGTAAGGCCTTGGTAAAAGCTGCGCCATTCTGAATAGTTTGATCTGCTGGTGTAATCACCAAAATAGGATCTACCGATGCGGAATTACTTTCAGCATCTTGCTCGCTGGCATACAGCGCAGCCAAGGTTAGTGCTGGCGCAGTATTACGACCAATAGGCTCAAGCAATAAGCTTGCTTTTACTTTAGGCAACTCGCGCAATTGATCTGTTACTAAAAAGCGATGCTCTTCATTAGTCACAATCAGCGTTTTACCAATGGCGATGGAAGAGTGAGAATTTTCGGTGTTTCCGGCGCTTCCATCAGCAAGGGTATTTAATCGCTCTACTGCCTGCTGAAAAAGACTCTTTGCTGAATCATCGCCCGACAACACCAAAAACTGCTTTGGAAAGCCCGAGCGAGACAAAGGCCACAGGCGAGTTCCAGAGCCACCACACAGAATGACGGGAATGGCCAGTAAAGCAGGAATATCAGAAATTGCTTTGGTCATGAGCTGTGTGACTAAGCCTTTATGCTTTTTGTAAATAAAACCTGATTTTATAGGCTTTATGGGTGCAAACTCAGCTTATTGGGATTTACACAATTTTTATGAATTTATTAGAATTTCACTAGCGGTCAAAAGTGTGCAAACATCGCATCTTTAGACCCAAAACCAATTAAAAACCACAGGAGTCAGATATGTCTACAGGCAACATCCCTAAAATCAACGTACGTAATTCTGTTATTGAATGCGCCCAATCCCTGAAAAAGGAAAATGCAGGCAAATATCACAACTATGGCATTAAAGACTGCATCGCCTCGATTGCTGCTACTAAGCGCAACTAAGCAGAATTTAGCGAAATTCATCGCAAGCTATTGTTTTTAAAGAATTAATTTGGTCTATTGGGGGAGTGTTTACCGGCCAGTATGCTGTAAACCACCCCAAGCAAGGCCAATAAAAAAGCTGCCGAAGCAGCTCTTTTATTACTTATTAAGCTAAATAAAGCATTAAGCCTTCTTAGCGTATGCAGAGCACCAGCCTGGACCAGCAACTTGCTTACCAGCAAACAATGAGCAACCACCAGCAGCAGAACCAGCCTTACCTTGGTACAAAGCACAGTTATCGCACTTTTGGCCAGCAGCATATTTAGGAAACTTTGCTTTATCTACCTTAGAGGCATCCGCTTTGTAACCCAAAGCAGAAGCTTGTGGATCAGTTTCAGCAACCATCGCTTGAGCTTGAACTGTACCGTTCAAAGCTAAAGTGCAAGCACCAGCAGCAGACAAAATCATAAATTGGCGACGACTATTTTTCATATGAACTCCAAAGGGTGAAATAGAACAAAAACTGCGTTGGAACGATCATAGAACAGAAGGAAATGCTCGACTACAGTCAACGTAAGCAATTGATTTTATTGGTTTATTTATTGAGAATTGTTCTCAATAAATAAAAAAGATTCAGGGTTAGCGCCAACCCTTGAGGTTCATGCAAGAAATCCGTTGCTTCACATGCGCACCAGAACCTGTCTCAGGATAGGACTTGGCACAATCTAATGCATCACGCTGAAAAGTGGCCTTATTGTTTTTGGCGGGGTCACTGTTCACATCAGGATACAAAGAACATCCAAATAGGAAAGCTCCCGCAATACATCCAAGAGTAATCCTAAATAAATATCTAAAATATCTATTGATTCCGAGAGTTGAAACACACATTCTGATATTTATCTCTTATCCAGTAAGGATAAAAATTCTCTGCGCAAATTGGAGTCTTTGAGAAAGGCGCCACGCATCACGCTATTGACCATCTTCGAGTCACGATCTTTTACCCCGCGCCATTGCATGCAGAAATGATCGGCATCCATCACGATGGCAACACCAACTGGCTTAATTTTTTTCTCGAGCATGTCTGCCAACTCAACCACAGCCTCTTCTTGAATCTGCGGACGACACATGACCCACTCAGTAAGACGTGAGTACTTTGACAGACCAATCAAAGCAGACTCTTTACTTGGTAGCACGCCAATCCAAATACGGCCCATGATCGGGCAAAGATGATGAGAGCAGGCACTGCGCACAGTGATGGGGCCAATAATCATCAACTCATTAAGGCGACTTACATTCGGAAATTTCGTTAGCGTAGGCTGCTCAACATAGCGCCCGTTGAAAACTTCTTTAACAAACATCTTGGCTACACGTTGACTCGTATTTTTAGTGTTGTGATCACTCTCGGTATCAATCACCAAACTCTCTAATACCGCCTGCATCTTTTCCGCAACCTCATCCACCAAGCCCTCTAGCTCACCGGGCTGAATAAATTGAGCGATATTGTCATTGGCATGAAAGCGTGCCTTTTGCGCCAAAATACGCCGACGAATCACTACTGATAAAGGTGTTCCGCTATCACTCTTTTTAGGGGCAGCTTTCTTTGCCGGCGTGACACTGGTCGATTTTTTGCTAGGGGCTTTGCTAGCTGTCTTAGTAGGAATTTTCTTAGTAGGCATAAATATGGGTTCGTTGAATTTTTTATAAACTAAATTTGGAAGAAAATGGCTACGACACAAGCTAAGCCAGCAAGCCACACGATAGATCGAGTAGTCGGCCAGTTAGCTACGTAGCAAACCAGGTAAGCAATTCGGGCAGCCACAAAGCCAAGAGCCAAAAGATCGATACGCTCTTGTGGCGCATTTGCAATAGTGGCAATGATCACTGCCGCAAAAAAGAAAGGGAGGGATTCAAAGAGGTTGGCTTGCGCAGCATTCGCTCGCGCCCGAAAGCCCGTCTGTTTGGCAAGCCACTCACGTGGCATACCATTGTCATAACCCTCAAATCCTTTTTTAGCAATGCCAGCCGCTACGATCGGAAATAATCCCATGAACAAAACACACCAATAGGCAATGGTCATAACTGGCCTTGTGAATTTAAAGTATCTGCAGGTTTGGCTTTTTTCTTTGAGCCAATACGAGACTCAGTGCCATTCATGAGATTGGTGATGTTAGTGCGATGACGCCAAATTAATAATAAGCACACCACCAAGAGTGCAATAGCCATCGGTTGCAAACCAAACAAGAAAACAAAATAGATTGGGCCAAATACTGCGGCTGCTAAAGCAGCTAAAGAGGAGTACCGCATGAACATCGCCACGATGATCCAGGTTGCCAAAGTAGCTGCACCCAAGATCCAATTAATGCCGAACAAAATTCCGCAAGCAGTAGCAACGCCTTTGCCACCTTTAAAGCCATGAAACACGGGAAACAAGTGGCCCAAGAAAACAGCAACTACAACCCCGCACAACAACCAAGAATTGAGCGTTGACGTTAAAGATGTATCACCTAGCAAAATTCGTCCGAGCATGACCGCCAAATACCCCTTCAGCGCATCGCCAATCAATGTGAGAACGGCTGCCAGCTTGTTACCTGTTCGCAGAACATTAGTGGCGCCTGGGTTACCTGATCCATAGGAATGGGGGTCAGGTAAACGCATGCACTTACTGACCACTACCGCAAATGAGATTGAACCAATCAAGTAGGCGGCCGGTATGAGCAAAAGATCTAAGGTTAAATTCATGACCCTATCTTAAACACTTCCCCGAACAAAGGTTTCTAACTGGTCAGGATGAAGTCTTTGCTATATACTATTGCTATATACATGAGGAGACACTATGGCAATTTCGATTACAACTGTGTTCACCAACAATAGAACCCAGGCAGTCAGACTGCCTGCAGAAGCCCGTTTGCCTGATGAAGTAAAAAAGGTCATTGTGCGCATTCGCGGTCGCGAGCGAATCATTAGCCCCCTTGAAAATACTTGGGATAACTTTTTCCTAAGCGGCCCGGTCGTATCCGACGACTTTATGAATGAGCGGGGGGAACAAAAACCTGTTGAGCGAGAAAGTCTGTAATGCTCAAGTATTTACTTGATACAAATATTGTCATTTACGTACTCAAACGCAGACCCATTGAAGTGTTGAAAATTTTCAACACTAACGCTAGTCGAATGGCGATTTCAAGCATCACACTCTCAGAATTAATCTATGGAGCTGAGAAAAGCGCAAATATAGATAAAAATTTAGAGGCGATTGAAGAATTCATTAGTCATCTTGAGGTACTTCCTTACGACGCGAAGGCATCACAACACTATGGACAAATTAAAGCGTCATTAGAGAAGAGGGGTGAAATCATTGGTGAAAATGATATTCATATTGCAGCTCATGCAATCAGCCAAGGGCTTATCTTAGTGACGAATAATGTGCGCGAATTTCAAAGAGTCTCAAACCTTGCTCTAGAGAATTGGATAGACTCTTAACTTTCCGAAAAAGCCAACCTTTACTGGGATGTAGAGGAATTAATGATCTCCGGCTATAGCTCATGCCGCCTGCAGCACATCAGAGACCCAAGCATTAATACTTTTTCCAGACGCCTGCGCAACTCTTGCCACTTTTGCATGAATTTCCGGTGTAATGCGCAACATCAACTTCCCAGAATATGGTTTTTGTGGCTTCACACCATGTGCCGCAGACATTGCGATGTAACCATCCACAGCCAATTCGAATGCATTAATTAACTCTGAAACAGACTCTCCATGAAACGAGACGATGTCAGTAATGCCAGTCAAGTGGCCAACAAAAATACGGTCATCACCATCAAATTCAATATTGGCGGAATAATTTTTATAACTTAGCGGTTTGTTCATGGCTTAACTCCTATTAGAACCAAAAAACTTTGAACATCTTTTACCTGATACCTCTTTGCTTCTTTGCCGGGATGGGGCCTATGTAAATCCAATCGATGATTATTCATTAAAAAACTTACCCTAGAACCCTCACCCTCGACGCATTGACTGCCGACTGCCAGTAACAATAATTCAATCCTTCTCCACTCTATTGTTGCTGAAGTGGGTTTGGCAAACACGGCTTGTAAGGTTTTTTGGTGTTTGCTATTCATAGATTAAATGATATCATAAAATGATACCATTTAGCAAGCTTAGCCCCTAGGATGATGCTGCTGATGAATCGACTTCAGACGCTCTCTAGCCACGTGGGTGTAGATCTGGGTTGTAGAGATGTCAGCATGGCCCAAAAGCAGTTGCACTACCCTTAAATCTGCCCCGTGGTTGAGCAAATGGGTGGCAAAAGCATGGCGCAAAGTGTGTGGCGATAATGCAACCGGAATGTTGGCAATCGTGGCATATCGCTTAATCAGCGCCCAAAAGGCCTGACGAGTGAGACCTGTGCCAGTGTGGCGCCCGACGAACACAGCATCCGTAGTCTTACCCTCAAGTAGTGGTGTTCTACCCTCCGTCAAATAACGTCGCAACCACTCCCCCGCTTCCCCACCAAATGGCACTAGACGTTCTTTGCCACCTTTACCGTTCACGATTCTGACAACGCCCTCGTTTAAGCCAAGTGCCACCGTCTTTAAAGAAACGATTTCTGAAACCCGCAAGCCGCTGGCATACATTAATTCCAGCATGGTGCGATCGCGCAAACCTAGTGATGTCTCTACATCTGGGGCATTCAGCAACGCAGTGACATGATCTTCACTCAGGGTCTTAGGAAAACGTAAAGCTTGTTTAGCAGCACGTAAGCCAATGCAAGGATCGCTCTTGACTAAATTGATTCGTAAAGCGTGACGGTAAAAACGCTTAAATACCGTCAGCCTACGATTGGCAGTAGTGGCCTTATCAGCGCGACGATGCGCGATATAGGCAGTCAAATCTTTTTCAGTAACACCGTAGAGATCGATTCCAGAATCTTTTTGAAGCCACTGAGCTAAGAGCAATAGATCTCGGCGATAAGCAGACAAACTATTTTTTGCCAAACCATCTTCCAACCAACAAGCATCACAGAAGCGCTCGATGGCTTCTTGGCTTGCTGGTGAAATCGATGGGGTTGTGTCTATTTCAGTCTTCATGGCGCTTTAAGTCGCGATAGAAATTCTCATGCGGACCAAAGGTCAGGAGCTTCACACTCTCTTCATCTAAGATCCGATACGCAAGCAAACATTGCTGCTGAGAAAGTCGAAACTTAAAAACTCGCACCCCAAAAAAATCTCCAACCTTAGCTTCGCCAATAGAGGGGTCTGAGCTAAGGACCCTAAGCGCATTATCTAAGTCGGTTTTTTGTAGTGGGTGTAATTTTTTGATTGCCCTAACAAACGAGGCGGTAAGGAGTAAACGCATTAACTAAAAACGTACTCACCAACAATCGGCTCTTGATCCGCAATCAAAATCTTACGGATCATTGAAAATGGTAGGTCTGGATTTTCCTGAGCAACTTTACCGATCTGAGACCAGTACTCGATCTGCTTGGGCACTGAACGATGCTCAATCTGCCCATAGGCCTTGGCCTGCTCCACTAAATTTTCAGATAACTTCACGTTTATAGACATACTCACCTCCTCAGAATTGGTCCATTATAATCCATTAGGTTCCATAATGGAACTTTTTAGGGTTATATAGATGGGTATTGAGCCAATACCCACCCACACTGAGAATGAGTTAGTCGCGGAAGTTGTTAAAGCCCAAAGGAGCCTCAGTAACTTCTTTCTTGAGCAAAGCCATGGTTTCTTGTAAGTCATCACGCTTAGCGCCAGTCACGCGCACTGCGTCACCTTGGATACTGGCCTGCACTTTAATCTTGCTATCTTTAATGATGCGGACTACTTTCTTAGAGAGCTCAGAAGTAATGCCCTTCTGAATTTTCATGGTTTGCTTACGCTTATCGCCACCAATCGTTTCAGTTTTGTCATCCTTGAGATAACGCACGTCTACGTTGCGCTTTGCCATCTTGCTAATTAAGACATCGCGCACTTGGCCTAATTTGAAATCATCATCGCCAAATAGAATGAGAGTCTCATCTTTTTGCTCTACACGGCTATCAGAGCCTTTGAAGTCAAAGCGATTGGTAATCTCTTTGTTGGATTGCTCGACTGCGTTTTTCAACTCAATCATGTCTGGTTCGCAAACTACGTCAAATGTTGGCATATCTACTCCTTAGGTCATATCTTGGTAATTTGGTTGGGCACTTTGCCTTGGCAAATGCGATTGCGAATAAGATTGTGGCATGAACTCCGCACAAAATGCGCCTCTCTTGCCAAAATTGACGTCCAATATGGGGCTTAAGCACCGCAATACCTTTGGCTTTGAGGCTTATGCAGAGCTCGCTTATGAGATTACTGCCGCAGAACAACTCCCCACTGTAGTTGCAGATATTCAGAGACAAAACTTATCTTGGCGAGTTCTGGGCGGGGGTAGCAACGTCATCCTCCCAAGCGCTCTACCTGGAGTAACTCTGCTGATGAATATCCCTGGGCAGGAAATCCTCGGCTCCGATGAGGGGAATACCTTTATTGCCGTTGGTGCAGGGATTAATTGGCATGAATTCGTAGCATGGACATTGGAACAAAATCTGCCTGGCCTAGAAAACTTAGCACTTATTCCAGGTACGGTAGGCGCAGCACCCATACAAAACATTGGAGCTTATGGCGTAGAAATTGCTGACTATATCGATAGCATTGAAGCTTTCGATACTGGAACTCATGCCTTTGTCACCCTGCCCAAAGAAGCATGCCGCTTTGCCTATCGCGATAGCTACTTTAAGCAACATCCCCAACAATATATCGTGACAAAGGTCGTTTTTAAAATCCCTAAAACTTGGGTGCCACGTATTCACTATGCCGATCTAGCAAAACAATTTATCGATAGTAAAGATAAACAAAATGTCAGCGCTCAGGATATCTTCAAAGCCGTCTGCGCCATTCGGACGCATAAATTACCAGACCCCAAAGTCATTGGTAATGCAGGAAGCTTTTTCCAAAACCCGGTAGTGGCTAATACCAAGTTTGAAGCGCTACGAGAACAGTTTCCAGAAATTGTTTCTTATCCAGACCGTGAAGGTATGCGTAAGCTTGCTGCCGGCTGGCTAATTGATCAGTGTGGGTTCAAAGGTAAAACTGTAGGGCCTGTCGGGGTCTATCAAAAACAAGCCTTAGTACTAGTCAATCATGGCGGTGGCACAGCCAAAGATATTTTGGCTCTGGCCCAATCTATTCAAGACAAAGTACTAAATGTATTTGGTGTTGAACTGGAGATTGAGCCCAATATTCTCTAAACTGTTGATTTAGAGAAATATCTTGTACCGTCTAGTGGTATTTCTGCAGTTTGAAAGACAGCTCTGCTATATCAAGGCTGTGTTGACCCACAAAGACTATGACAAAGATGGGTGGAAAAAATGAACTTAAATGACCTACAAAAAGCTTGGGAAGCGTTATCAAAAACCGTTGATCTCAGCCCCATTCACTCTGAAAAGCAATACCAAAAAATGGTTGGGTTTGCAGACATGTTGACCGATGTTATTGGCGGCTCAAAGAAGCACCCTCTATTAGACTTGCTGGAGATTGCTAGCGAATTAATACGAGCCTATGACTTGGAGCATTACGATGTTCCAGATGTACAACCTCAAGCCTTGCTATCTTTTTTAATGGAAGAACATAAGCTTAAGCAATCTGATTTACCTGAAGTAGGTAATCAAAGCGTTGTTTCTCAAATTCTTTCTGGAACGCGGCAGCTTAATGTGCGACAAATTAATTCTTTAGCAAAACGCTTCAAGATTCCAGCTGGAGTATTTTTTGAACGCGCTTATTAAGTAGAGTAATTAATCAATCTCAAGTTTAGAAAACTCCACCTCCACCTGACCTTCTGCCAAGCGCACCTGGAAAGCGTCTTTAGTATTGAGCTCATTGGGGTTGCGCACGGCTTGCATTGCCCCAGCTTCTTTACTCAAAATCACTGCATAGCCACGCTCTAGCGTTCTTTGCGGGTTGAGCATTTCTAGCTGCGATTGGTAATGTCCTTGATTGCGCCTCCAGTTTTCCATTCTGACAGTCCAAGCCTGATTGAGTCTTTGATGCCAACTATTTATTTGCTCGCGCATGCGATCAGGATTGGGTAAGGCATGACTTAATCTCAGCGCCAATTGATCTAAGGTTTGTGCTTCACGCTCAATTCGTTGATTCACTCTTTGTAAGAGTGCTTGCATGATGGCATCTAACTCTTGCAGCATTTGATCGCGACGTGGCGCAGCCAACTCTGCTGCTCCAGTAGGAGTGGGTGCACGCAAGTCAGCAACAAAGTCTGCAATCGTCACATCCGTCTCATGACCAACACCACTCACAATGGGGATTGGCGATTGTGAGATAGCGTATGCCAACTGCTCGTCATTGAACGCCCAAAGATCCTCAATACTTCCTCCGCCCCGAACCAGCAAAATGACATCGACTGCATTTTCTTTTTCAGCGGCTTTGAGAGCGGCGATGATTCCAGCAGGAGCTTCGGGTCCCTGCACTAGTGTTGGGTAAAGCACAATCGGAATATGCGGCGCTCTTCTCGCAAGGGTACTAAGCACATCTTTCAAAGCTGCAGCTTGAGGTGATGTAATGATGCCAATCGCTCTAGGATGGCTTGGGATCTCATGCTTACGATCCGAATCAAAGAGACCTTCTTTTGTTAGCTTGGCTTTTAACTTGAGAAAGGCCTCATAAAGACCACCCATGCCGGCACGGCGCATACTTTGTACCGTTAGCTGAATATCACCACGGGGTATATAAAACCCCAGATTGGCAGCAAGCTCCACCAAATCCCCGGATTGCGGCATAAATCCAACTTGGCCATTACGACCACGGAACATCACGCAGCGGATCTGACCTTCTTCATCCTTTAATGAGAAGTACCAGTGCCCACTGTCATAAGCCTTGAAATTGGAAATCTCCCCGCTAACCCAAACGGTATCGAAGCGCTCCTCCAGGGAGCTCGCAATGGCGCGGTTTAGGTCGCCAACAGTGAGGATTTCTCTTGATATTTCCGACATTTTTTCTCTTTTTATACGCACGCATCAGGTCTGGCGGTCAATAAATATCCACAGAAGCCTATTCGCTCTAGGTCTAAGCCCTTCAAGTAAGTAATTACTGACCCAGTACGTCTCATAAAACCAACAGGTAATTCCTATCTAATTGATTTATAACACAAATTATTGCAATCCATTTTGAGAGAATTCATCCAAAATGAATAGGTCTCACCATCAATCAAGGACTTACAAAGCATTTTCTAAAAAGTTTTGCACAGAGTTATCCACAGGCTCATTTTCAGAAACTCAATTATTAATTCAGCTAAAGTACTGAGCATATGTATTCAATCTTACTGTCTGCCGGCTGGCCCATTTGGCCCCTTCTCATCATCTCTATTATTGGACTTGCCATTCTGATTGAGCGGGCCTGGTATTTGCGCCAAATTCACCTATTTCCTAAGGACAGCCTTGAAAAGGTGTTTGGAGCGGCAAATGCCATTTCTGAGCAAAAAGCGGTTTCTGAGGCAGAAATTAGCGCTATTAGCCAATTTTCTCCAGTAGCCCCCCTCTTTGCGTGCATCCTTCGCGAAAAAATTGCAGGTAGCACTGCTGATTCCGCACTTGAAGAGCTACAAGCCAGCGCTCAATCGACTTGGTTAAAGCTAGATCGCTACTTGGGGGCTCTAGCCACGATAGCAACTGTTGCCCCCTTGCTTGGGCTCTTTGGCACTGTTGTTGGCATGATTGAAATCTTTGGCAGTCAGGGTGCTATTAACGGTGGCGCAGGCAGCCCACAGCAACTTGCCCATGGAATCTCAGTTGCTTTGTATAACACTGCCTTTGGATTACTGATTGCGATTCCTGCTTTAGCTGCATGGCGTGGTCTACGTGCCATGGCCAATCAACGCCAGCATGAGTGCGAAGAATTTACCCGTCAATTATTTAAAAAACTCTATCCGAACTCCGTAAATAGCAAATGAGTTGGCTAAATAATCAGCTTAGGCAGCGCAGGCAATTTTCACTGGGGGTGCACTCATCTCCAGTTGAGCCTGAGATCAATCTCATTCCCTTTATTGATGTGCTGCTAGTCGTATTGATTTTCTTAATGATCTCCACGACCTTTACCCGCTATCAAGAGCTGGCAATCACACTACCCACCGCCAATGGCGCAGCGAGCCAAGCAGAAGTAAAACAAATTCACATCGCAGTAAGCCGTGATGGACGCTTTGCCGTTAATGGCAAAGTGACTGATCGCAATCAGCTTAGTAATACACTGAACTTGCTCAATCAAAATAGTGCGAATAAAGACACTGGCGTACAAATTAATATTGATGCCGATGCTAGAGCGCCACACCAAGCGGTCATGAGCGCACTTGAAGCGGCACGTGATGCCAATTTATCGAATATCGTATTTAGTAGCCAGACGAAAAAGTAAGTCATAGGCAAACACGCATCCACAAAAAATTACTTTTGATGACATCCGCCAAAACCAATACCGCCTTTAAAAAAGCACCCAAATTTTGGGAGAGGCGTGGTCCGACTAGCCTTCTGCTTTGGCCGCTATCTAAGGTATATGACTGGATTAACAAGGCACTTGATCTCATTCATGAGCTTGGCTTAGGTGGTGGCAAGGCACAAAGAGTGCCCATCATTATTGTTGGTAATATTCGTGTGGGCGGGACTGGCAAGACGCCGATCGTCATTGCATTGGCGGAACGTCTTGCGGCGATGGGTTGGAGACCGGGGATTATTAGCCGAGGCTACGGCGCTTCTTCACTGAGCAGTCCATTACAAGTGAATAGTGATTCGAATCCTGCCGAAGTTGGGGATGAGCCAGTGTTGATTGCTAAACGTACACAGAATCAATTTCCAATTTGGGTACACCCCAAGCGCGTGAAAAGTATTCAATCCCTATTAAAAGATGACTCTTCTGTGAATGTCATCATTAGTGATGATGGTCTACAACATCGAGCATTAGTGCGTTGGCCAGCCCGTGAAGGTGGCCGCGATATTGAATTCGTAGTGAGAGATACACGTGCAGAAGGCAATGGTTTCTTGCTACCTGCAGGACCTCTTCGTGAACCGGCTACCCGTGAACGCGATGCCACTTTAATGACGGGTTCGAGCACATCCCCTGCTCACATCGATGAATATTTTCTTGGGCGTCGTGCTTTCACCTTAGACACTCAATTAGGCATGCCTTATCAGCTTATTGATCCTAGCAATACGCAATCTTTGGAAGCCATCGCAGACACTTACCTCCCAAATAAGATCACCGCTGTTGCAGCCATTGGCAATCCACAGCGTTTTTTTGACGATTTACTAAAACAAGGAATTGCTGGTAAATCCATTGGTTTAGGAGATCACGCCACATACACTCCAGCATTTTTCTCTGCAATTCATGCTGAATGCATTCTGATTACGGAAAAGGATGCCGTAAAATGCAGTGAAATACAGGATGAACGCATTTGGGTGGTTCCAATGACTTTAGAAATTCCCAATGCATTAGCTGACTGGTTGCAATCGATTTTGCAAAGACCCGATCCCAATCGATACACTTTATAAAAAATAGCAAAGATCAAAAATGGATAAGCGCTTACTAGAGATTTTGGTGTGTCCTTTATGCAAAAGTACTCTGCATTTGGATGCCGAAAAACAGGAGCTTATTTGCAAAGCGGATCGCCTAGCCTATCCGATTCGTAATGACATCCCCGTCATGCTAGTGGATGAAGCTCGCAATCTTTCTGCTGACGAGTGCAGCTAATTCGATCGACCTCGATTGAATTTCACTACACATGAGCAATAAACCTCCGGAGTTTTTAGTTGTTATACCTGCAAGACTAGGCTCCACTCGCTTGCCTCGTAAACCCCTTGCCGACATCGGTGGCAAGCCCATGGTCATTCGTGTAGCTGAGCGCGCCCAACAGTCATTGGCTCAAAGCGTTGTGGTGGCAACGGATTCACCAGAAGTCCAAGCCGCTTGTGACGAACACCGCATTGAATGTTTATTAACTAGTTCAGATCATCCTACTGGAACTGATCGTATTGCTGAGGTTGCGCAACTCCTAAAGCTTTCGGCGGATACCTTAGTAGTCAATGTCCAGGGAGATGAGCCCCTGATTCCACCTGAGTTGATCAATCAAGTTGCGCAAACTTTAGCTGACAATGCTGCATGTGCGATTTCAACTGTTGCAGTGCCCATTGTGGATGCTGCAGAAATTAGCAATCCTAATGTCGTTAAAGTAGTCCTCAATCGCTCTAACGAGGCACTCTACTTTTCCAGATCTGTCATCCCCTTTGTACGCGACGCTCAATTAGAGGTGCCTGCAACGCACTTGCGACATCTGGGCATTTACGCCTATCGAGCGGACTTTTTACAGGCCTATACCCGCCTTGAACCAGCCCCGCCGGAGCTTGCCGAGGCTCTAGAGCAACTTCGCGCCCTCTGGAATGGCTACCGAATTGCAGTGCACACTGCCAATAAAGCCCCGCCAGCAGGGGTTGACACGATCGAAGACCTCGAACGAGTCCGTCGCATCATGGCCAACTAGCCAAGAATCCAGTTTTTCCAAGGTTCTCGGGGATAATCCTAGGGATTAGTCACAAAGGATCCCGAGAAAATACGAGACAATAGGGGTCTTCTAAGGGGAAAACAATGCGGTTAATTCTGCTGGGTGCACCAGGTGCTGGCAAAGGAACTCAGGCTCAGTTCATTTGCGAAAAGTTTGCAATTCCACAAATCTCTACTGGCGATATGTTGCGCGCTGCGGTGAAAGCGGGAACCGAACTGGGCATTGCCGCCAAAAAAATTATGGATGCTGGTGGCCTGGTTTCTGATGACATCATTATCGGTTTAGTTAAAGACCGCTTAACCCAAGCAGATTGCAACAAGGGTTATTTGTTTGATGGCTTCCCAAGAACGATTCCACAAGCACAAGCCATGAAAGATGCTGGTGTACCAATCGATTATGTTTTAGAAATCGATGTACCGTTTGATGCCATCATTGATCGCATGAGCGGTCGTCGTGTTCACCCCGCCTCAGGTCGTACCTATCACGTGACTTTCAACCCACCAAAAGTTGAAGGTAAAGATGATGTGACTGGTGATGCCCTGATCCAGCGCGATGATGACAAGGAAGAAACTGTTCGTAAGCGCCTACAAGTCTATAACGATCAAACTCGTCCGCTAGTGGAGTACTACTCTAGCTGGGCAACCCAAACCAATACAACTGACAAAGTAAAAGCTCCAGCCTATCGCAAGGTAAGCGGTACTGGTAATGTTGATGACATCACTGCTTCTATTTTTGCAGCATTGAAATAAGCAAGTTAAACGCTAAGTTTTCTCAACTGGCGAATATTAAAAGGGACTGCAATGCAGTCCCTTTTTTATTAGGCATGAACACTCAATTTCATCCCCAAAGCATGTATCACTCTTGTAACAGTCTCAAATCGTGGGCGAGCCTCAATTTTCAAAGCTCTATACAGCGACTCTCTAGTAACCCCACTCTTTTTAGCAATCTCACTCATTCCTTTTGCTCTCGCAATATCACCAATTGCGGCAACAAATAAAGCAGGATCACCATCCTCCAAGACTGCCGTTAAATATCCGGCAATATCTTCTTCAGTCTTCAAGTAATCTACGACATCAAACCTTGGTAGCTCACTTATTTTTATCTTTTTCATTTTCGTCATTTAATCCTCCATTGTCAGGAGCAACTTTTTAACTCTCTTAATATCAGCCGCCTGAGTTGATTTACAACCACCACCCAACATTACGATAATTACTTTTCTGCGCTGAATGTAATACATCCTCCATCCGGCGCCAAAATGCTCTCGCATTTCAGATACACCTTCGGATATTGGTGCAACATCACCTAAATTACCTAAAGCCACTCTGCGAAGCCGTGCTATTAATCGACCTCGAGTTAAAGGATCGCGAATAGTGTTGAGCCACGTCTCAAATTCAGCTGTTTTATTGATTTCATACATACCTAAATTGTAATCAATCGGTTACAGTATACACAAAGACCATCCAAAGGAAATTGATATTTACTTGACTTAAGAGAGTGGCTTTTTCGATGCTAAATTTGCGCCATGGCAAACAAAAAATCAACCAGCAGAATAATTCATGAAATGAATCAAACTATGCGCGGACTTGATCGCTGTGAAGCACTAATAACAAGCAAGATGGGGAAATTTAAAAGGGGTGTTAAAGATGAAACTCGAGAGACCAAGAACGTCGATGACATCACACCTGAAAAATGCCACACCTCAAAATAACTATTTCAACTCTTTCAACGCACTCTCAAATGATTCGATATCCGCAAAGCTTCTGTATACGGATGCAAAGCGGATGTAGGCTACTTTATCCAAACGCTTGAGCTCTCGCATCACTAACTCACCCACGCGCTCACTCGGAATTTCTTTTTCACCCAGGCTGAGCAACTTCTCCTCAATTCGGGCAATAGCTTCATCAACAGAATCAGAGGAGACTGGGCGCTTGCGCAATGCGAGCTTAACTGAGCCGACTAACTTATCGTGGCTGTATTCAACACGGCTGCCGTTCTTCTTTACGATTGCTGGTAAGACTAGCTCTACACGTTCATAGGTAGTAAATCGTTTATCGCATTTGGCACAACGACGACGACGACGAATAGTATCGCCTTCATCCGATACCCGGGTATCCAAAACCTGGGTATCGTCGTTATGGCAAAAAGGGCAGCGCAATGAAGTTCTTCTCTCGTGTTAGCTGAGTGTTTACTTAACCGTAAACTGGGAAGCGCTTAGTCAACTCGGAAACTTGGGCACGAACCTTAGCGATATTGTCGGCATCATTTGGATTATCCAAAACATCCGCGATGAAATTGCCGACTTGACGCGCTTCAGCTTCTTTAAAGCCACGGGTTGTCATTGCAGGTGAGCCCAAACGAATACCACTAGTGACCATTGGTTTTTCTGGGTCATTCGGGATGCCGTTTTTGTTACAAGTAATATGCGCCTCGCCCAATACGCGCTCAGCCTCTTTACCAGTCATTTTCTTCGCACGCAAATCAACCAACATCACATGAGAGTCCGTACCGCCAGAAACAATGCGCAGGCCTCGAGAAATCAATGTCTCTGCCAAGGCTTTTGCGTTAGCAATTACTTGCTTTTGATAATCGATAAAAGCAGGCTCTTGCGCCTCTTTAAATGCCGTCGCCTTAGCGGCGATTACATGCATCAAAGGACCGCCTTGTAAGCCAGGAAATACCGCAGAGTTGATTGCCTTCTCATGCTCAGCCTTCATCAAGATGATGCCACCACGTGGACCGCGCAAACTCTTGTGCGTAGTAGAAGTAACAATGTCAGCATGAGGAACTGGGTTTGGATATACGCCAGCAGCAATCAGGCCAGAGTAATGGGCCATGTCCACCATAAAAATGGCGCCAACTTCTTTAGCTAATTTACCAATTCGCTCCCAATCGATCACCAAAGAATATGCAGATGCGCCAGCAATAATCAACTTTGGCTTGTGCTCACGAGCTAAACGCTCCATCTGCTCGTAATCGATCGCCTCGTTTTTATCGAGGCCATAGGAAATCGGGTTGAACCACTTACCACTCATATTCAAAGCCATGCCATGGGTCAAATGACCGCCCTCAGCCAAGCTCATCCCCATAAAGGTGTCGCCTGGCTTAAGAAATGCTAAAAATACCGCCTGGTTAGCAGATGCGCCGCAATGGGGCTGAACGTTCGCTGCTTCAGCGCCATATAAAGCCTTCACTCGGTCAATGGCCAGTTGCTCAGCCACATCGACAAACTCGCAACCACCGTAATAACGCTTACCAGGATAGCCTTCAGCGTACTTATTGGTTAACTGAGAGCCCTGTGCTTGCATCACTGCCGGGGAAGCATAGTTCTCAGAAGCGATGAGCTCAATATGGTCTTCCTGACGCTTATTCTCATTCTGAATTGCAGCCCACAGCTCTGGGTCGGTTTTGGTTAAGGTATTTTGGCGGTCAAACATGGTGATAATCCTGATGAAGTTGTATTGCTGAGTTAATTAACTTAGTAAAATCAACCTACATCATACAAAATCCACCATGACCACCACACAAGACCTCTCATTCCTCTCCCTAGTCCTGAATGCCAGCCTATTAGTACAGCTAGTAATGTTGTTATTACTGAGCATGTCGGTTGCCTCTTGGACCATCATTTTTAAGAAAACTGCCATTCTGCGAGGCGTAAGACGAGATACCGAGCGTTTTGAGCGGGACTTTTGGTCTGGCGGCGACCTCAATACCCTTTTGGATGCTGCACAGCGCAACACCCGTAGTGACGCCGTTTTAGAGCATATTTTTGAAGCCGGGATGCAGGAATTCATGAAGGTGCGTGAGATCGATGCCGCTCGCCGTGCCATGAAAGCGACCTACCAGCGCGAAATGGACATGCTAGAGGCCAACCTACCCTTCCTAGCATCCGTCGGCTCAGTCTCCCCTTATATCGGCCTCTTTGGCACCGTTTGGGGCATCATGCATGCCTTCCGAGGCTTAGCTAACGTACAAAATGCCACCTTAGCTGCAGTAGCCCCAGGTATTGCCGAGGCACTAGTTGCAACGGCGATCGGTCTATTTGCCGCGATTCCTGCGGTAGTGGCCTATAACCGGGCAGCTACAGATGTAGACCGCCTAGCGATTCGTTTTGAAACCTTCATTGAAGAATTCACCAACATCTTGCAACGTCAAGGTTCAGGCAAGTAAGCATGGCAGGCTCACTCCGAAAATCCTCTAAACGTCGGGCTATGGCCGACATCAATGTAGTGCCTTACATTGATGTGATGTTGGTATTGCTCGTCATCTTTATGGTGACAGCGCCAATGGTCAATCCAGGCGTTGTCAATTTACCCACAGTAGGCGGTGCAAAAGTTCAATCTTTGCCACCGGTCTTTTTGACAATTGATGCCAATGAAAATGTCATTGTTCGCAAAGATGGTGATCCAGTTCAAACTTTAAATAAATTTGAACTTGGGGCATTTGCTAGATCGCAAGCGGAGAAGTCCGCTGAGCAACCTGTAGTTCTTGCTGCAGATAAATCGATTAAATATGAAGTGGTGATGGAAGTCATGTCCAAGCTAAAAGAGAATGGCGTGAAACGGGTCGGTCTTGCAGTGAAGAGCCAATAAGCCTTTTTGTATTGCACACATGAATAGCGCGCAAACATTTCATTCCAGCTTCTCACGAGGCCGCCCTAGCAAAAACGAAAGCACTAAACGTGCTTTTAGTTTTTCACTTGCCGTGCATTTAGGATTAATTGCATTTTTGGTAATTGGCATCAGTTGGAATAACTCCACACCCTCGGGAGTGGAAGTGGAGTTGTGGGATGCTACCCCACAAGTAGAAGCCCCCCTAGTGCCTGAATTAAAAACAGAAATAAAAGAAGAGGCGGCTGATATTGCAATCAAGAAAAAGCAGGTCGTGAAAGAGCCGCCTAAAAAAGAAGTTATTAAAGAAATACCTAAACCCGTTAAGCCAACTCCTCCGAAAGAAAAGAAAAAGGAGGAGACCAAAAAGCCTGAGCCAGCGAAGAAAGTGGAAACTCCAAAACCGGCTGCATTGACTCCCGCCCAAATGAAAGCCAATGCAGAGTCCGATAAAAGGCGTGAAGCCAATATCGCCAGTCTGCGAGGATTGGCAGCAACGGATGGTGGGACTGGCGGCTCAGTGGGCAGTGGTGTTGGCGGTGGAGGCAATGCGCCGCCTGGCTGGAGCGATAAAGTGATTAAGAAGGTGCGCGCTAACATTACCTTTAATGCAGATTCCTTTAAGGGCAACAAACAAACCATTATTCAGGTTAAGCTTGCTCCAGATGGAGCCATCCTCAGCAGAGTAATGACTTCAAGCAGTGGTGATAACGCTTGGGATCAAGCGGTCTTAAGCGCAATTGATGCTACCCAGAGCCTACCAAAAGACGACAATGGTCAATTTCCAACTCTGACACCTGAACTTAAACTCAAACCCAAGTAAATTACTAGACATGATCAAAAACATCGCACGCTCTTTTATCAAGATCCTTTTGTGGATTTTGGCTCTCGGCTTTGGCGTAATCAGCCTTCCTAGTCATGCGCAGATGAGTATTGAAATTACTGGTGTGGGCCAATCTCTTTACCCAATCGCGGTAATGCGATTTAAAGATGAAAACAAATTGCCGATCAGCATTACCGACATTATTCGTCAAGACTTAGCTCGTAGCGGTTACTTTAAAAATACTGAAAATGGCAATGCCAGCGAAAGTGATGAAGGAACGCCAAACTACCCATCTTGGGCTGCCCGCGGTGCGGACGCTCTGGTGCTGGGTTCGGTAGTGCAGACTAGCGCAGGTCAGTTTGAGATTCGCTATAAACTTTTTGATGTTCGTAAATCTGAAGGTCTTGGCGGCTTGAATATCAATTCCAGCGCTGATAATTTACGCGCTGCAGCCCATAAAATTGCTGATGACATCATCTTTAAATTGCTAGGCGAGCGGGGCATCTTCTCTACGCGCCTCTCCTATGTCATTAAGGAGGGTAAACGCTATCGCTTAGTTATCTCCGATGCGGATGGTCAAAATATTCGCAATGCCATGAATAGTGGTGAGCCTATTATTTCTCCATCATGGTCACCCGATGGCAAAAAAGTGGCTTACGTTTCTTTTGAAGATCGCAAGCCAGTGATTTATGTTCATGAGCTAGCTACAGGTCGTCGCATTCCCCTTTCCAATCAAAAGGGTAATAACAGCGCCCCAGCCTGGTCTCCAGATGGCAAAAAATTAGCAATCTCCCTCTCCAAAGATGGTAATACTCAAATCTACAGCATCAATGCCGATGGTAGTAACTTACAGCGCCTGACTCGTGGTCGTACGATTGATACCGAACCGCAATATTCTGCGGATGGTCGCTACATTTACTTCACCAGCGATCGTGGCGGCAATCCACAGATTTACCGTATGAGTGCTGAGGGCGAACAGGCTGAGAGCGCAAAGCGCGTTACCTTCAAGCAAGGCTTCGTGACCTCTCCACGCATCTCGCCAGATGGAAAGTATTTAGCCTATATCGCCAATCTTGGCGGGGCTTTTCGTCTGCATATCCTTAATTTAGCCACTGGAGATTCCCAGGCACTAACGGATGGATCTAGCGATGAATCTCCCTCATTTGCAGCGAATGGTCGTTATGTTCTCTACTCCACTAAAGTGGGCGGCAAACGGGTTTTGGCGGCAGTGTCCGTTAGTGGTAATTCCAAGCAAATCTTGACTATTCCGGGGTCTGATGTACGTCAGCCATCCTGGGGTCCTTTTATGGACTAAAGCGAATCGCTTAAGGCAAACTCACCAGGCGTGGGTCATAAGAAAATTTCTCAATTTTCTTAGCCTTAATCAACTTGACATCCGGATGCAGGGGATTGATCAATACATTACTTGCTTGCGGAATGACAACTGAAGGCACTAACAATACAGCACTTGCATTCGATTGCAGCCATCTCTGACCTCTTTCAATGCTAGCGGTTCCCGCTGGCAATGCATCCCAAGCAATGCCGGCTGTTTTCGCATTAAACCTTTTAGCCAGGTCCCATACTTTTGTTGGAATATCAATCCGCACCAGATAGCGAGTTAGGGGTAGTCCTTGCGCATTAAGATGCACCAAAGTCTCCAGACAAGCAAGGGCAATCGACTCAGAGGTGTATACAACCGGAGTCCCTTTCTTATTCCACCTTCCGCCAGATTTTTTTGCGCCCTCCCCACCAAGGTCATCAGCTTTAAACGTGGGGGTATCAAGTGCAATTCTCCAAACAGCTTGAACACTCATGCGTATGCCCCAGTTTGAATTTTTGCCAAGAGATCTGAAATCATCTCCTGACCAGAGACTGTATCCAAATACGCGGATGGTTTCTCACCACCCAATGCTGGGGATGGTTTTTCAAGCCAACTAGCGACCCACTTAGCAGCGTCAAAGCCATCTGGATTGCCCGACTCGGAAACAATAGTCTCCACTTGCCCCACAAGTTTAGCCATACCAATCAATCGCTCACCCTGCTCGATAGGTAGCATTTGATTTGCGACAGATTTTTTATCAATAGTCGACTTTGGTAAATTCAAGAACTTGAATAATGTTTCTTTAGTAATACCCATGGAATCAGAAATAACATTGATATATCTGGCGGGCACACCGTTTCGGATCAACTTAATACGATCTATGGGCTCAACTCGGTAAATGGTGGAAAAAGATAAGTCCAGTTGGGGTTTATGAAGCACTTTTGTCGCAGCCTTTTTTGGGATCATGCTGGGCATATTAAATTCCTCATTTGAGGATTTATTTTATCTCAATTGAGGAAAAAAGGAAATAAGCGAAGTGTATATATGCGGCATTTCAATGCAATTTCCATTCAAATTTAGCAATCTTGGGGGCATAATATTAACTATTAGCTTATTTATTTACCTTGTTTGTAGAAAAAAGGATTGATCATGACAACTTCTATCGCACGCCGTGCCGCAACTCTCACCCTCGTTGGACTCACCACATTATTTTTAGCGGCTTGCTCAAGCGTTAAGCTGGATGACGTTAATAGCGCCAATAGTGGTAGCGGTACCGGTGGTGGTAGTAACTTTAGTTCACAGCCTTGGAATGATCCTAGCAGCCCCCTCTTCCAGCGCAGCGTGTATTTTGATCTCAATGAATACACTGTTCAAACTAAATATCAAAAACAGTTATCTGCACATGCTAGCTTCTTAAAAGCGAATCCCAAGCAGAAAGTCATCATTCAAGGCAATACCGATGAGCGTGGTACTGCAGAGTACAACTTGGCGTTGGGCCAACGCCGTTCGGATGCAGTTCGTCAATCCCTTAACTTGATGGGCGTTTCTGATGGTCAAATGGAAGCAGTCAGCTTTGGTAAAGAAAAGCCAAAAGCTGAGGGTGATAACGAAGCAGCTTGGGCAGAAAATCGTCGTGCTGACATCGTCTATATTACAAACTGATGCGCAGCCTGCCACACTCTTTTAAACAAACGCTCTCACGAGCGTTTTGTTTAAGTATCGCCACTCTTTTCTTGAGTGCCCCTAACAGTGCGTGGGCACTCTTTGCCGATGATGATGCACGTAAGGCGATCTTAGACTTACGCAAAACTCTAGCAACTACACAGCTTGAATTACAGAGTCAGATCGATAGGCTGAAAGTAGAAAATACTGAGCTCAGGGGCAAGATAGAGGTACTTCAGAAGCAGGGTGACGACATTGGCGCCAGCCAAAAAACCTATTACCAAGATCTCGATACTCGCATAGGTAACCTTGAACCTCGTACAGCCACTATTGAGGGCGTGAGCGGCACTGTCCAACCTGGCGAGAAACAAGCTTACGATGATGCATTAAAGACCTTCCAAGCTGGCAATCTAAAAAAGGCGGATAGCGACTTCTCTGCTTTTATTAAGAAGTATTCCGATAGCCCCTATACGCCATTAGCACTCTTTTGGAGTGGTAATAGCAAATATGCCACCAAAGACTATTCTGGCGCGATTGCCCAGCTACAAAGCTTAATTAAACGCTATCCAAGTCATCCGCGCATTCCATCAGCCATGTTGACCTTAGGTAACGCGCAGTTAGAGACTGGTAATAAAGCAGCTGCCAAGAAGACCTTTAGCGAAATTGTGAGCAAATATCCTGATACTGAAGCAGCCAAAGATGCGCAAAAACTACTTACTGCAACAAAGTAAGTGGTCGAGCAAAGTCTATTTACGTCATGTCTAAGCTATCAGCGGCATTTCAGAATATCGCGCCCCGTGAACCAAATGCACCTGCTGTCATTTTGTTTTCAGGCGGACTAGACTCCAGTACGATTCTCGCTCTAGCAAAAGATCTTGGTTATGCGCCTTATGTTCTATCTGTTGGCTATGGTCAACGTCACTCATCCGAACTGGCGGCTGCAAAACACATCGCCAAGAAGATGGGTGTCATTCGGCATGAGGTAGTCAATCTAGATCTCACGCGTTTTGGTGGTTCAGCTTTGACCGACTCCTCCATTGATATCCCAATTACTCCAGGTAAAGATCAAGAGATCCCCGTCACGTATGTGCCGGCTCGTAATACTATCCTGCTCTCGCTTGCATTAGGCTGGGCTGAATCATTGGGTGGACTGGATATTTTTTATGGCGCCAATGCTGTTGACTACTCAGGCTACCCTGACTGTCGCCCTGAATATGTTGCCTCATTTGAAGTAATGGCTAACTTAGCTACCAAGGCTGGTGTAGAAGCACTCAATAATGAAAATCGCTTTCGGGTTCATGCCCCCATCATCAACCTGAGCAAAGCAGAGATCATCCAACTTGGCACCACTCTCGGCGTTGATTACTCACAAACCGTTTCTTGCTATCAAGCAAATGATTTAGGTGAGGCTTGTGGAGAATGTGAATCTTGCCGCTTGAGGCAAGCAGGCTTTAAGCAAGCCAATTTGAGTGATCCTACGCGCTACCGCAGAAGTTAATCCAAAGCCGAGTTAACCCATGCCCAGAAAAAGGTTTGAATTTTTATAAAAAACACATAATAACGCACTAAATTATGGGCATTTTATTATGACAATCACACAAACCATTCATGCTAAAACTGGCGACAATAGACTATAGACTGGTTGATGAAGTTATAGACTACAGACTTGTCGTTCTCATTATTGCAATTGGCAAGCGAAATCAATCGGCTGTTTATAAAGAAGCTAGTAAAAGAAAATAGTTACTGTGGATGAACTTCCATCATCCGCGCTACATAACGTGCAATTAAATCCACTTCCAGATTAACCGCATCACCCTGCTTTAGCGTTCCTAGGGTTGTGTTCTCCAGCGTATGGGGAATGATGTTGATGTCTACTAGGCAAGCATCTTTAGTATCTTGCGTTTTGTTTACCGTTAATGAAACGCCATTAACCACAATGGATCCTTTGTAGGCCAAAAATTGTGCTAAGTTTTTTGGAGCCTCGATCTGTAATAGCCAGGAGCCATAAGCATCTTGTGCCACGGCTGCAAAGTACGACACCTTGCCAACCCCATCAACGTGCCCACTCACTAAGTGCCCACCTAAGCGATCATTTAATCGCAAAGCTTTTTCTAAATTCACCGGGCCAACTTTGTCCAAACCCATCGTCTTGTTTAAGGACTCACGGGAAATGTCTAAAGCAAAAGTATTGCTAGTCAATTCAGTGGCGGTCATACAGGCCCCCTGAATAGCAATACTGTCACCCAACACAACATCATCCAGATAGCCAGAAGGTACTTCGACTACTAAGTACATGCCATCACCCTTAGCTTGGGCGCTTTTGATTTGACCAACTGCAGTAATGATTCCAGTAAACATAGTGAGATCTTTAAAAGGTATTTTGTAATTTGATGAATTGTTACTTCTACTGCGTTATTTCTTACTCAGACGCAACCGCAGATCTGAACCAAACAGAGCTTGATCGATGATTTGCCAATCTTGACGTAGATCCAAAGCTGTCAATGGCGAGATGTTGGCCATACCAATGCCCTCACCCACAAAGAAAGGTGCGTAATAGAGTAATAACTCATCTACGCAATCCTCTCTCAGCAAGGACCCATTCAATTTAAATCCCGCCTCAACATGGATTTCATTCATATGCCGCTCTTGCGCTAAATAGGCAAAGAGTTTTGGTAAATCTACTTTGCTATTTGCATTGGCCATTGCAATGACTTCAACACCAAGAGCTTCAAATGCTTTTGCCTTGTCTTGGCTCTCACGAGAATCTAATGAAGCGCAAACTAAAATCACGCCGGATGCCTGGGGATTACTCAATACCTTAGCCTTAAGCGGCGTCTCTAGCTTGGAATCCACAACAATTCTCCAGGGCTGCCTGTCAGTCTTGACATCTCGGACATTCAGACTGGGATCATCCTCTTTAACGGTACCCACCCCACTCAATATCGCGCAGGCTTGAGCGCGCCAGTGATGACCATCTGCCCTAGCTAAAGGACCAGTGATCCATTGACTCTGGCCATTGGGCAAAGCTGTCTTGCCATCTAAGCTAGCAGCGATCTTGATGCGAACCCAGGGCAAGCCTCGAGTCATCCTTGAAATAAATCCTCGATTGAGTGCTTGAGCTTCAGACTCCAATAAGCCACACTGCACCTCAATCCCTGCGGCCTTTAATCGCTCAAGCCCCTTACCACCCACCAAGGGATTGGGATCTGACATCGCCACAATCACCGTGGCTGGCTTAGCCGCAATTAAGGCATCGACACAAGGCGGCGTTCTACCAGTGTGATTACAGGGCTCTAAGGTGACATATACCGTTGATCCAGTAGGATCAAAACCATGAGCCCTCGCATCCGCCAAGGCCTGCACCTCAGCATGAGGACCGCCCACCCGTTGAGTGCATCCGCGCCCAATAAGTGCTCCATTTTTAACAATGACACATCCCACCCGTGGATTGGGGTTGGATAAGTAAAGGGAATTTTGAGCCTCGGCGATTGCCTGGCCCATAAATTGATGGTCAGCTGCGGTGTACATGGGTCTATTAAAACCGATTGTGGCCAGATGCAGCAAATTTACGCAGACTACTTACAGGCTTTTGGGTCCTTACTAGGGTCACAAATTCTCCAGCGACCCCCGCTGCCCAATATCAGCTGCCTCTCAAGCCGAGAATCTCGGTCGTGACCCAAAATCAGGCGATTAGCCACAAAACCACCATATGTTGTTTTTGCAGCCCCAGCCGCATTAAACAAAATCCCCCTCTGAGATGTATGGGGGTCAATGAACTGTTTACCCCCACCCCTGAAGTACACCCTGCCAAGATCACCCTGAGAAATCCACTGTCGCTCAATGCAGTGAAAGTTTGCTTGAGCATCATTACAAACGCTTTGAACTACCCAACCCTCTTCCCACAGACCCCCATGCAATGGAGTAATACGCACAGGTATACCCAGACTAAATGCTTGAGCCCTAGCAAACTGAGCATGCGCAATAAAGCGTCTAGCAATAATGTCAATTTCTCGTGCGGCCATTTGCTCATGCAATAGAGGTAATGTAGATATTGCAATCATGGCGATGATAAGCACCACAGCCATTAACTCCAATAAGCTATAGCCTTCATCTTGCTTATTCAAATTTCTGCCGCCAATTAATTCGATAAGGGCTCTGTATTTTTTCATCCATGAACACCAAAATCTCTAAGCTAGGTTTTGAAGTGCTCGATATTAGCCAAAGATTTTTTCCAGCAGACTGTATATGGCAAGTAGAATTTGATAAGACTGCAGTATTTGAAAGATGTTTCTCGCACGCAAGAATTTCTTTTTCAGCCGTCATAAATCCTTGGTGAGATTGCGCGATAGTATTGACGCTTAATAGCTCAAGCGCAACTAAGCGCTCCAATTGAACGGCTAGCATGGAGAGTAGTGTCAGTAGGGATAAGACCCAAGCAATAATCACAATAGATTACGAGTGACAAAGGTGCGCTCAAACTCTCGATGAATGAATCCGCCATCAGTCATCACCAGCTTAATCCTGAAAGCCTTGCCAATACTTGCTGGGAGAGCCTCAAAGGAGAGATGATTAACGCCATTCATCAAGGTAGTGTTTTGAATGCGCCCTTGCCGATCAAGTGATTGACAGATTAACGAACCGCCATTGACCTTCATACCTTTTGATGCCGATGCTTGTCGTTCAACTAAAAATCCTTGATGGGCTAAATTATTTTTAGTTCGCTCCTTTGACAAAGCATTACCAATGCAATCAAAGTCCACTCCTCGAGAAATTTCATGTTTCACTAGAAGTGAATCTGATCCTTGATATCCACGGTGTCTCTCAATCTGAATATATTCATTTGCAGAGTAATCTTTTTTTGCAGACTTATTAAAAGATTGGGCATTTCGATAGCCCGCCATACGAATAGCACGTCCCATTAATTCTAGTGCACGATCTGCTTCAACAGAAAGCGATTGAGATTTCTCCTGCTGAATTTGCTTACTGATCAATTCACCACTATTTTTTATGAGTGGTGCGACTAACATCAGGGACAGGGCGAGTCCGACGAGACATTCCAGTAGGTTCATCTGCTAACTTTCGAGATATTTGGTTTGAATGACTTAACTGCGTAGCAGTCAATATCGCTAGCTCATGCTGATCCATGACCTTTCTTAACGCTACCCCTCTCTCCGCTACTTGACCTAAGCGCAAAATCATTCCCTGGTAGGTATTGCTCAAGACCATCCAACCGCTTGCGATCAGACCCATCGCCACCAAAACCTCCAATAAAATGAATCCATTCGCTTGCTTACTGAAATTAAATTCGCTGAGGGATTGTTGAGTTGAGGAAGGCACAGCTCATTTTCTCGAGATTAGTGACCTAAAAATAGGCCCTTCGTAGATGCTCCTCGTCAGAAAAGCTGGATATTGCACCAATATTTTCGGCAAGATCTGAGACCAAAGCCTAAAATCCCCTCCTCAGCTTAAAATAGAAGGCTATGCAAAATACCCTGGCCTCCACAGAAGAAATCGTTGCTGAGCTAAAAGCTGGCAACATGGTCATCCTGGTCGATGAAGAAGATCGTGAGAATGAAGGTGACTTGGTCCTAGCTGCCGACCATGTCACTGCTGAGGCTGTCAATTTCATGGCCAAGCATGGTCGCGGCTTAATTTGCCTTACCTTGACTCGTGAACGCTGCCAACAAATTAATCTACCTCTAATGGTCAGGGATAACGGTACCTCGATGGGTACTAATTTCACCGTCTCTATCGAGGCAGCAAGTGGCGTTACTACCGGGATCTCAGCAGCAGATCGTGCACACACTATCAAGACGGCAGTTGCCGCAAATGCAAAACCAAATGATCTAGTTCAGCCGGGTCACATCTTTCCATTGATGGCTCAGCCTGGTGGCGTCTTGATCCGCTCTGGCCATACAGAGGCTGGATGTGATTTAGCAGCTATGGCTGGTTGCTCACCCACTGCCGTGATTTGCGAAATCATGAAAGATGATGGCAGCATGGCACGATTGCCTGATTTACTAGAGTTTGCAAAAGAACATCAATTAAAAATTGGTAGCATCGCCGACCTCATTCAATACCGCAGCCAACATGAAAGCATTGTGGTTCGGGAGGGCGAACGTAAATTCAATACGCCATGGGGTCAGTTCCACGGGATCATCTACCGCGATACCCCTAGCTCCTGCATGCACTTAGCGCTGGTTCACGGCAAGCCTTTAGAGGCAGAAGAAACTCTCGTGCGCGTTCATGAGCCCGTGACAGTATTAGATTTCTTAGACGCTGATGTCAGCACGCATTCTTGGCCCTTAGCGCAAGCTTTGCAAAAGCTAGCCGCTGCGCCTTCTGGAGTAGCAGTACTTCTGAATGCATCTGGGATTGCTGCCCCAAATGATGCGGATTGGTTGGCACAGTTTCATAAATTGAATGGCACGCCTACTAAGACAGCAGAAAAACCATTAGCACGCAAAACTGATTTCCGAAGCTACGGTATTGGCGCACAAATTCTAAAAGATATCGGTGTTGGCAAAATGCGTTTGCTTGCCAACCCGAGTCCAGTTCCAAGCCTTTCGGGATATAAGCTTGAAGTAACTGGCTATACCCCATTCGAATCCAAGCAATAAGTAAGCTCAAAAAATATCATGAATACAAGCAATGAAGAATCTGCAGTAGGCGTTCTCGCAACCGATCTCAACGGACAAGATCTGCGCGTAGGTATTGTGCAGGCGCGCTTTAATGAAGAGCATTGCGTTGCCCTGACTACCGCCTGCATTGAGGAATTAATCAAACTTGGCGTATCTCAAGCAGACATTAAATTAGTTACCGTACCCGGCGCATTAGAGATTCCATTCGCACTGCAAAAACTTGCTGAAACGGGTGAATTTGATGGTCTGGTTGCACTGGGCGCCATTATTCGTGGTGAAACATATCACTTTGAATTGGTCTCTAATGAATCAGCTGCTGGGATCAACCGCATCTGCCTCGAATCTGGTTTACCTATCGCCAACGGTGTCCTCACCTGCGAAACGGATGAGCAAGCCCAAGTGCGAGCTCAGGTCAAAGGTGCCGATTGTGCAAGAGCAGTTGTTGAAATGGCCAATCTCGCTTTAGCGCTTACTCCCGATATTGATTTTGAAATCAAGTCTTCAGAAGAGTAATTCACCAAATGAATAAAAATACTCCCAGTGCTCAGGCAGCGCAAAATCCGCCGAGCCCACCAAAGCGCTCACTCACGCCACGTCGTCGCGCACGTGAATATGCTTTACAGGGGGTCTACCAAAGCCTAGTGATGCGTCGTGCTGGCAGTCTTCCTAACGCTGCAGCAATTGCTAAACAGCTTGCTGAAGACCCCGGGTTTCGTCGTTGCCAGCATGATTTATTCCAAGGTATTTTTACAGGCGTATTAGAGCGCACCGATGAATTAGAGGGCATTATCACTCCAGCCCTAGATCGCCCCATTAATGAACTCTCTCCAGTAGAGCATGCCGCTCTTCTGATTGGCACCTACGAACTTGCCATTGATTTAGCTGTTCCGTACAAGGTGGCTATCAATGAGGCCGTCGAATTAGCCAAAACCTTTGGTGGCACCGATGGGCATAAATATGTCAATGGCGTATTGGACCTCCTAGCTCAACAATTGCGAAGTACTGAGGTGCAGGCCGGCTAAAAGCCAAAACCACTAGCAAGTCTATAAATAGCTCAACTCGTAAATAAAGCCGCTTAAAGCGGCTTTATTTATATCCTATTTCTTCTTATAGACTAAATCCCATACCCCGTGACCCAGCTTCAGTCCCCGGTTCTCAAATTTAGTGATTGGCCTGTAAGCTGGTCTCTCTACATATGCTGGATGCTGGGTACTTAACTGCTCCAATGTTGGCCTAAATTCTTTTGACTCATTTGCATCTTTTAACTCTTGTGGGCTTGATGCATCTTCAATTGCAAAAGTAGTAAGCTCAATATGCTCAGTAGAGGTGTTGCTTAGTGCCGACTCTGCATTGAGTACCAAGAGCATTTGCTCTGCATAGTTGTGCCAATCTGTTGCAAGGTGCAAATAAGCCCCAGACTTTAAACGAGAAGCTAATAAATTTACGAACTGCGCCTGAATCAAGCGACGCTTATGATGACGCTTCTTATGCCAAGGATCCGCAAAATAAATATGAATACCATCCAAGGAATTGGGGGCAATCATCTTCTCCAATACCTCAACTGCATCATGACGAATTAATCGTAAATTGGTGAGGTTATTCTCGCCAATCAGCTTCAGTAAGGCACCCACGCCGGGCGGATGGACTTCAATCGCCAAGAAATCATCTGCGGAACGAAATGCAGCGATTTTGGCCGTAGTCTCTCCCATACCAAAACCAATTTCTAATATCTTGGGGTGTGATGAGCCATTGAATGCTTGCTGCAAATCTAAAACAGTTTCTTGAAATGGCAGTAAAAACTGAGGACCCAAATCATCGATAGCACGCTGCTGCCCAGCGGTTGTTCTACCAGCCCTTAAAACAAAAGAGCGAATACGATGAAAATGCTTTTCAGATTTATCTTGCATTAACCTAAGAAACCAATTCTCTAAAATAAGCAATAGTCTCTTTTAGGCCATCCTCAAGATTTACCTTTGGCTCCCAGCCAAGCTTAGCTTTTGCTAGCTCAATATTGGGTTGACGTTGCTTAGGATCATCTGAAGGTAAGGCTTCATAAATGATCTTTGATTGACTGCCCGAAAGCCTCAGAACAGTTTCGGCCAACTCGAGCATGGTGAACTCACCTGGGTTACCAATATTCACAGGACCAGTAAAACCTTGCTCTGAGTTCATCATCTTCACCATGACATCAATTAAGTCATCCACATAGCAAAAGCTTCGGGTCTGCTGCCCATCGCCATAAATGGTGATGTCTTTACCTTGCAATGCCTGGACAATGAAGTTGCTGACTACTCGCCCGTCATTCGGATGCATGCGAGGTCCGTAGGTATTAAAGATACGGACAACTTTAATATCTAAATGATGCTGACGGTGATAATCAAAAAAAAGTGTTTCCGCACAACGCTTGCCTTCGTCATAGCAGGAACGAATACCAATCGGGTTGACTCTGCCCCAATATTCCTCTGGTTGAGGGTGCACTTCCGGATCACCATATACCTCGCTGGTAGATGCTTGCAAAATACGAGCTCTGGTTCTTTTAGCAAGTCCGAGCATATTGATGGCGCCATGTACGCTCGTCTTAGTTGTTTGAACTGGATCGTATTGATAATGCACGGGTGAAGCGGGGCATGCTAAGTTATATATCTGATTCGTTTCCACATACAGCGGAAAAGTCACATCATGACGCATGACTTCTAAATGGGGATTACCCAAAAGATGGGCTAAGTTTTGCTTAGTACCAGTAAAAAAGTTATCAACCACTAAGACCTCATTATCCTCTTTAAGAAGTTTTTCAGTCAGATGTGACCCCAGGAAACCAGCGCCACCGGTAATGAGGATTTTTTTACGACGGTTATAGTTTTGCATATTTTTACTTTAGAAAAGGTGTATTCCAGCCCGCTGAACGGTAAGCGTATACCACCTCAGTTAGCACGATAGAGAGTGAAGTCATAAACGATATCAAGCCCAATACAAAAGTCCAAATGACATAGGTAGCCTGTAAGGATCGAACTGCACCAGCCTGAAAGAAAAATAATTCCAGCACTGTTAAGGAGATAAATACGCCGCTGAGTACGTCAAAGAAAATAGCGGCAGTACAAAGACGGCCCCTGATCTTTGCCTCATTCGCCTCTTTCATCATATACATTAGCACGCCTTGATTCTGAATACCGCCCTCCTGAATACGATGCTGAATAGCACGCATACGATCCACTGATCTTGCTAGACGGGCGGAGATTGCATTAATCAAAGTAGCGACTGCAGTTAATAAAAATACCGGGGCTAGCGCTAATTGAATATTGTTTGTTATTGCATCAATGGATACGTCCATACTCATTCTCAGTCAAATTTTTAGAAGGGGGCTTAGTGAGACCATGCTACTAAGCCGCTATAGGCACTCACCAAGACCAGGAGGCCAAAGACGATGCGATACCAGGCAAATGGAATGAAGTTATGGCCAGCAACATACTGAATTAGCCAGCGAACGCAAATAAAGGCAGAGATAAAGGCAGAGATAAACCCAATCACAATCGCCCAAGTAAAGTCGCCTGATAAAGATACGGGGCTTTTCCAAAGCTTGAGGATCTCGTATGCTGTTGCACCACCGATGACAGGTATCGCCAAGAAGAAAGAAAACTCGGTAGCGACTGTGCGGGGTAAGCCAAATAACATACCGCCAATAATGGTTGCACCCGAACGCGATGTCCCTGGAATCAGAGCAGCGCACTGTGCTAAGCCAACCTTTAAGGCATCTATAGACGTAAGGTCATCTACCGACTGAATATACGATTTACTCCCAGAGTGAGCTAATTTGGATTGCCGACTTTCAGCCCAAAAAATAATCAAGGCACCCACGATAAAAGCGCTGGCAACGGGAATAGGCGCAAAGAGTACAGCCTTAATATATTTTCCAAAGATGAAAGCTAGGCCCATAGCGGGAATGGACGCAATCAATAGATTCAGAATGAAACGTCGCGAGATTGCACTGGTTCGAACGGTAGAGGCAACCTTCCAAAGCTTTTCCCGAAATTCCCAACAAACCGCCAAAATTGCGCCAAACTGAATGATGACCTCAAAAGCTTTGCCACGCTCGTCATTAAAATCCAGCAAATCCCCGACCAAAATGAGATGCCCCGTACTAGAAATTGGCAAAAACTCGGTTAAGCCCTCGACTACCCCCAGTATTACCGCCTTGCCTAGCAAAATTAGATCCATGGGCACAATTTTATAGATAGATCAGGGAATCTGCGATATTTGGCACAATAAAGCCTAAATCGAGCACTTTGTACAAATAAGCCTTAAACTTCATCCCACATTGAACTGTATCCGAATGAGATGACCCCAACACGCTTTCGCCTCTCTCAGATCGCCATTTTTGGCTTAACCCTGAGTCAGGCCCTTGGTTTTTCAGCAATCGCACCCAGCGCCTTTGCGCAAAGTGCCGTTGGCGCAAAACCCTCACTCCCAACACCAGTGAGCGCTCAGTCTCTTATCGGGCTGGATATGCCTCCACAGATGGTCATTGCCCAAAAACAGGCAATATCCACGACTATTGCCCCCTCTTATCTCAATACCAACAACGGGGCCAATGTCGGGCAAGCGTCCGATCTCATTCGTCTTTATCAAGAAGCCGCCTTTAGCGACCCAGTATTAAATGCTGCACGCTTTAACTACCAGGCTAGCAAAGAACTATTTTGGCAAGGTTTATCACTGTTACTACCGCAGGCAACCGCTGTTCCAGGTGGCACACGTTACTTCCAACATACAGCAGGCAATCAGCCAGCAAGCTCCTACACTGGCTCTCGGGTGTATGACCAAAAAAACTATACGGTTACGCTTACTCAACCTGTTTTTAATATGGCAGCATTTGAGGCATTTAAACAAGGTGATTTAAATACCAAAATTGCGGACATGCGCTTTTTCTTAGCGCAGCAAGATCTCATCATTCGGGTTTCACAAGCTTACTTTGATACGCTTACTAGCCAAGATAATGTTGAACTGTATCGCAATAAAAAAGCATTAATCAAACAACAACTAGAAGTTGCTCAAGCTAAGTTTGATGCTGGCTTAGCAACCATTGTTGATGTCAATACCGCTCAAGCTGCATTCGATCTTGCCAATTCTCAAGAAATTGCCGCTCAAGCCGACCTCATCGTAAAACGGGGTGTCCTAGAACAATTAACGGGTCGCCCTGTAGGTAGCTTAAAGCCGCTAATTAAAGAGGCTAAGATCGATGGCGTACTTAAGGATCCCCGCTCTAAGTTTAAAGATGGCAATGTCATTCCAATTACTGACAGCGTAAATCCACAACTCCCTAAAGGTCAAACCTTGGATGACTGGATTCATCAGGCAGAGACAGCCAACTTTAATGTTTTAGCAGGTCAACTGTCAGTCAATTTGGCAGAAAGCACTTATCGGGCATCACAAGCATTGAACTACCCCTCACTCAATTTTGTCGGCACGGCAGGCTACAACACCTCGAACGGGACGGCTAATAGTCTTACCCCATCACAAACTAATATTTACAACAACACCATTGCATTACAAATGAATATACCTTTAGTCTCAGGGGGATATGCAAGTTCTGTGATTCGTCAAAATGCTGCTTTATTAGATGTGGCTAAATCTAACTATGACAATGCCCGCCGTACCGCTGCGCAAAACACCCGCGCTGCCTTTACCGGCTTCTACGGTGGACTAGCTAGCGTTAAAGCTTACGAGGCAGCAGAGCGCTCATCCACCTCAGCACTAGAGTCAAGCAAGCTTGGATTTCAGGTGGGAACTTTAATTAATCTTGATGTCTTAATTGCTCTCGATACCGTGATTACTACTCGCTCACAATTACAGCAGGCTCGTTACAACACTATTCTGAATGCAATTAAGTTAAAAGCGCATGTAGCAGCACTAACAGATGAAGATCTGATTTCAATCAACACCCTGCTTCGCTAAAAATAAAGAATTAATTTTGTAAAAGCTTGAGAGATGCTTCAAGAACTTCTTGAGCACTTGGTGGATTTTGTATATCACCCACATTAGCAATCTTCTGAGACCAATAGCCTTCGGTTTTCCATCTTGGCGAGTCGCAATATAGCTCTACAGTCGGTCTATCAAGCACTGCTGCCAAATGTGTCAGCCCTGTATCTACGCCTACCGTTAAAGCTGCCCCAGAAATTACTGAGAAAGCCTCTTCAATCGAAAATGCTGGGGGAACAAATGCTCCCGGAATCTGTCCTGCAAGAGCCATGCTGACAGTCTTTTCGGCAGGGTTACCCCAAGGGAAAATCACTTGATAGCCACGAGTAGCAAGGTCTTTACCCAAATTGATCCAATTCTCATTAGCCCAGCGCTTCGCTTCTCTAGCAGTTGAATGAAAGCATAAAACATAAGGGGTATTGAGACCCTCAAGAGAACTCTTTGGAATGCGCCGAATAAAGTCTGGCGGATAAAAATGAAGCGGCTTGGATCTGTCAATCAAAGACCAATCCAATGCAGAGGACATGACCCAGCGTGATCGATCTACTGCATGACACTGCGTAGGCACCTGTACTGATTGATTATAGAAAGATCGTACTAAGGGCTCGTAACCAGAAAATTCGGTAGCATTAGCAAGTCCAGCAATAACAACATTTGAACTTTTCTTTGCCATAGAGCAAACCATGGCGGATTTGATTAAACCCTGAGTTTCTATCAAGACATCATAAGTAGTAGATCGAAGCATTTTTCTGAATGCAAAAAATTCTTTCCAAGTGACCAAACTCAAGAGATTTCTTTTCCAGCGGCGTAAGGCAAAAGGAATGATCCGATCAATACCCTGAAAACCTTCTCGTGACAATAAGGGCTCTAGCAAATGTACATAAGCCTCTTCAACCACCCAATCCACTTGAGCATTTGGTAAGCGTGCACGTAAGTCCCACACGATTGGTAAGTTATGCAACACATCGCCAAGCGATGAGAGTTTCACCAATAGGATTTTGGGACTGACAACCGAGGAGGAATGGTTGAGGATATTGCTCATGTGAGCATTATCTTATCTTTTGAAAACCAAGCTAGATCTAGTTAAAACTTAGGTGCAGCATCCCAAGATAAACCACCCGCATCTTTAGCATTCATATTGGGCGCAATCCCTGAGGGTAATGGCCAATCGATACCAATAGTTGGGTCATTCCAAGCTAAACATGCTTCACTTTGAGGGTGATAGTAATCTGTAGTTTTATAGAGGAACTCAGCAGTTTCCGATAGCACCAAGAAACCATGTGCTAATCCTTCAGGAACCCATAGCTGCTTGTGATTTTGGGCGCTCAACTCAACACCTACCCACTTTCCATAGGTAGGCGAATCCTTGCGAATATCTACGGCCACATCAAATACACTGCCCGCAACTACTCGTACTAACTTTCCTTGGGTTTGCTCTAACTGATAATGCAAGCCCCGCAAAGTCCATTGCCGAGAAAAAGAATGGTTGTCTTGAACAAATTCAACCTCTAAGCCAGTAGCAAGTGCAAAGTCCTGGGCATTAAAAGATTCGGTGAACCAGCCTCTCTCATCACCAAAGACTTTTGGCTCCACCACAAGCACATCATGAATTGCTGTTGGTGTTACTTGCAACTTTGAGGAGCTATTCATCCAACAACCTTCTTATGAGAAAGAGAGACTGGCTGAGCTGAGGTATTGAGTTCATTCAAAATCTTGCTTAAGTATTGGCCATAACTATTCTTACTTAACTGGAAAGCCACCTTCTGAACGGTCTCCGCACTAATCCAACCTTGACGATAAGCAATCTCTTCAGGACAAGCTACCATCAATCCCTGGCGCTTTTGGAGGGTAGCAATAAAACCTGCTGCGTCTAGTAAAGAATCATGAGTCCCGGTATCTAGCCAAGCAAAACCGCGGCCCATGATCTCGACGCTCAATTCATTCTTTTCAAGGTAAACACGATTCACATCAGTAATCTCAAGCTCACCACGAGCGCTTGGCTTAATCGACGAGGCAATATCGCATACTTGATTGTCATAGAAATATAGGCCTGTTACAGCATAACTACTTCTCGGCTTGAGTGGCTTCTCTTCAATGGAGAGCGCTTTGTAGTCTTTATCAAACTCCACTACGCCATAGCGCTCAGGATCATTGACGTGATAAGCAAATACCGTTGCACCATCACTGCGAGCATTAGCACTATCGAGCTGATCAACTAACTCGTGACCATAAAAAATATTATCGCCCAGCACTAGCGCACTCGGATTGTTACCAACAAAGTTTTTGCCTAGAGTAAAAGCTTGCGCCAATCCATCTGGTGAAGGCTGAACACAATACTCAATATTTAAACCCCATTGAGAACCATCTCCGAGCAAGTCAGCAAAGCGCGGCGTGTCATGCGGTGTGGAGATTAATAAAATGTCGCGAATACCGGCGAGCATTAAAGTCGTTAATGGGTAATAGACCATCGGCTTGTCATAGACAGGCATGAGCTGTTTAGAAACGGCTTGAGTGACTGGATATAAACGAGTGCCAGAGCCTCCCGCCAAAATGATGCCTTTACGATTAGTCGCCATTGCAGTCCAAATATATTTAAATCAATTGATCGTGAGCCAGCCTAGATACATATTCCCGCACCATGCTTTCCCAAGCTGGAAACTCGAGAATTCCATCCACATCATTATAAGAGTTAGAATTGTTTGGGCCTCTCTGAGTCAAAGCAAAACGCAGCCTATCGGTAGACATCCTTGAATTCATAGGTCTGGGGGCAGGTAACGGATATTCAACGGCTAATATTGGCTTGATAGCCTCTGGCCTTGCCTTAATGGTAACGCCAGCATCTAGAGCTGCCTTCACGGCTAAACACGCCAGGCCATGCCAAGTTGTTTCTCCAGCAGGAACAGCGTGATAGATACCAGATAGAAATTGTCTAGGCTTTAAATTGTCATCCATCGCCAAATCTAGACTGACTTGTGCCAGCCACTGCGCACTCGTAGGTACGCCATATTGATCATTGATGATTTTGAGCTCTTCACGGTCTTTAGCCAAACGTAGAATGGTGCGAATGAAATTGCCACCATCACCATAAACCCAACTTGTTCTAAAGATGGCATATTGACCAGTACGCTTGCCGCTCAAAAAAGCCTTGGCGATTGCCTCTTCTCCTGCAGCTTTACTCTTGCCATAGACACCCAAAGGCTTACGTAGATCATCCTCTAAATAAAAACCATATTTCTCACCATCAAAGACATAGTCTGTTGAGTAATGTAAAAAAGTGGCGCTATGATTTGCGGCGTATTGCGCCATGATCTCGGGAGCCTTAGCATTAATTGCAAAAGCCAGATCTACTTCTGTCTCAGCCTTATCAACTGCAGTATAGGCAGAAGCATTGATGATTAAATCGGGTGAGAACTGATTTAAGAGAGAGTCTAATGCAGCACTATTAGAAAGATCGCACTCATGCCGACCCACACAAAGAATGGTAGGCTTCTCATCCAAAGCAGCCAATTGCGAAGCTAGCAAAGCCTGAAAAGCTTTACCCAGTTGACCATCTTTACCAAAGACGAGGATATTCATGTTGGCTTACTTAAATCGCTAACTAGCAAATCAGTTGTACTGCTTTGAAAGCCAGTCACGGTAAGAGCCGCTCACTACACCTTCAATCCAAACCGGGTTATCCAAATACCACTGCACCGTCTTGCGGATACCAGTATCAAAAGTCTCAGCAGGTCGCCAACCCAGTTCACGCTCAACCTTGCTCGCATCAATTGCATAACGACGATCATGACCGGGGCGATCTGTAACGTAAGTAATTTGCTCTACATAGGACTTGCCATCAGCACGGGGTTTTAACTCATCCAAAATAGCGCAGATAGTTTTCACAACATCGATATTGGCTTTTTCATTCCAACCACCGATGTTATAAGTTTCACCCAAGCGACCACCCGCCAATACCTCCCTAATTGCAGAACAATGATCGCCAACATACAGCCAATCCCGAATCTGCTGACCATCACCATAAATTGGCAATGGCTTGCTATTGAGTGCATTGAGAATCACTAATGGAATCAGCTTTTCTGGAAAGTGATACGGGCCATAGTTATTAGAACAATTGGTGGTGACGACCGGGAAGCCATAGGTATGGAACCAGGCACGCACTAAATGGTCGGAGGCAGCTTTAGAGGCGGAGTATGGGCTATTAGGCTCATAGGAATTGGTTTCTGTAAATGCAGGGTCAGTAGCAGAAAGTGATCCATAGACTTCATCAGTTGAAACATGATGGAAGCGAAACGCTTTCTTCGCAGCTTCATCCAAACCATTCCAGTACTCGCGGGCACACTCCAGTAAATTAAATGTACCAACGATATTAGTTGTGACGAACTCAGCGGGACCATGAATGGATCGGTCAACATGACTTTCAGCAGCAAAATTCACAATGGCACGGGGCTGATGTTCTTTCAGCAAGCGTGCGACCAACGCTTGATCACCAATATCTCCATGAACAAAAAGATGACGAGAATCTTCTTTCAAAGATACAAGAGTGGCTAAGTTACCCGCATAGGTCAGTTTATCCAGATTAATAACGCCCTCATTACCTGGTACTTTTAGCCAGTCGAGCACGAAATTACCACCAATAAAGCCAGCACCCCCAGTTACTAGTATCACAGCTAATCCAATATAAATTAAAGGTCAATTATAAAGAAATCCGCCAGTAACCACTTCTGGAAATGCGTGATAATTCACTTCAAAAAATAATTGCTGACAAACTTAAACCATCAATATTTGGTCGATAAGTATTGGATTAGGTGTGAATGAGGTCATTCTTGAATAGCCAAGATAACCTCATATTCCGTTGAAAGATTGCAGATAACAGCAATTTCAATGCTATATGCATTAGCTCACCCCTCAAATGCCGCTAATGCAATGCCATTCTCTAGACAGTGTTAGCTAACTAAGAGGATCGCCTACATTTGTGAAATATATCAAAGCTAGTTATTACAATGGGTATCTAATGTCAGCTTCCATAGGGTAGGGTTATGACCGTAATCAAAGTTTCTACAATAGGCGCCCCAGGGGACTATCAATCCAGTCTGATACCTGCTATTTGGAGAAGCTTGGGCCATCAAATCGAATGGGTAAAACCAAACCAGTGCGATCTTTTAATTCTTGGCCCATTTGAAAATTTCAGTAAAAAGAAATTGGGTTGGTGCCCAAAGCCCCTCAGGCCACTTGTCAGTAATTTTCAGCAAACACTAGAATCACAGCTCGGTCAAAGAAGCCTTCGCCCCCTAAGCCTATTTCAAACAGGCGAAAATGTACGCCCCGATCATGTTGAAGCTGACTATTCAATCACATTTGATCTTGGGATTTCAGATTCCAAGCACTTTCGAGCCCCCTACTGGATGGAGATGGTTGACTGGTCTGGAGAAGGGGTCATAGGTAATCAAAATCCCCGGTATGGTCGACTTTTAGACCTTGATCGACTCATGCAGCCTTTGGGAGATGACTTCCTAAAACGCCCTCAGATAGGGGCAATCTTTGCATCCCACCTACGTGAGCCCAGAGGAACTCTTCTCAAGGCCGTCAAAGAGCAAATTGAAGTCAAGGAGTTTGGGATGTCATTCAACCCCAATATTAAGAATCATCTAGAAAGTGGAATCATCAAATACGATGAGCTGCAGAATTTTGCATTCAATCTTTGTCCAGAAAATGGCATGTTTCCAGGCTATTACACTGAAAAAATTCCAGAGGCATTTATGGCTGGCTGTCTACCCATCACTTGGGCTGATGACAATGTACGAGTAGATTTCAACCCAAACGCTTTTATCAACCTAGCCCCCATGTCGGCCAATGGGTTTTCAGAGCTAGGCAATCTTTTACATTCAAAAGATGCTCTCTCCAGGTTCTCCAGTGAGGCGCTACTTACCAAACGTCCCACCCTGGAACCTCTAAAACATTTCCTTCAAAATCTCATTAAGACAGCCTTGAGTTAATGCTTAGGAAACCATGGGCTAGTGCTAAAGCACCTATCCAATGTCCGAGAAATTGATCTTACTAACTTGGTATAACCTTTTACTGGGGTGCGCTCAGGCCTGTCATCAATAGTCGATTGAACGCGCGTGATGTCTACTGGGTAGGGTCTTACAGCCAAGAAATCTAAACCATGTTTTTGATAATGCTCTAAGAAGTGGTCGACTGGCTCATAAATATCTGATGAAGCCTCTATCAAGGTCTGAGCCACCTCAGGTTTTAGTAAATAAGCGGTTGCTCCTACAGCATCGCCAATGTTTCTAACCAATTGGATGTTATTCAGAGTCTCTATTGGCCGAAATGGCACTTCATATAAGCCCTGAAGTCTTACAAATGACCATGCAGATGGAAAGTTCAGCAGCGCGGCAAGAGCGCTCTCGAAATCAGGACTTAGAATAAAATCATCCTCTAAAACTAAGGTTGGAATATTTTCTTTTACACAACGCTTCCATGCTTCTTTATGAGAAAGATAGCAACCAATTTCATTCGGAGTTAAAAAATATCCTTGCAGTCTTTTAACTTTTTTTGCCTTATATTCAACTGGCGGCTGCTTAAGACTCGATCCATCAATAGCATCTAAAAACTCCCAAGGTATGGATATTTTTTTCATCTCTTGTTGAACTTTGACTCGACGATCAAGCGAACGGGCAAGTGAAATCACTAGAATCTGAATGAGCGGTCGGGGAGAATTCATATGAAAAAATTATAAGCAACAAATTGATTAAAAATAGCTCTGTATAAAACGTCCTAAACGCTTTATCTTTTTCAATGCACGAGATAAAAACGATTTAGTTGAGCCGCCGTGATCCATACTTAAATCCCAGCTAGATTGATAAATTACCCCCAAATAATTTGCCGCTAACTTTTTGATTGTTTCACCATTTCGTCGTAATAAGAAATAGTGCCAATCGTAGTAATAAATCCGGAACAACTGCTCAATAGGGTGCAAGGGGATTGCCTTAAAGTTCAGTAAAGCCTCAAGATAGAGCAGTGTTTCTGGATGTTGAGCTGTATTGATATCCCATAAAGTCATCCCTTTGGATTTTAAAAACTCATCATCCAAAGATCTCCATACCTTGCTAGACCAAATAAAGGGTGGGCATGGGCAATAGTAGTTTGGCCCAGACCGCCCAAAAATAGCTTTAACGGTATCTGCTTCAAGGCTGAGTTCATTAAGCACTTTGGCCTGACCCCGATTAATCGCAAGCTGGTAATAGTCTTTATTTTGATACATGACCGTATATGGATTTCCATCACCCGCCATAAAGTCTGACACATGAAAATCTTTGATAAAAATACAGTCTGAATCTAAGCAAACATAATTTTCAGTCAAGCCTAAGCGCCAGAATTCCGACTTAATTGTTTGTTGCGATAGTCCACCAGATCGATTCTTTTCAATCCCAGCAGGCACGCGAGGATTTGAGGCAATAATTGATTCGTCTGATACCCATTCATATCCATCAATACCATCCAATATGGCAAGCATTTCTGGCTTCTGCTCATCTGGAGTAGAGATATAAAACGGTATTCCATCAACATTATGCCGATGAATTGACTCTACTAATTTTTTGAGCCGTAAAAAATCTTTTCGGTAAGATTTACAGTAAAGGGCAATTTGGTTCAAATGGTTTCCTCTTTGCAGCTCAATTAAGCATGACGTTTCTGCACTTCAGTGAGTATCGTATTGACTGCCTGATCGACTCCAATCGGATTCCATGCAGGCTCTATTAATTTCTGAGCCTTCCAATCCAGCCAAATTCTTTCTAGGCTTAGCTCAATTGCCTCAGGATCAAGTTGAGGGCTGAGATAAGCGCCACGATCAAGCAGCATCTGGTCTAGCTGCGGATTGCGGTGGGTAATCCCCCAAATCGGGCGACCAGTCCATAGGTAATCGTAAAACTTAGAGGGGATATATTCAGCACACCATTCGTCATTGCCATGCAATAAGATCAAAATATCAGCAGCTTGCATTTTTTCAGACACCCGTTCTCGACCAGATTTTCCGGTAAGGGGATCTCGCTCTAAACGACCATGTGCCAGTAAAACATCCTCAAAACCCAATTGCTTGATTGCATCTAGTGAAAGTGAATCTAGAGGAGCGCCATAAGCATGAACACGAATCTGTTCACGTGCTTCTGGGTATTTTTTTAACAATGGCACCAAGGCCTTGAGAATGGTGGCTAGTGAACGATCGTTTGCCAAAGAACCAAAATGACATAAATTAAGTTGCTCTGTATATTGGTGTGACTGATTGGCATCTAGACTTCCAGGCGGCTTGGCTCCCGGAGTCACCACAAACCCATGTGCATTATTAAGAGTATTTAGATTTGAATTACGCACCTTTGCATAATGCAAGGCGCCATCGGTAAACCACCATACCTTGTCAGAGAACCGAGTTAGTTGATTTTCTAAATAGTGCCGAAAACGCGCATCACGATTTTTAGGTCTATCAAAGCCCTGATCTTTGGGGCTCTTACGAATCACCAAAGGATCATGCACTTCGGATATCAACTCAATGCCAGTTACCTTTTTTAGCCACACTCCAGCCAAATGCGCAGACCATGCGCTTCCTACCGAGAAGACGACATCCACTTTCCCGGCACGTATTAAACGCCACCCATGAAAGAAAGCGGGTAATGCCCAAGACCACTGACTTGAGTAACCAAGTAATAACTTCTCAATTGCAATCAACGGGGAAAGTAATAATGAAACTGTTCTTGTGGAGAATTTATAAATTAAACCTCGACCATACTTATTCGCTACCCAGTGCCTAAAATCAAAACGGAATCCCGATGGGCCCCAAGCAATAAACTGATAGTGCGGAAAACGTTGATCTTGAATTCCGGTAATCGCGCTAAATACAATTGGCTCGACACCAGCCTCTAGTAGATAAGGAATCTTGTCGGTAATAGTCAGACTCGCAGCACGTCCATCCATATTGAAGGCATGGGTCAAAATAAGCCAACGCTTTTTATCATTCACAGTAACTAGTGGAATCGCGCTTTGAGTACTCAAGAATATACCCAGTCTAACTAGTTATTACCAGCAACAATGGACATCACAGCCATGCGCACCGCAATACCAAAGGTCACTTGATTGAGAATGACTGACTGAGGGCCATCTGCTACAGCGGAATCAATTTCTACGCCGCGATTCATAGGGCCTGGATGCATCACGATTGCATCGGGCTTAGCCAAGGCTAAACGTGTGGGAGTGAGGCCATACTGCTTAAAAAACGCATCGCCCTCAGGAACTTGACCTACCTCCATGCGCTCTTTTTGAATACGCAAAGTCATTACAACATCAACACCCTTTAGGCCCTCTTCAATACTATGGAATACCTTTACCCCGAGCATATCCAGGTCATTTGGCAAGAGGCTCTCGGGACCAATTACATGAATATCAGTACAGCCCAATGTTCTTAGTGCGCAAATATTTGATTTAGCAACTCGGCTGTGCACAATATCACCGATGATGGCAACCTTGAGACTACTGAAGTCTTTCTTGAAATGGCGTATCGTATACATATCCAACAGACCTTGGGTTGGATGCTGATGACTACCATCCCCCGCATTCACCACATGAACGTGGGCGGGAACATGTTGAGCAATTTCAATAGGCGCTCTGGAAACACCATGCCGCACAACAAATATATCCGCCTGCATTGCTACTAAATTATCAATCGTATCTAATAGACTTTCACCTTTCGCTGTTGAAGAGGTAGAAATATCTAAGTTAATGACATCAGCAGATAAACGCTTTGCAGCGATTTCAAAAGTAGTGCGTGTACGCGTGGAGTTTTCAAAAAACAGATTAAATACACTCTTACCTCGAAGTAGTGGAACTTTTTTTACTTCTCGCGCAGGATCCGTAATGCTGACAAACTGTTGTGCGGTATCGAGGATATGAATGATTTGCTCTTTTGGTAAGCCATCCAAAGTCAGTAGATGGGTTAACTCCCCAGCAGCATTAAATTGATTGACTCGGGCATTTTCTGAGGAATTCACTGAATTGTTTACTCCACTCATTCCGCACGCTCCTCTATCTGGAAGCTGAACTTACCAGCACCATCTTTTTCTAAAACCAAAATTTGATTATCGGGGATGCTCAGTTGCTCCCCTACAAAATCTGCTGAGATTGGTAATTCACGATTATCACGATTTGCTAAAACCATTAATTCCACTTGTGCCGGTCTACCAAAATCGAATAACTCATTGAGTGCTGCGCGCACTGTACGACCGGTCAGCAAAACATCATCAATCAAAATGATATTTGCACCATTCACCTCAAAAGGTAGGCTAGTAGGCATCGTGCTAGCGGTACGAAGGGCCGTCATACCCTTCTCAGCATAGTCGTCGCGATGAAAAGCTACATTAATTACACCAAAGTGAACTAGCTGTAAATCTGCAGCTAAACGCTCTGTAATCCAGGCGCCACCCATTGCAAGACCAGCTAACTCAAATGAATCACCTGCCTTTTTGCGCTGACTTAAAGTCTCTAATAATTTCAGATAGGACTGCTCTGCATTCATCTCAAATAATCCAATTCTTCTCAAGAAAATACTGCTCCAAAATCAAGACCGCAGACCTGGCATCCAAATTGTCTCGCATGTCTGGATTGGCCTCCAAAACTGCTGAGGTATATCGCTCATCCACCCACTCTACCGGCAACTGAAAGCGTCCATGCAGCTGGTTGCCAAAGCGACGGGCTTTAGCAGTCATTGCATGCTCAGTACCATCTGGATGACAAGGTAAGCCCACTACTAAGCGGTTTGGCTGCCACTCCTTCAAAAGACCTTCAATTACCTTGAAAACAGCATCACCAGAAGCTTCTGCAATGGTCTTAATTGGCTGTCCCATGCGGGTAAGCGTATTACCGACAGCCACACCAATACGCCGAGTGCCATAGTCAAAGGCCATAACCGTTAATTGTGTGTCTGGCTTGATGTCCTCAGGCATGGCCTGCCTCACCTGATAAATGAGAAGGATCAAATCCCAAATGATTCATAGTCCGCTCATATCGCTGGCTATAGGGAGTGTTAAAGATAATATCAATCATCTGCTCTTGAGATAGGGGAACATTCATCCAATCATTGAGGGTAATTTCCTCTTCTAACTGTCCGGCACTCCAACCCGCATAACCCAAGGTCATCAGAAATTGATTGGGGCCAGCTCCCACAGCAACTGCCTCCAAGATATCTTTGGAGGTAGTCATAGTTAAACCACCGGGAACGGCAAGGGAGGAGCTATACAGCACTTCGGCTGTGGGTTTATGCAAAACAAACCCTCGCTCTATTTGGACTGGACCGCCAAAATAGACTGGTTGACTAGAGATGGGCGCAGCCTCTAATTTGACCTCAATCTTTTCAAATAAAGCCCCCATATCCAGCTCGGTGGGTCTATTAATTACCAAGCCCATAGCACCACGCTCAGTATGCTCAAACAGATAGATGACTGAGCCAGCAAAATTAGGGTCAGCCAAGCCGGGCATAGCAATTAAGAACTGGTTGGCCAGATGATCGGCAGAATATGAAATTGAGGACCCAGTCGCAGAAGACTGTGAATTCTGGGTGGGTGCTGCATCTTGACCCACAGGGGCTTTTTTAGCCGATTTCATGTACGTCTATTTTACCGAATTTCTGCCCTAGCTAGATCTTTCTGGTAATCCAGTAGGCCAGAAGACCAATACCTTCATGCATCAATTTATTCCAATTTTGCATGCCATCCTCCAGATCAAATTTACCCCAACTCAAACTGTGACTAGTTTGATAGTCGACAGGGGCTGGGATCACTGCAATACCTTGTTTCTGGAAAATCTTCAACGATCTATACATATGCGATGCTGAAGTAATTAGTAGCCACGGTTTCAGAGCTTCATTAGCCCCCAATTCCAAGATCATTGGCTTCATCAATAAAACGTTCTCATAAGTATTGCGTGACTGCTTCTCATAGTGGGCGTTTTTCTCTGGCAAACCTTGCTCTTTAATCAACTGCTTAAATGCATCAGCCTCAGATATCCCTTTGGGGGAGAGGCGCCCAGAGAAACCGCTAAATATAAAAGGAAGATCTGGGTATTTGCGAATGAGTTCAAACGCTTTAGTAACCCGCTCAGCAGAAGAATAAATCGACACTTCGCCACGATCTATAGCAATTACCCCGCCCTCAATCGCACCCCCCAAAATAATAATGCCGCCAAAGTCCCTTTCCGACATCTGTGCAAGACTCACTTTAGGAACCGAATCTTCAAGAGCCCTTAAGAAGATCTCCGAAGTTGGCAACCATCCGACTATTAATAAATCGGTCAAAGCTAGCAGCAGGAATCGCTTACATAGCTGGGGTTTTCTGAGACTCATAAATAACAGACTCAGACATACAAAGACAATCACCCAATTTAAGGGCTCAATACAAAACTGCGCAAGCTTAGAAAAAACAAAAAATATAGTGTCCATACATTAGCAATCTATTAATTAGTAGGATATTACTAGGATGCCAAGCAAGTGAGCCCAATTAGCCCTAATATAGGGGCTATGCAAAAAGCGCTGGTTTGGCTCCGTCGTGACTTACGGCTTTATGACAATGCCGCGCTTCATCACGCCCTTAAAAATAATAAGCAGGTTTGGTTGGTATTTATTTTCGATACCGATATTTTGGATCCCCTAAAAACTGAAGATCTAAATGCAAACGGCCTTAAGCATGATCGCCGTGTAGACTTCATATGGCAAGGCCTTAAGCAAATCGACGAGCAGTTACGCAACCAAGGTGGTGGACTCATTGTGCAATTCGGTAGGCCTAGTATTTGCATTCCGAAGATAGCGGAGACCTTGGATGTTAATACCGTATACGCCAATCACGATTATGAACCGTCAGCAATTGCGCGTGATACTCAAGTTGATAGCTCATTGGAAAAGTTAGGTATTCAATTTGAGACTTTTAAAGATCAAGTCATTTTTGAGAAGAAAGAAATTCTCACCAATTCCAATACCGTGTTCTCAATTTTTACGCCTTATAAAAATAATTGGCTCAAGACTTTACAAGAAAAAGATATTGCTGCTTATGAATGCTCCCTCACCCAGGGTCAGCTAGCAGCCATTCCTAAGACCTTAAAGGCACCCTTCCCCCCGTTAGAGTCGATGGGTTTTTGCCCAACTGGCATTGAAACCTATCTTCCTCCAGGATCAGAAGGTGGCCAGAGTTTCCTGGAAGACTTTCTACACAGAATCGATCAGTATCAAATCGGTAGAGATTTTCCAGCCATCAAAGGTGTGAGCTATTTATCTACGCACCTTCGCTTTGGAATGCTTTCGATTCGAGGTTTAGTACGTGAAGCACATCGTCGCATGCTTGCTGGGAGTATGGGTGCCACGATTTGGTTAAGCGAACTCATCTGGCGTGATTTTTATTTCATGATTTTGGCCAATCATCCACGACTAGCTAAAGGCGAGGCCTTCAAGCCCGATTATGACAATATTGAATGGGAAAGTGGCTTGACTGCCAAAAAGCTATTTAAAGCATGGTGTGACGGCAAGACTGGCTACCCACTAGTTGATGCTGCCATGTGCCAACTCAACCAAAGTGGATATATGCATAACCGCCTTCGTATGGTGGTTGCCAGCTTTCTTACTAAAGATCTCGGGATTGATTGGCGCTGGGGTGAAAGTTATTTTGCAAAACATCTCAATGACTTTGAGCTGTCTTCTAATAATGGTGGCTGGCAATGGGCTTCCTCTTCGGGATGCGATGCACAACCGTATTTTAGGATCTTTAACCCCATCACCCAATCCCAGAAGTTTGATCCTGAGGGCAAGTTCATTAAACGGTATCTACCCCAGCTAGACAAACTTTCCAAAAAATCCATTCATGCACCTTGGGAGGCTGGTCATATTGAACTAGAGGCGGCAGGCCTCCTTCTGGGGCGAGACTACCCTATGCCGGTCGTTAACCATGACGAAGCTCGCAAGAAGACCTTAGTTCGCTATAGCGTAGTAAAAAAAGTTACTCCAGAGTCTTAGGCTGATTAATTTATTGAAGACTCTGATACTTTCGGATTTAAAATAGAGCATGAGCAAGATCTACGCCATTGGCGATATTCAGGGATGTGCACCTTCCTTAAAAACGCTCGTCAAAAAAATTCCAGCGAAGTCGAAGATGATTTTCTTAGGCGATCTTGTTAATCGAGGTCCTGACTCCTTGGGTACGCTGCGCTACCTGAAACGATTACAAGAAGAAAAGCGTATTGAGTGCATTCTTGGTAATCACGACCTACATCTTCTTGCAGTAGATGCTGGGATACGTAAAACCAAAGGCTTGGATACTGTTCAACCCATCCTAAATGCGCCCGATAAGGAAGAACTCATCGACTGGTTACGCCATCGACCAATGGCCCTCAGCAATGGAAGGGTGCTCACTGTTCATGCAGGCGTTCTACCGCAATGGGATCTGCAACAAGCAATTGAATGTGCGCAAGAAGTAGAAAAGGCGCTACGCAAAAAAAGCTATAAAGATTTTTTAGCGAATATGTATGGCAATACTCCAAAAAAATGGAGCAACTCCCTAAAGGGATATGAACGCTTACGTGTGATTACCAATGCACTAACCCGTATCCGCTTCTGCACACCAGCAGGAACAATGGAGTTTGATAGCAAAGAAGGTTTTGAAGAGGGCCCAAAGGGCTACATCCCTTGGTTTAAGACTCCCAAAAGAAAAACTCAAGATACCTTGATTTACTTTGGGCACTGGTCAACCCTTGGGCTCATGCGACATAAGAATGTGATTGGCCTTGATACTGGCTGTGTTTGGGGTGGCAAGCTGACTGCCATGGAAATTCCAGAATCCGGCAAGCCCAGCAAGGCACTTGAAATCATTCAAGTGGATGGGTATGACCATCCACTCAGAATGTAATTACTTTTCTCTCGACAACTTGAATCTATAACTGCTTGAATGAGGTTTTTGCTGCAGAAATAATCTCCTCTAAAACAGCATTGTCATGAGTAATTGAAGTAAATCCAGCCTCGTAAGCCGAGGGTGCTAGATACACCCCCTGATCTAACATCAAGTGAAAGAATTTCTTAAATGCCTCAATATCGGTTTTAGTCACGGCCTCGAAAGAGTTTGGCACTTCATTAGCAAAGTAAAAACCAAACATACCGCCAACACTATCAACCGTAAAGGGGATGCCAACTTCGTCTGCAGCAAGTTTTAATCCTGCCATCAGTTTTTCGGTCTGCCCAGTTAAACACTCATAGAAACCCTCGCGAGCAATAATCTCCAATGTTTTTAATCCTGCAGCCACTGCTACTGGGTTACCAGATAAAGTACCGGCTTGATAGACATTGCCCAGCGGGGCCAACTTAGACATGATTTCTTTTTTACCGCCAAAGGCAGCCATCGGCATACCGCCGCCCATGACTTTTCCAAGGCAGGTCAGATCTGGAGTGATGCCTTGCAAGGATTGCGCGCCACCCAGTGCAACCCTAAAGCCTGTCATGACTTCATCGTAGATTAATACGCTACCATACTGGCTAGTAAACTGACGCAGCGTTGTCAGAAATGCTTTTGATGGCTTAATCAGATTCATATTTCCAGCAAACGGCTCAATAATCACCGCGGCAACCTGATCACCCTGCTTCTCAAACACTTCCTTCAGAGCTGCCACATCGTTATATGGCAACACTAGGGTGTGTTTTACTAAATCATGTGGTACGCCCCCAGAAGAAGGTGCATTTTGAGTTGAGTCTGCAAAGGTTAATAGTCCGGAGCCTGCTTTAACTAAGAGGCTATCAGCATGCCCGTGATAGCAACCTTCAAATTTAATAATCAGGTCGCGACCGGTATAGCCACGAGCAAGGCGAAGTGCACTCATCGTAGCCTCGGTACCACTGGACACCATGCGTACTTGCTCAATACTGGGAACCAATTGGCAAATTCGTTCAGCTAATTCAATCTCGCCTTCAGTAGGCGCTCCATAACTAAAGCTTGTTTCAGCAGCCCGTTTTACCGCTTCAACTACCTCGGGGTTTGCATGGCCCGCAATCATCGGCCCCCAAGACATAATTAAATCGATATAACGTTTGCCTTCAGCATCCCAGAAATAAGGGCCCTTAGCCTTAGCTACGAAACGGGGTGTGCCCCCTACTTGCCTAAAAGCACGTACAGGCGAGTTTACGCCCCCAGGAATAGTCTTTTGCGCCCGCTCAAATAAGATGTCATTTTGTCCCAAAATGGTGCCCTGCCTTTGCTAAAGTATTTTTAGTAAATAGTTTTCTGAACGACTAGATCGCCATCATTTCAAAGTCTTCCTTACGCGCACCGCACTCAGGACAAGTCCAATTCATGGGCACATCTTTCCAAAGTGTGCCAGCTGCAATACCCTCTTCAGGCAAACCAGCAGCTTCGTCATAGACCCAACCGCAAATTAAACACATATAGGTTTTAAATTCCATTGCTGACTTTCTTATATATATTCTTTATTTTAAATCTGCTGGCACAGCGCGCTTTTCATGCATCTCAAATTTAAACAGTCTACATTCCAACGGACCATTAAATAAAGGGGTCCGCTTAGACTCCTTAATGCGTAACTGACCTGGCAATGCCATATCTGCCGTTAGTACAAAAACGTTCCAACCCCCAAAAGCATCCTTGAGGTGCTGGCCGAACTGTCTTAGGAACTCCACAAATTTCGGATCCTGTTGTTCTTGGGCTTGTAGCTTTTTAAGAGATTCACGGCTAGAACGCTTAGCGCTCTGACGCCCAGTCTCTAGATTAAAAGCAAAGCGATCTTCTGGCTCCTCATTTTGCTCATATGAGCCCTGCTCCGTGTCCCCGCCTGCAGAACGATCCTGGCCTCGTCCACCCTTGATTACTAGGCGCTCGCCATAGGGTGGGTTTAATAGCATCACACCATCCTTGGTATTTACTGGCGGCTTACTAGCCAAAGCATCAATTTGACGAGTTACTGGTAAGTCCGGCAATTGAGCACGCTGCCAATTGCCTTTAAACATTGCTACCAAGCGCTCATTAATATCGCCGCCACTAATGCCCAAAGATTCTGAGTCTGGGAATTGTTTTCGCTTCTCCATCATCTCAGTCTGTGCAGCCTCTTTTAGGGAAGTCCAGCGCTTTTGCTCTGCAGTCTCATTAAAAGGTTTCAGTCTTTGAAACCCAAATCCATGAGCAGAAGTTACTAATGGACGATAGGCCAAGCGATTAGGCTTTGCATCATCTCCATACATTCCCGCTCGGATCGCTCCTGGCGGAATAGCCAAAGCTATTTGTGCAGCCTCAATCAAAAAGGTTCCACTGCCGCACATGGGATCAAATAAGGTTTGCGAAGGACGCCACCCGGTAATTGACAAGATACCTGCCGCAAGATTTTCTTTTAAAGGTGCGTCACCTTTTTCATCTCGCCAACCACGTTTAAACAATGCTTCGCCTGAGGTATCTAAATAAATCGTAACATGTGTCGCAGTCAGATGAGCTTGGACACGCACGTCCGGAAAAGCAGTATCAATACTAGGACGATCGCCAGTGACATCACGCAAGCGATCAACAATTGCATCCTTAATCTTGAGAGTCGCAAAATTCAAACTCTTCAATGGTGAGCGATGTGCAGTTACATCAACCCGCAAGGTCTGTTTAGATGAAAACCACTCTTCCCACGCTAAGCCACTGGCTAATTTATAGAGGTCCTCTTCTTGGCGGTATGGTGATTCAGCCATCTGGAGTAAAACTCGACTTGCAATTCGTGAATGTAGGTTCAAAGCCATTGCAGCAGAAAGCGGGGCTGCTAAGCCTATTCCACCTGTAGGACTGGTAGGTGTGGGATCAAGCACCCAAGCACCCAATGCCTTACAGTCTGGGCGCTGCGCAATACTTGCTAGCTCTTTTGCAAGAGGCACTTCTAGTCCGCCTGGACAAACAACAAAAAATCTCATGAGGCTAGCAATCTAAAAAGATGAAATAAAAACATTAAATGAGGAAAAGCATTAGGGCTTGATCACCACTAAAGTAGTTACGATGAATAGAAGAAGGACGGGTGCCTCATTAAACCAGCGGTACCAAACCCCTGAATGAGTATTGACAGATTTACGAAATTTCTTCAGCAGACCCCAACAAGCATGGTGATAACCAATTACCAAAAGGACAAAGAACACTTTGGCATGCATCCAGCCCTCACCGGCGCCAATCTTAAAATGTAGCCACAGGGCCAAGCCCAGCAATACGGCGGGTATCGCCAATATTGTCATAAATCTAAATAAGCGATTGGCCATACCCAGCAGACGGGCATATGCTTCAGGATTTTTTTCATCAGCCAAGTTCACAAAAATTCGGGGAAGATAGAATAAGCCCGCGAACCAAGAGGCAATTAAGACAATATGAAGTGTCTTAGTCCATAAATATGCATTACCCATAATGAATTATTTCCGTTTTGTGCTTATTTGATTGAGTTAAATAGATTAAGTACGTATCTCGCCATGGCCCATGACGATATATTTAAGAGAAGTAAGCCCATCTAAACCGACAGGGCCACGAGCATGTAATTTGTCATTGGAGATACCAATCTCAGCGCCGAGGCCATATTCAAAGCCATCAGCAAAACGGGTGCTAGCATTGACCATCACACTCGCGCTATCGACTTCTCGCAAAAAACGATTTGCCTGCGCTTGATTGTTGGTAATGATGGCATCGGTATGCTTGCTACCGTACTGCTCGATATGACCCATTGCTTCGTCGATATCTGTAACAGTCTTAATTGACAAAATCGGTGCCAAATATTCTGTTTTCCAATCCTCCTCGGTCGCCATCACCAGACCCTGAAATCCAACAGCCTCTAAAGTCTTCCGGGTGATGGGATCGACACGTAATTCAACACCCTTATCTTGGTATATTTTGCAGAGAGCTGGCAATATTTGCGGGGCAATGTCTTTGTTGACCAAGAGGGTTTCCATCGCATTACAAGGTGCATAGCGTTGGGTTTTAGCGTTATCACATACCTTAATTGCCATTGCTATATCAGCATCCGCATCAATATAGGTATGACAAATGCCATCCAAATGCTTAATCATCGGTACGCGTGCCTCTGCCATCAAGCGGGCAATCAAACTTTTACCACCACGAGGCACAATCACATCGATATATTCAGTCATAGTGATCATTTCACCAACAGCAGTACGGTCGGTAGTAGTTACAACCTGAACTGCATCCTTAGGCAAATTCGCTGCGTCAAGCCCCTCCTGAATCCATTGCGCCAATAAAGAATTTGAATCAATTGCTTCTGATCCACCACGCAAAATAACGGCATTACCAGATTTGAGGCATAGTGCCGCAGCATCAATCGTCACATTAGGACGAGACTCATAAATAATACCAATCACACCTAACGGGACTCGCATCTGACCAAGCTCAATACCAGAAGCTTGTTTTTGTAGTGCTGTCATCTTTCCAATCGGATCCTCTAGGGAAACGATTTGTTCTAAGCCCAACGCCATTGACTCAATCGTCTTTGGGGTCATCGTCAGGCGATCAATAAATGCAGCATCTTGACCATTGGTTTTGGCGCGAGCAACATCGAATGCATTGACCCGCTGAATTTCATCAGAACGCTCACGAACTAACTTCGCAATATGTAATAGCGCTTGATTTTTCTGCTCACCAGATGCTCTCGCCATTGCACGCGAGGCCTGACGAGCACGTTGGCCAATATCTTGCATCATCTGCTGAATGGTATTCGTTGAATTACTCATATCTTGACTATGTCTAATGAAAATTGTTAACTAATATCTACTTCAAATATCCAAAAAACTTTTAACGCAATAGATTGCCTACTAAACGCAAACCATCCCAAGGATCTGCCGGCAACTCCGCTGCATGCAGTCCCTTGGCTTGACGATCCAAACCTGCAGCTACTTGCATAGCTCTACGCAACTTTAAAGGCTGCACCCGTTTTAGAGCCATAGGATATAAGCGCTCCTTATTCCCCCAGATACGATTGGCACGCATTAAGTTTTGCACAGACTCACCCGCATCACTTGCTGCCTTTAGTTTCGATAGTATCCGAAGCTCTTCAGTTACGCTCCACAGAATCAAGACCAAAGGCTCACCCTCGCCTTTGAGGCCATCCAACATCCGATTCAGACGAGCTAGATCGCCAGCCAGCATTGCCTCAGTCAATTCAAAGACGTTATAGCGCGCCACTTTCAGGATGGCAGACCGAATTTGCTCTTCCGTCAAAACACCAGCAGGATGTAATAGGCCCAACTTCTGGATCTCTTGGTGAGCAGCGATCAGATTTCCCTCTACCTGCTCAGCAATAAAGGCTAATGCTCTTTGTCCATCAGGGCCTGGCTGTACCTCTTGACCCTGCTTTTTTAGGCGCCCGGCAATCCATTGTGGCAATTGAGTGCGATCCAAGGAATCCAACTGAATTGCCATACCTGCCTCGTCAAGAGCGCTGAACCAAGCAGAGGCTTTGGTCTTGCCATCTAACTTGGGCAAGATAATGCAAAAAATCGTATCTGGCCCTTCTGAGCCGACTACCTGAGATTCGATTTGAGTAGAGAACTGCTTCAGCGCGTCAGCACCATCACGCCCAGGCTTGCCTGTTGGTATGCGCAACTCTACCCAGCGCTTATCTCCAAATAAGGACATGGTTTGACCGGCACTTAAGAGCGAGCTCCAATCAAAACCGCGCTCTTGCAATAAAACTTCTCGATCGGTGTAACCGAATTTTTTAGCAGTAGCACGCAGCTGATCCATTGCCTCCATCATTAAGAGAGGTTCATCACCACTAAATAAATAAAGGGGCTTTAATGAAGACGCTGAACTAAGCGACTTCAAATGAATCTGCAGGGCATCGCTCTTAACCATGCAATTTGACCATCATTCTTTAAAAGCCTCGGACCTGTGGGGCACGTGTAGAAGCGGAAACACGACGCAAGATCTGTATGGCAAGATCTTTACGCATTAAAGTCAAAAATTGTTGCACTTGAACATCGGTAGCCAAAACGGTGGATACCGAGAAGTCCATATCACGCGTCATGTAGATCTCAGCTTCAGGCAGCACATCTGCTCCAGCATTGTCATAAGCTCTAAATCCAACACGGATATTTAAACGGTAGGCGGATACTTGACCGCTCGAGTTATAGGCCAAAATTTCACGACCATTGATATCGCTAGTGATTTCCAATATGAGATCCGCATCCTTGGGATTGATGGCCACCTTCGCATCAGTGCCAGTAAGAATAGCCATTTGTATATCAGCACGTAAAGGCGGCGATGGGCTGCCAGTAATCGCAATGACTTTATATGGTAAATCAACCATCCCGCGTAAACGATAGCCACAGGCTATCAAACCACTGACAGGGGCCATGGCTAGAATGCCCAGCATGGTACGTCGAAGGTGATTTACGCTCATGTATTTAATTTCTATTCAAAATAATTCGCTGATGATCTAAGCAACAATATTAATTAAACGACCAGGCACCACAATCACTTTTTTAGGCGCACCCCCGTTTAATGCCTTCACTGCAGGCTCACTCTGCAAAGCCAAAGCTTCAATTTGCTCTTTAGTAGCATCTGCGGGAACTCGGATATCCCCACGTAACTTGCCGTTAATTTGCAGCATGATGGTCAGCTCAGTCTGAATGAGAGCGGCTTCATCAACTACAGGCCATGATGCATCCAATAGAGTGCCAAAAGATTGATCGCAACCCAATTCATACCAGAGAGCATGAGTCAAGTGAGGCACCACTGGGTAAAGTACGCGAATCAAAATACTCAAACACTCCCGTAATACGGCAGGCCTTACTGTAGTCTTGTCACCTAATTTCACAGGCTCTAAAACATTCAGCATTTTCATTGCCGCAGAAACTACAGTGTTGTATTGACGACGCTGATAATCAAAATTAGCCTGCTTCAAAATCGTATGCACTTCACGACGTAATTCTTTTTCAGCAGCATTTAAATCGCTTGGCAAGACCTCGCTGGCGGCACGAATAGGCTCAGCCTGACTACTGGCATACATCCACACGCGGCGTAAGAAGCGTGAAGCACCCTCTACACCAGCGCTAGACCATTCAAGTTGTTGCTCTGGAGGAGCTGCAAACATCACAAAGAGGCGCGCAGTATCAGCACCATATTGATCAATTAGGGCTTGAGGATCAACACCATTATTTTTGCTCTTAGACATCTTCTCAACGCCACCAATAATGACTGGTGCGCCAGAGGTATCGCCTTTCAATCTAGCGCTTTGAGGACGACCCTTATCATCCAACTCAAGCTCAACATCCAAAGGGTTCAACCAAGTCTTTTTACCAGAAGCCTCTTCAGAATAATAGGTCTCATTGAGTACCATTCCTTGCGTTAGCAAGTTTTGGAATGGCTCATCGAATTGAATGAGCTTGAGATCGCGCATAACCTTAGTCCAGAAGCGCGCATAAAGTAAATGCAAAATCGCATGCTCAATGCCGCCAATGTACTGGTCCATCGGCATCCAGTACTCATTACGCTCATCAACCATTGTCTTCGCATCTGAACCGGTATAGCGCATGAAGTACCAAGAAGAATCCACAAAGGTATCCATGGTATCGGTCTCACGGCGCGCAGGCTTACCGCATTTAGGACATTTCACATTTAGGAAGTCGACGCGCTTATTCAGTGGATTGCCGCTACCATCTGGCACGCAATCTTCAGGCAAGACAACTGGTAAATCTGCTTCAGGTACTGGTACCGCTCCACAGCCGGGAGTGTGCTCATCACCACAATGAATGATCGGAATCGGTGTACCCCAATAGCGCTGACGAGAAATACCCCAATCACGCAAACGGTATGTTGTCTTGATTTCACCAATACCCATTTGCTCTAAATCTTTGGCTACTGCATCAACCGCCTCTGCATGAGATAGGCCATCGTACTTACCGCTATTTAGACAGACAACATCATCCTTCTGGGCGTACCAATCTTGCCAATGACTAGTGTTGAACATATCTGATGTGGTAGATAAAGCAATCACCTGCTTAATCGGCAAGTCATATTTGAGGGCAAATGCAAAATCGCGCTCATCATGAGCAGGAACACCCATAACAGCGCCATCACCATAAGACATCAATACGTAATTACCAACCCAAACAGGTATCGGCTCATTAGTAAGCGGGTGTGTAACATACAAACCCGTGAACATGCCTTCTTTTTCTTGCGTGGCCAAATCTGCTTCAATCACACTACCTGTTTTGCATTTCTCAATAAAGGCAGCTAACTCTGGATGATTCGCAGCCGCCAAAGTTGCTAATGGATGTTCGGCCGCTACCGCGCAAAATGTAACGCCCATAATAGTGTCAGCACGCGTTGTAAATACATACAACTGACCATCCTGAACAAAATTACCATGTGCATCTTGAATCTCGTGCTTGAATGCAAAACGTACACCGCGGCTCTTCCCAATCCAATTTTGCTGCATCGTCTTGACGCGCTCAGGCCAACCTAAACTATCCAAGCCAGAAAGCAATTGCTCTGCATAAGCGGTGATATTAAAGTAGTATCCTGGTATCTCGCGTTTTTCAACCAAAGCACCAGAGCGCCAGCCCCGCCCATCAATCACCTGCTCATTTGCCAATACCGTTTGATCAATTGGATCCCAGTTGACCACTTGGGTCTTACGATAAGCAATACCTTTTTCAAGCATCTTTAAAAAAAGCCATTGGTTCCAGCGGTAGTAGTCAGGACTGCATGTGGCTATTTCACGCGACCAGTCAATTGCTAGACCCATAGCCGCCATTTGCTTTTTCATATAAGCAATATTGTCGTAAGTCCATTTAGCTGGCGGTACTTTGTTCTGAATCGCCGCATTTTCAGCAGGCATACCAAACGCATCCCAGCCCATTGGCATCAATACGTTATAGCCCTGCATGCGCAACTGTCTCGCCATCACATCATTGATGGTGTAGTTACGAACGTGACCCATATGTAACTTACCTGATGGATAAGGCAACATGGAGCAGGCATAATATTTTGGTCTTGGCTTACCTGAAGCGTCTGCTGCGTTCTCAGTTACCTTATAAGCTTGCGCAATTTCCCAGTCAGCGCGTGCTGCAGCTTCAATACTGCGGTGATCGTAATCCTTGCTCATTCAATACAACTCTTTTCTTCTATTCTGATTTACTAAACTGATTTACTTCGATTACCTGCGTAGGCCAAGAACATCTTGCATGTCATACAAACCGGAATTCTGACCTTGCAAAAAGCGTGCGGCACGCAAAGAACCTTGTGCGTATGACTGACGGCTAGAAGATTTATGGCTAATCTCAATACGCTCACCTTCACCCGCGAATAAAACGGTGTGGTCGCCAACAATATCTCCACCGCGAATAGTGGCGAAACCGATGGATCCCGCTTTGCGCTCGCCGGTATGACCCTCTCGGGCATATACCGCAACATCATCTAATTTTTCACCAAGGGCATCCGCTATTACTTCACCCATTCTGAGTGCAGTACCGGATGGGGCATCCACTTTGTGACGATGGTGAGCTTCGATAATTTCGATGTCGTAACCCTCATTCAACATCTTTGCAGCAATCTCTAGCAATTTAAATGTTGCGTTAACACCCACGCTCATATTTGGTGCAAATACGATGGCTAAACTTATGGAAGCTTTCTTCAGGCTATCAATTTGCTCTGGGCTCAAACCAGTGGTACCGATAATCATTTTGCTACCGGTCTTTTGCGCCACGGCCAAATGAGCCATAGTACCTTCTGGGCGAGTGAAATCGATTAAAAACTCAGCACTGCTCAAAGCCTTCTCAATATCCGATGTAATGGCCACACCTGTTTTTTTACCTAGGAAGGCGCCAGCATCCTCCCCAAGTAAAGGACAAGAGTTATGTTCGAGCGCGCCCACTAGCTCAGTATCTGAGCAATTAAGTACAGCCTCAATCAACATTTTTCCCATGCGGCCTGTAGCGCCAGCAATCGCAATTTTCATCATTTGATTCATCACTTCTTATAAAAACAATTTAGAAATTCATTTAACTTTTTGGGACAGCAACCAGAACCTCACCTCAAATACGCTATTTATTTGATGCTGACAGGCGTAGCAGCAGGTAAATTATTAGTTGGACTAGGGACTAGTAACTCGGGTTGCTGTAAAGGTGGCGTTACTGGAGGCTTATTAGATCCGGTCATCACATCCCAAAACGAGCGCTTTGATTTTGCATAGCCATCGATCTCAGCAACTAGTTCAACCTCAGTAGGCAGGGCATCACCTTGAAATTTAACCAATTTATCGCCATCAAAAAATACGGTTACGCGACGTTCCTTACTCATTTGCTGGCCAGCGCGCTTAAACTCAAAAACATAGTCCCAGCGATTGGCATGGAAATAACTCGCAAGCAATGGTGTGCCTAAAATTTGGCGAACTTGTTCGCGACTTTGGCCAAGTTGTAATTTGGTATATTGCTCGCTAGAAATAAAGTTTCCCTGAACAACATCTGGGACATAAGGCTGAAAGACTTTATTCATCCAAGCGCGCTGAGTATCATCTACAGCACTGGTGCAGCCGGCTGTAATCATGAAGACGCCGACAATAGCAATGATTAGACCCGAACAAAGAGGGCGAAGAACCTCAAAAATAGGGTTCAATAGACGGGTAAACAGTTGAAGGCAATTTTGCATGGCAGGCCGTATCATTAAGACATTGATTTTAGCTCCCAAACCCATGAATATGAACCAAAATCCGACACCAGCAGATTTACGCGACATTGGCCTCAAGGCGACCGGACCGCGCATGAAAATCTTGGACTTTTTTCATCAAAATGGTGGCACCCACTTTAGTGCCGAAGATGTCTTTATGGCCCTAGCAAAGGATGATAAGGAGATCGGCTTGGCCACGGTTTATAGGGTTTTAACCCAGTTTGAACAAGCGGGTTTATTGCTCCGTAGCCATTTTGAATCTAGCAAGGGTGATGGTAGAGCCATTTATGAACTCAATGAGGGCCAACACCATGATCACCTGGTATGCCTAGATTGCGGCCATGTTGAAGAGTTTGTTGATGAAGCGATTGAGAAAAGGCAGCGCGATATTGCCAAAAACCTAGGTTTTAAGCTTCAAGAGCATTCTTTAGCCATGTATGGCCACTGTCAAAAGAAGAATTGCCGCAATAAACCAAAGCCCTAATTTCAGAAAGATAGGCACAGTTAATGAAAAAAGACCTCAATTGAGGTCTTTTTTACATGTAAAACAAGAATTTAAGGGACTTAGCACTCAAACCCGATAATTCATTACCTTACAGCCATCAAGGCTTCAGCAGCATTGAGCATCTGGACTGAATAACCCCACTCATTGTCATACCAAGCCAAAACTTTGACCAACTTACCATCAGCCGACACTCGAGTCTGAGAAGCATCGTAAATACTTGGACGCGGGTCGTGATTGAAGTCGATGGAAACTAAGGGCAAAGTATTGAAACCCAGAATACCCTTCAACTCACCCTCGCTTGCTGTTTTGAGAATGGAATTTACCTCATCCACACTAGTAGCACGGCTGGCGGCAAAAGTTAAATCTACGACAGAAACGTTAATTACTGGCACACGCATTGCAAAACCGTCAAAGCGTCCCGCTAAAGCTGGCAACACTAAACCAACCGCTTTTGCAGCGCCTGTCTTGGTAGGGATCATGCTGGTCACAGCAGAGCGTGCTCGACGCATATCCTTGTGATAAACGTCAGTCAAAACCTGATCATTTGTAAAGGCATGGATCGTCGTCATCAAACCAGAATCGATACCAATCTTATCTAGCAAGGGTTTAACTAATGGAGCTAAACAGTTTGTTGTGCAACTTGCATTCGAAACTACTATGTCACTTGCCTTGAGTACTTGCTGGTTCACACCGTAAACGATTGTGGCATCCACATCTTTTTCACCCGGAGCGGAAATTAGGACTTTCTTCGCACCCTGAGAAATATGCACCATAGCTTTTTCTTTTGAAGTGAATTTACCTGAGCACTCAAGCACTAAATCGACACCCAATTCACCCCAAGGAGTTTCCAAAGGATTGCGGGTAGAAAACATCTTGATACGATCGCCGTTCACCACCATACAGTCACCATCTACTTTGACTTCAGCAGGAAAACGACCATGTGCAGAATCATATTGCGTCAGGTGTGCATTGATATCAATATCACCCATTGCGTTAATTGCAACAATTTTGATATCCCGCCTAGGCTTGCCGTTGACTTGATCTTCATACAAGGCGCGTAAGACCATGCGGCCAATACGACCATAACCGTTAATTGCGACACGAATTGTCATTCCATTCCCCTTGCTAATATTAAATTCTTAAAGAAAGATTCGGCTTCTTATCTTTTCTGTTTCTTTGCAATACATTGACTAACTGTTTTAGAAATTTGATTAACAGTCAAACCGAAATACTCATAAAGAGCTGGTGCAGGAGCTGATTCACCAAAGGTATCAACACCATGAACGGCTGCGCAACCATACTTCCACCAAAAATCAGTCACACCTGCCTCAACAGCAATACGCGGAATATCCGCAGGCAGTACTTTTGCTTTGTAAGTGGAATCCTGCTGGTCGAACACTGTAGTCGAAGGCATCGATACCACACGAATACCAAAACCTTCAGCCTCTAAACGCTCTGCTGTTTGCAATGCCAAAGCAATCTCGGAGCCAGTAGCAATAATGACTGCATCAATTTTGGATTGCTTGGGGTCACGCAACACATATCCCCCTCGAGCAATATCTTTAATTTGCTGACCATTACGTGGAACAAATGGGCAATTTTGACGACTAAAGATGAGGGCGCTAGGGCCGTTCTTACGCTGAATCGCAGAGCCCCAAGCCACTGCACTTTCAGTGGTATCGCATGGACGCCAAACCATCAAATTAGGTATCAAGCGTAAGCTGGCAATATGTTCAACGGATTGATGTGTGGGGCCATCCTCACCCAAACCAATAGAGTCATGCGTAAACACAAAGATGGTGCGCAGCTTCATCAATGCGGCCATACGCAATGCGTTGCGACTGTAATCAGAAAAGGTTAAGAACGTACCGCCAAATGGAATATATCCGCCATGCAAAGCAATGCCATTCATGATGGCGCTCATACCAAATTCACGAACACCATAATTAATATGATTACCCCATTGATTCGAACGTACAGCTTGACATGTCGACCAATTGGTCAAGTTGGAACCGGTTAAGTCTGCAGAGCCCCCCATAAACTCCGGCAAAGCAGGCGCTAATGCCTCAATCGCATTTTGACTAGCCTTACGAGTAGCAATGATTTCAGCTTTTGTTTGGCAGACCTTGAGATAGGATTCTAAGGTGGATGAAAAATCCTTAGACAAGTCACCTTGCATACGACGTTGTAATTCTGAAGCCAACTCTGGATATTTATTTCGATAAGCTTGAAATTTTTTATTCCATTCATGCTCAGCAGCTTGGCCGCGCTTCTTGAAGTCCCATGCTTCGTAGATATCTTTCGGAATTTCAAACGGTGCATATGGCCAGTTCATTGCTACCCGTGTTTCAGCTATTTCAGTCGCACCCAATGGGGAGCCATGCACCTTATCGCTACCAGCCATGTTTGGTGAGCCTTTACCAATCGCAGTCTCACAGCAAATCAATGTCGGCTTATCACTTTTCTTGGCTTTAGTAATGGCGTTTGATATCGCCTCCGCATCATGACCATCGACATCACGAATCACATTCCAACCATACGCCTCAAAACGCTTGGGCGTATCTTCATTAAACCAAGCAACTACTTTGCCATCAATTGAGATACCGTTGTCATCCCAAAGTGCAATTAACTTATTTAACTTCAGCGTGCCGGCCAATGAACAGACTTCATGGCTAATACCTTCCATCAAACAGCCATCACCTAAAAATACATAGGTGTAGTGATCAACAATGTCATGTCCAGGACGATTAAATTCTTCTGCTAATAATTTTTCTGCAAGCGCCATTCCAACCGCGTTTGAAATACCCTGACCGAGAGGGCCGGTAGTTGTTTCTACTCCAGGAGTAATTCCATACTCAGGATGTCCAGGAGTTTTACTATGTAATTGACGGAAATTTTTTAACTCACTTATTGGTAGGTCATATCCCGTGAGATGCAAAAGTGAATACAACAACATCGATCCATGGCCATTCGATAAAACAAAACGATCTCGATTCATCCAATGCGGATCAGTTGGGTTATGTTGCAAATGCTCATTCCAAAGACCGACAGCAATATCAGCCATGCCCATAGGCATTCCAGGGTGTCCAGAATTGGCTTGTTGAACTGCATCCATGGATAAAGCACGAATGGCGTTTGCCATACGAATTTGAAGGTTTGACATCGTAAATTAGGTCTCTAGGAAATTAATTAGCTATATTTCAGTAATGCCTCAATTTTATCTTCCCGGGCCATGGGAAAACCAAAAGCCAAATGCCCTCACCCCAGAGCTCGCCCATCATTTGCGCGTCCGTCGCATTCAGGTTGGCGAATTTTTCCCCATCTTTGATGGTAAGGGCCAAGTTGCCCAAGCAAAACTGCTTTCCCTGAGCAATAAATCTGGGGAAGCCTTGCTAAGTGACATTCGCCAAGATACCCATCGTGAGAGCCCCTATGCCATCACCCTGGCCCAAGGACTTGCTGGGGGAGATAAGATGGATTGGGTGATTGAAAAGGCCATAGAGACTGGTGCTCAGGTTATTGCCCCACTGCAATGTGAACGCTCAGTCATTAAATTGACGCGCTCCAGCGATGCTGAGCGGGCTCAAAAACGCCTTTTGCATTGGGAAGGGATTGTTCAGGCCGCATGTGAGCAATGTGATCGTACCGTCTTAGCGACAGTTGAGCCCATACAAAGTTTTGAAAGTTATCTACAGAAGCCACAAAAAGCCACACTTAAATTACTTTTAAGCCCAGATACCGATAAAAGCTTGTATTCAGTACTTATTAATACCCCGCCTCAAGATGTCGTCTTGATGATTGGACCTGAAGGTGGTCACTCCCCAGAAGAAGAGGCGCAGGCTCAAGCAACTGGCTATCAACTTGTTTCTTTGGGTGATCGTGTATTGCGTACCGAGACAGCTGGAATTGTGGCAATCACCGCTGTTCACAGCATTTGGGGCCCAGAAATGCAAAATCGCCTCAAATAGAGGCGATTTATACTGCTTTAAGTCTTTACCAGTTACTGCTAATTAGGCAAAAGAATAGAAGACGCGGTACGGGGTGCGACGCTCAGACCAGAAATCTACTGCATCTCGGAATACATCAAGCAGCGTCTCACGAGCTTCCTTGTCAAACTTCTGTGTGCAAGGCAAACCTTCAAGCACCACTACAAAACCTGGCTGAGGGCCAGACTTATCTACTGTTGTTGTCAAAGCATCCAGCAAAGGATCAAAATTCTTTGCCTGCTGCTTAGTAAATGTATAGGCAATTGCAATCGCCTCCAAAACTTCGCCTTTGGTCATTGCATTTGCACAATTAGCGTAAATGAAATGCTGGCCAAGCTCAGTAGCAGCTTCCTGGAGGTCAGGAGTGCGGAAAGCACGAATAGATTGAACAATATTAGGGCGCACACTGCGCAACATTGCCGGCGGTCCGGCATCACGAACGGCCAAAGCGGCGCGCCAAGAAGCTGTCACTTTTTTCCCCGAAACTTGATTTGCTGCATAGGTTTGTAAACGAGATAAACCACCCTCGGCATAGATATTGGCAGCAGATGACTCAGTTTCAAGTCGATCGTTGCTATCCCAACTTTCAGCTCGACTGTGTTCTTCAAAGCCTACTGTAGTGCCGTTTTCAGAGCGATTATTCATGATGGGTGCTAGGTTACCCTTAACACGCCATCAAATCAAGCCCAATTACAGCACATTTTATATAAACCATTGATTTATATAATAATTATTTATGTTAGTAATTACGAACTAACATAAAAAAGTCTAATTTACCTCTTAAGCCACGCCCCTGGCATTACTTGCTGCCTCAACTACCGCCAAAGTAGTCACATTAACAATACGACGCACGGTAGCTGCCGGCGTCAGAATATGAATAGGCTTAGCAACACCTAAGAGCAAAGGTCCGATTGCGATTCCATTTCCAGCAGCAGTCTTTAACAAGTTATAAGAGATATTAGCGGCGTCAATATTTGGCAGAACCAATAAATTGGCATCGCCTTTCAATGGGGACGAAGTCACTGCGCCAGCACGAATGCTTGCATCCAAAGCGCTATCACCATGCATCTCACCATCCACCTCTAATTCAGGATCAGCTTTTTGAATCAAAGCCAATACTTCACGCATTTTGACTGCAGATGGAGCGCTGCTTGAACCAAAGTTGGAATGGGACAGAAGTGCAACCTTAGGCTCTAAACCTAATTTACGCATCTCGCTCGCTGCCATCAATGTCAACTCAGCTAACTGTTCTGCAGTTGGATCGATGTTGACATGAGTATCCACTAAAAATACTTGGCGACCCGGCAAAATCAAACCAGACATTGCCCCGTAGACATTGGCACCAGGCTCGTGACCAATCACCTCATCAATATATTTCAAATGTGTTGCAGAGTTGCCGACCGTTCCACAGATCATGCCATCAGCCATGCCTTTGCTAATCATGACCGATCCAATCAAGGTATTGCGGCGACGCATTTCTAACTTGGCAAAAGAGGCAGTAACACCCTTACGCTCAGTCAGCGCTAAATAGGTTTGCCAGAAGTCTCGAAAGCGTGAATCACTCTCTGGATTCACGATCTCAAAGTCTTCACCAGCTTTAATACGCAAGCCAAATTTGCCAATACGATGCTCAATTACCGCCGGCCTACCAATTAAAATGGGTGAAGCTAGATGCTCATCAATAATAATTTGTACTGCACGTAATACGCGCTCATCTTCACCCTCAGCAAATACAATGCGTTTTTGAGCTGCAGGCACACGTTTAGCAATGCTAAATAGTGGCTTCATCAAAGTGCCAGAGTGGTACACAAACTGTTGTAATTGATTGCGGTAAGCATCAAAGTCTTTAATCGGACGCAGTGCAACACCATCATCCATCGCCGCCTTAGCAACCGCAGGTGCGACTACGGTAATCAAGCGTGGATCAAATGGTTTCGGAATTAAATAATCTGGGCCAAAAGAAAGGTTCTCAATACCATAAACAGAGGTGACTACTTCGCTCTGCTCGGCTTGCGCTAACTCCGCTACAGCTCTAACTGCTGCGACTTCCATGCCACGGGTAATAGTTGTGGCGCCGACGTCTAAAGCCCCACGAAAGATGAATGGGAAACACAGTACGTTGTTGACTTGGTTTGGATAATCAGTCCGACCTGTAGCCATCACAGCATCCGGTCGTACTTCTTTGACATCCTCAGGAAGAATCTCAGGTGTTGGATTTGCTAAGGCATAAACCAATGGCTTAGGCGCCATCTTCATCACCATGCTTTGCTTCAATACACCACCAGCAGAAAGACCTAAGAAAATATCTGCGCCTTCAATTGCTTGATCGAGCGTACGTAATTCTGTCTCCTGGCAGAATGGCTCCTTCTCAGGATCCATCAGTTCCTTGCGGCCTTTGTAAGCAACACCAGCCAGGTCGGTAACCCAAATATTTTTACGAGGAATGCCGAGGTCGACTAACAGGTCTAAGCAAGCTAGAGCAGCTGCACCAGCGCCTGAAGTAACTAGCTTCACATTCGCAACATCTTTGCCAACTACTTTCAAGCCATTAAGAATCGCAGCGGCAACCACAATCGCTGTTCCATGTTGATCATCATGAAAGACAGGAATTTTCATGCGCGCTTGTAGCTTACGCTCAACAACAAAACAATCTGGCGCTTTAATATCCTCTAAATTGATACCGCCAAAGGTTGGCTCCAGCGCAGCAATAATTTCCACTAATTTTTCTGGGTCGTTTTCATTGACTTCAATATCGAAAACATCGATGCCAGCAAATTTCTTAAAGAGAACTGCTTTACCCTCCATCACTGGCTTACTTGCCAATGGTCCAATATTTCCCAAACCTAATACTGCGGTACCGTTAGTAATCACACCGACTAAATTACCTCGCGCTGTATAACGGAATGCATTTGCAGGATCTTTTACGATTTCTTCACAAGCCGCTGCAACACCAGGGGTGTAGGCAAGCGCCAAGTCTCGCTGATTAGTCAACTGCTTTGTTGGAGCAATTTCAATTTTTCCTGGCACAGGAAATTCGTGATAGTGAAGGGCAGCCGCTCTTAAGTCCGCTATTTGTTGCTCTTTGCTGCTATTGCTTGGTTTGCTCATCGGTTCACTCATCAATCAGACGTATTCAAGCTTCTAATTCTATTCCTTCCGCATGAAAGATCCTAAGAGCCATAAAATGGGGTATGCAATCTCAAACTACCCCACTTGGCGAATTTGACCTGATCCAACGTTTCTTCAAAACGCAGTCAGAACTCATGCTTGCCAACAATCCAGGCGCAGTGAATTTGGGGATAGGCGATGACTGCGCCTTACTAGAATCTGGCCGCACTGAAGAAATTGCCGTTACGAGCGACATGTTGGTCTGCGGGCGGCACTTTTTTGCTGATGCCAACCCAGAGTGGCTGGGCTGGAAAGCGCTAGCCGTAAACCTCTCTGACCTAGCAGCCATGGGCGCCAAACCGATAGGTTTTACCCTGGCACTAGCGCTACCAGAGTCAAATCCACAATGGTTAGCAGCTTTTAGTAAGGGCTTATTTGCAATCGCACATGAATATGGCTGCCCTCTAATTGGCGGCGATACCACTGCCGGCCCTCTCAATATTTGTATCACCGCTTTGGGAGATATCCCGAAAGAAAAAGCCATTCGTAGATCAGGGGCATTGGCAGGAGATGATATTTGGGTTTCAGGAACGGTTGGTGATGCGAGACTTACTCTTGCTGCGCTGCGTCATGAAATTACCTTATCAAATGATGAGCTCGAGCATATTCAAGTTCGTATGCACCAACCCACGCCTAGAGTAAATTTAGGCATTGCCTTAAGGGGTGTTGCCAACTCCGCCTTGGACATCTCCGATGGTCTGTTAGGCGACTTGAGGCATATCCTTAAACAATCAGGAAAAGATGCTGAAATCTTTTTAGATCGGATTCCTAAATCAGCCACCCTAGCCAAGCAATCGCAAGCAATTCAAAGTCAATATGCAGCGAGTGGCGGGGATGATTATGAACTTTGCTTTACAGCATCAACTAGTAAGCGAGATGTGATTGCCAAAATTAGTGCAAGTTTGAATCTTCCGCTCACGAAAATTGGTAGCATCAAACCCATGCAATACCTTGCCCCTGAAATCCTCATTATTAATAGTGCAGGAAAGACTTTAAATACAGATGAGGCACATCAGCTGCTGAAATCTTTTGATCACTTTGCATGAACACTAAATCCAATAACCCATCTAAGGAAGCGAACCTTCCTAACTTTAGTTGGGTTTTTAAAAAACCGACCCGCGCCCTGGCCTTCGGCTTAGGCAGTGGTTTAGTGCCATTTGCTCCCGGTACCGCAGGAACATTATGGGCTTGGGCTGCATTCTTATTAGGCGATTATTTTCTACCCACCGAAGCATGGCTATGGATCATTGGCGTAGGAATCCCAATGGGTTGCTGGATCTGTGGACAAGTCAGCGAAGAGTTAGGGAAAAAAGATTTTGGCGGAATTGTGTGGGATGAGGTGATCGCCTTCTGGCTCGTGCTGGTTTTTATCATGCCAAGCAACTTATGGGTACAGATTTTGGCATTTGCGCTATTCCGATTTTTTGATGCCATAAAACCGGGGCCTATAGGAATGATTGATAGGCACTTTAAACATTTAGAAGGTGGTGAGGATGCCTCTCCATCAAGTAAGGGCTTAATATTCTGGCGTGGTTTCGGAATCATTGCCGATGATTTGGCTGCCGCATTTTTTACGCTTCTCACAATCGCACTTGTACAAATTGGACTGAGATATTTCTCATGAAAAATAATACTGATCCTCAACATGAAATCGCGAGGGCTGTTGCACAGACTCTGATGAACCGAGGCTGGAAAATTGCCTTGGCTGAATCCTGCACTGGTGGCCTTGTCTGTGCAACCCTGACGGACTTGGCAGGCTCAAGTAATTGGCTAGAGCGAGGCTATATTACCTATAGCAATGCGGCAAAATCGGAATGCTTAAACGTTCCAGCAGAAACAATCGAATCTTTTGGCGCAGTAAGCGAGCAAGTTGCCAAAGCAATGGCTGAGGGGGCGCTACGCAATGCCAATGTCAATGTCGCTATTTCTATAACTGGTATTGCTGGTCCAACAGGTGGTTCACCAGAAAAACCGGTTGGAACTGTCTGCTTCGGTTGGGCAGTTAAAGAGAGTGTTGGAGATGATATTGTTAATATTGTCACGCTAACAAAACACTTCAACGGTAACCGTCAAATAGTGCGGAATCAAGCGCGTGATTTTGCGCTCTCTCAATTTTTGGAATTGCTTAAACCCAAAAACACCTAGTGAATTAGCGGGAGCTTAACCAACCTTTGTGGCGGAAGTAGCCCAATGGAATCATTGCAGAAATCACCATGGAGATGATGGCAACTGGATAACCCCAAGTTTGCTCTAACTCCGGCATGTAGCGGAAGTTCATGCCCCATACGCTCGCCAACAAAGTTGGCGGCATTAAGGCAACCGATACCACCGAGAAGATCTTGATGATCTTACTTTGGTTCAAGTTAATAAAACCAACTGTCGCATCCATCAAGAAGTTGATCTTATCGAACAAGAAAGCGGTATGGTTTTCTAGTGAATCAATATCTCGCAAAATCTGACGAGCTTCTTCTTGCTGCTCATCAGACAATAATTTGCTACGCATTAGGAAAGACAATGCACGGCGGGTATCCATCACATTACGACGAATACGTCCGTTCGTATCTTCTTCCTTAGCAATTGTTTCGAGCACTTCTTCTGCATCGTTATCGGTAATTTCATCTTGCAAGACGCGCTTACCTGCTAGCTCGAGATTTTCATAAACCTCTTCCAAAGCATCTGCAGAATATTCAGCGTCGGTGGAATACAAGTCGAGTAAAACGTCTTTGGCGTTACTCACTGAGCCAGGGCGCAAACGGGCACGCAAACGTACCAAGCGGAACACCGGTAAATCCTCATCATGAATCGAGAATAAAACTTGCTTAGTCATCACGAAAGCGACTCGCACGTTACGAGAGGTTTCTTCTTCATCCAACAAGAAATCAGTACGAATATGCAGATGGCCGTCATCAGCCTCGAAATAACGGGCAGAAGCCTCTAAGTCGCCCAAATCATCCAATTCGGGCAAAAGTACGCCAAAGGCCTCTTTAATCCAGATAAGCTCTTCCTCTTCAGGGTCAACTACGTCGATCCAGATAGGGTTAGAGTATTGCAACAATTCATTGCGATCTTCCACTTGCTCTTGAGAGAGGCGGCCATTTTGCAGGACGAACAAGTTGATCATGGTGAACTCCTAAAGAATGGTTGCTAGTTTATCCTATGGCTCATGACAGTTTCACTAAAATAAGCTTAATCCCAATGAACCCCAGCCCAAACACCTTTACCCAGCAACTCCAGTCTGCATGGGCTTCCCAAGGCAGCATGTTGTGTGTGGGTTTTGATCCAGATCCGAAGCGCTTGCCCGCCGTATTTCAGGGCAAACCTGAGGGAATTTTTGAGTTCTGCCGTGAGATCGCTGATGCAACTGCGGATACGGCCTGCGCCTTTAAACCCCAGTTCGCCTACTTTGCCTCCCAACGAGCAGAAGCTCAGCTAGAAAAGCTCACTAGTTACCTTAAAGATAAATACCCTCATGTTCCCGTCATCTTAGACTCGAAGCGTGGGGATATCGGCAGTACGGCTGACCACTACGCCCTAGAGGCTTTTGAGCGTTATGGTGCAGATGCAGTGACTGTGAACCCCTATATGGGCTTTGACACTATCGAACCCTTCTTAAAGCATCCTGGCAAAGGTGTGATTGTTTTATGCCGCACCTCTAATCCAGGAGGCTCTGATCTTCAGTTTTTGAATGTATCGCCCAATGGCGAGCCACTTTACCTGCATCTCGCCAGGCTGGCAGCAGAACAGTGGAATTCCTCTGGACAGATCAGTCTAGTAGTCGGGGCAACCTTCCCAGAGGAAATTACTAAGGTAAGAGCAATTGTGGGCGAGATGCCATTGCTTATCCCAGGCATTGGCGCTCAAGGTGGCGATATTGATACAACCGTAAAAGCAGGGAGCATTCCAAATGAGCCCGGCAGAGGAATGGTGATTAACTCCTCTAGAGCAATCCTATACGCCAGCTCTGGTAATGATTTTGCTGAGGCAGCTAGAAAAGTAGCGATCGCCACTAGAGATGCATTAAGAGCTGCGGCAGATAAACAAAACTAACGGATTTTGGGTTTTGGGTCGGGTGCCAAAGCCACTCTATCCATATTTCCCAAAATAAAATCTTGTCGCGTAGGGAAATGAATATTAGCCTTACGGCAATACTTCACTTTATCGAAGCACTTCGGCGCTGGCAATGCTGAGGCTAGTGAAGCAGCCTGCTCTCGATTCAGCAATGCCGGCTTAACTCCATAGTAATGCTGAGAGGCAGCACCAATACCAAAGATGCCTTCTCCCCACTCTACTGAATTTAGATAAATCTCATAAAGACGCTGCTTGGATAACATCATCTCAAGTAGGCCAGTAATGATGAGCTCCTGAGCTTTTCGAAAATAATTTTGCTCAGAAGAAAGAAAAAGGTTTTTTGCTAACTGCTGCGTAATCGTAGAGCCGCCACGCAAAGCAGTTTTGGATTTAGCGCTACCCTGTTGCATGATTTGGGCGTTTTTAGTCCAAGCTTTCTTCATATCTTGAACCCGGACACCCATATGCTGAAAAAAGATGTCATCTTCACTTACCAAAACAGCACGCTTGAGATTGACCGAGATTTTGTCATACGGAACCCAGGATGATTGCACTGGACATGACCAATTTAAGCCACACAATCTCCAACGTTCAGCCCGCTGAAATGCAGTGCTGCTTGGATCAAGCGCTACCCACAATCCTATCTGAATAACAAAGTAAATTTGCATAGCAACAAAACCGCCTAGCAAACATTTCAGAAGGTAATAAAGCCAGCGCATCAAAGCTAAGCTAGAGACTAGAAATTACGAAGTTCTGCCAATACCGCGCGAGAATCAATCGTATCGGCAAGCTCACTGCCACGCCAAATAAGAAATGCATCTGCAGCTTGCTCTACCAACATACCTAAGCCATCACTTACCCGTGCGCCGCGATGTAAGGCTTGTTGCATGAATGGAGTAGCTTTGCCATAGACCATGTCATAAGCGAAAGATTTTGGAATAAAGATATTACTTGCTGCCACATCGCTAATCGGTGATACATCTGATAGGCCGGCAGCAGTAGCGTTAATAATGAGGTCAAAAGGGGATGTAGTCTTGACGACATCTTCCAGGTCGCCCAAAGTAAGTGCCTGTAGTGCAACATCAAGTGAAACAGCCAAGTCACTAAATAATTGAACTAATTCATCGGCCTTAGCATTAGATCGATTGGCGATGATTATTTCTTTAGGCGATTGCTCTAGCAAAGGCCCAAGCACTCCACGAGAAGCGCCACCCGCTCCCAGCAATAAAATTCGGGAGCCTTGAATCTGAATACCCTGTGCTAGTAGATCCCTGACTAAGCCAGCGCCGTCTGTGTTGTCACCAAAGATTTTTCCATCCTCAATGCGTAAAGTATTTACCGCGCCAGCAATTTTTGCACGGGGGGTCAATACATCTGCAAGAGCTTGAGCATCCAACTTAAATGGCACAGTGATGTTCATACCTTTTCCACCAGCAGCAAAGAAAGCTTGCGCAGCGATCTTGAATTCACCAAGTGCAGGCTGAAGACGTCCGTAGTACATTTTCTGATCAGATTGCGCAGCAAATCGCTTATGAATAGTAGGCGATTTACTATGTGAGATTGGATTGCCGGCAACCACATAGACATCTACACCAGAAAATTGAGTAGGATCGGTATGTAAATCAGGAGGTGTGACTTGGTTCATAGTGTCTACAGGATAAGCGAAATTTCGTAATACTTGTCTGAATTAAGGACGTAAATCCAATCGGTCAGATCCTTCTCGTGTGAAATCAAAAGTGGAAACCCAATCCAAGATATCAATCTGATTTCGCATCTCTGCTGGAAAGGCCCCAAAGGGGGCGGAGGCACGGACAATGGCGAGAGCCTGTCGATCTAATTCAGGATTACCAGAGCTGCGTCCAACACTCAAACCATCCTTACCTTGAGCATTATTAGCAATACGTCCTTGAGCATCTACGCTCACCACAATGACCAAACTGCCATACAAAGGCCTACCATTGGCGCGCGGGAAAAATGTGCTTCCATAGGCCTCTATCTTTTGACGCATGGCATCGTAATACTGCGCAAATACGACGGCCTTCGTGCTCGCTCCAGTCAAGACCTTACGGCGAGGCTCGCGTCCGTTTATCTGCAAACGTTTCGCTAACTCAGCCTCCAGAGAATTCAGTTGAGATATTGTATTTTTCTCATCCCCGCTTTTACGACCACCTGATAGCGCTCGATCTTCCTCAAGCTTTGCGAGCATTTGCTTTTGCTGCTTCTCTAATATCTCCAGTCGGGCATCTGAACCAAGTCTTGCCCGATGGAGTGCGCTAGCGTCTTGATTAGAGGTATTGCCACCTCCATTTAAATCTGCCTGCGCCAATTTATTCGCCTGCTTAGGTGCCACCGAATTACTGGCGTTGACCAAGACAACACTGAGAGGCGTATTTAAGCGGCGATTCTGAATTTCTCCAATCCCCCAGCGAAACGATAAGAAAATGAGGTGAGCCAGAATAGAGAGGCACAGCGCATAGCTAAATGGATGGCAGCGCCAAGCACTATCCAGGCGCTGGGCCAACTGAGTCAACTTAGGAGGGACTGGCATCACTCTCAGGAGCTTCTGGAGTTTCTATATGAACAACTCGAACTGCCGCGGTGAGTTGCAAGAGGTCCACTTCAGCAATATTCACTTCAGCTCGAGTCATACGCGGATGGGAAGCTAATTCAGGTATCGGCAAATGCAATGGGACAGGCTCTACTCTGGACATGCCTTCCTTGAGATGTCTCACAAAGACTTGTTTGGGGGTTGCATCTTGATTGATCCATCTCAAGCACCAATACTTTTCAAGACGATCTTGGTATTCGCCATAAGCTGAATAGCAAGCTTCAAAGTCAGCAGCGACCCCCATCAATGCAGCATCTCGTGGTGGAAATGGTGCCACCATTTTTGCGGTGATGCCATGCTTTGCTATGGCAATCAACTGCCATTGATTGACTAAATCGGAATAGCGACGCAAAGGCGAAGTACACCAAGCGTAATAATCTAAGCCTAAGCCCTCGTGAGGTCCTGGCGTTGTCTGCATACGTGTGCGCAATGGGCCCCAACCTTTTTGCGTACGAAATAGCCCGGGCAAACCATGGTCAGCCAACAAACGGCCTGAAGCACTATTGCAATAAATCATCCACTCAGCAACGATGGTATCGAGAATTGAGCCTCGTTGGCGAGGTGAAATCTCAACTCGCTGTTCGCCATCAACTGCTTTGATTTGAAAATGAAAATCTCTCGCCAAGGCATTCGGATCTAAGACCCCTAATTGCTCAGCACGCAATCCATTAGCTATGCGCTGTTCTTGACGACCTGCATGCAATAACTTCGCTGCAGCCCATAAAACACTGAGCTCTTGACGATAAGCATAGTCAGCAGATGCATCGGCCAAACTTTCTTCCGTTACTAAATGCTCTACATTTTCTAAGCGAAGATTTGCTACCATCGGAACCATTTCGGTGCGCAACTGGAGCGACTCTTTATCCACAACTCCAGTTGAATCAATATCCACATAAATCGATAGAGCTGGGCGAGCAGCACCTTCATCCAAGGAGAACTGCGCAATCACCGTATCAGGCAACATGGTAATTTTGTCACCAGGGAAATACACGGTGGACATGCGAGTGCGCGCGACCTTATCTAAGGCGTCATCCTTAGCGATCACCAGACCAGGCGCTGCGATATGGATACCAATACGGTGCCCACCTCCCTCAAGCGCAGTGACTGATAAAGCATCATCAATTTCAGTGGTACCTGAATCATCAATCGAAAATGCACTGACTTCAGCTAAAGGTAACTCCAAAATGGCGGCATCTAATGCAGATTGCTCAACCACCAAACTCTGATCATGTGCAGCACCGTGAGGAAAGTAGGATTTTAAGAACATGCCTTGGTGATACTGCAAAGGTGAATCAATTGCGCCACAGCGAATCATCAATTGCGCAGGTGACTCTCCAGACTGGGTACAAGCTGCGATCAATGCTTTATAGGCCAAGGTGTTTTTATCGGGAGAAAACAAGAGTTGATTTGCTTGAGACTTGAGCACTTCTGGAAATATGCCAGCCACCAACTCTTCCTGCCATCTAGCTTGCTGCTCTAATTCCTTTTGCTTGCGTTCCAGCGCTGCCAAACCAGCCTGTAACTGTTCTAGTGGCGCACGTTGGAAACGCCCCCGTCCCTTGCGGCGGAAAAATACTGGCGCCCCCTGCAAGGCAATCGCTAATGCAGTCTGTTGCGGGATACTTGCTTGTGCGCCAAAGTACTCTTTGGCAACATCCAGCAAACTAAATTCTTCATCAGGCGCGCAATCCCATAAGAATTGCAAATCAATCTCTTTAGATAAATTATTTGCTTCATCCATCAATGCATGCGGTTCTGGTTTTTCAAAACGAAGCCAGACTTCTTTTGCCTTTAACTTAATCTTCTTACCTGATAGGCTAGTCGCCTGCCATGACTCGGCTTCTCCAGCGCCCGAGGTAGACTGGACCGTAGCGACCTTAATGTCGCCACCCTCTTCATATAAAAGGTGCATTGTTAGAGAGAGATCCCGCCGCTAGCCTCAAGAGCAACGCCATTCACATAGCTCGCTTCATCGCTTGCTAAGAATAAGTAGACATTCGCCATTTCATCGGGAGTACCTAAGCGACCCAACCAACTCCGCCTTTCAATATCCTTCAATATATTTTCTGGCATGGCTTTAACCATCTCAGTGGCAATAAAGCCTGGGCATACTGCATTCACCCGAATACCTTTTGGACCCAATTCACGCGCCCAGGTTTTAGTGAAACCAATCACGCCAAATTTTGTGGCCGAATAATTTGTTTGGCCAAAGTTTCCATAAATTCCAACAACACTTGAGGCATTGACAACAGCGCCCTTACCGGCTTCTAGCATATGTGGCACTACAAGTTGAGTGCAATTAAAAACGCCCTTTAAGTTGACATCAATAACCGTATCAAATTGTGCCTCTGTCATTTTAACTAGGCGGGCATCTTGAGTAATGCCGGCGTTATTTATCAAGATGTCAATGCGCCCATGGCGTTGCATGATTTGATCAACAGCTGCTTCAACACTCGCACGATCAGTCACATTCATGAGATAGGCCTCTGAGCCTGGAATGAGGTCTGTAGCAGCTTTCACGGCCTCGGGATTCACATCGGTAATCATGACCTTCGCACCTTCTTGCGCAAAACGTTTTGCAGTTGCAAAACCGATGCCTTTTGCAGCACCAGTAATAATAGCTACTTTATCTTTTAGTCTCATAGTCATTACTTTGCCTTCTCTTTTATTGCAGTCAATATTTTTTGGTGTACTCCACCAAATCCGCCATTACTCATCACCAAAATATGATCTCCAGGTTTAGCCTCTTTTGCCACCGCATTGACTAAAGCACTTAAGTCATCAAAAGCCCAGGCACGCTCTTTTTCCTTAGTATTTAAGGGTGCCAAGACTTCGTTTAAATCCCAACCCAAAGAATCTTTGCCAGCACTAGCGCCATAAGCAAAAATCTTGTCGGCTGCTTCGAGGCTAGTTGGTAGTTGGGCCTTCATAACGCCGAGTTTCATCGTATTGGAACGAGGCTCTAGCACCGCCAGAATTCGCGACCGCCCTACCCTGCGACGCAAGCCGTCAAGTGTAGTAATAATCGCAGTGGGGTGGTGGGCAAAGTCATCATAAACCGTCACCTCATTTTCAACGCCAATGGTTTCTAAACGCCGTTTCACATTTTTGAACTCAGCTAAAGCACGTGCGGCATTAGTTGGTGAAATACCAATGTGATTTGCCGAAGCAATCGCGGCTAATGCATTGAGTTGATTATGACGACCCATGACACCTGAGTCTGGTGCCCAAGTCACTGTAGCGACCTCTTTACCATCTTGCAAAACAGTAAAGCCATCTGCTGCCTGAGAAATCAATGACCAGGCATTGCTTTTATCTTGCCCAAACTTTTCAACAGGTGCCCAAGCACCTCTTGCGATGACTCTTTCTAAAGCAGGCTCCTCACCATTTACGACTAACAAACCTTTGCCAGGCACCGTACGAACTAAATGATGAAACTGCGTTTCGATTGCAGCAAGATCAGTAAAAATATCAGCGTGATCAAACTCGAGATTATTTAACAAAGCAGTGCGTGGACGATAGTGAACAAACTTACTGCGTTTATCAAAAAACGCAGTGTCGTATTCATCCGCCTCAATCACAAAATATTTACTCTCGCCTAAGTGGGCTGATACCGTGAAATTTAATGGCACTCCACCAATTAAATAACCCGGCTTGTAATCGTTGAACTCTAAAATCCAAGCCAACATGGCAGAAGTGCTTGTTTTACCGTGCGTACCGGCAACAGCCAATACATGTCTTCCAAAAAGTACTTGTTCACCTAGCCATTGGGGGCCAGAGGTATAGGGGAGTCCTTGATTAAGAATGGCCTCCATCAATGGATTACCACGCGAGACAACATTGCCGATGACAAATAAATCTGGCATCGTCTCAAACTGTAATAATTGATCAGGCGAAAATCCCTCGATGAGCTCTATGCCCTGCGCTTCAAGCTGAGTGCTCATTGGTGGATACACGTTGGCATCACAGCCAGTTACACGATGTCCGGCTTGCCGAGCGATTGCGGCAATGCCGCCCATGAAAGTACCGCAAATGCCCAAGATATGAATATGCATTGGGGAATTTTAGCTAAGGAGTAGCAATGAACCGAAGACAGTGGATTAGCATCATTGGATTTAACCTCGTAGCCCTTGCTGCGGGAGTGCTGACTTCGCAATGGATCTTCAAAACAGAGCTAGCTGACGATCCCGCAATCAAAGCCTTTTTTGCCAATCCATGGCAAACACCCGATGGAAAATCGGTCGATACCAAAGAATGGCAGGGGAAAGTCTTGGTTGTGAACTTTTGGGCCTCCTGGTGCCCTCCCTGCGTTGAAGAAATGCCTACTTTGGATCAATTACAGACAGAGTTCAAGAGTCAAAATGTATTATTTGTCGGCATCGGCATCGATTCACCCTCTAATATTCGTGAATTCCTTGCAAATACCCCAGTTTCCTACCCCATTGTGATTGGTGGGCTTGAGGGTAGTAGTATTTCTAAGCAGATGGGCAACTCTCAAGGCGCACTCCCCTACACCATCATTATTGATGCCAAGGGGAAGTCGACTAGCAGCAAATTAGGCAAGATAAACGAAGAAGAACTCAGAAAAGCTATTAAATTAGCTTTATAGGCTATTTTAAGTACTATTAAAGATTTTTATTCTGACAAGAAATGCTTATTTTTAGCCAGAATTTTGCAATACCCCCTTTTAAATCAAAAAAATGGCGAATTTAACGCCTATTTTCCAGGCTTTCCATCGGGTTCTGGGGGTATACTTCCCGGTACCTAGTGAAGACTGCTCTTCACAAAGTAAGCAGTTTTAGAGAAAAGCTCTTTTAACGTAATTAAACCTAACTGCCTCTAAAAATATCGATCTATGTCGAAAAATACTTCAATTCTCGTTATCCAAGGTCCCAACCTCAATCTGTTGGGCACCCGTGAGCCAGAGGTTTATGGCAAAACTACCCTAGAAGATATTCATACAAAGCTTGGTGTGATCGCCAAGTCTCACTCAGTCGATTTATCCACTTTCCAAAGCAATCATGAAGGCGAGCTGATTGATCGAGTTCAAAAAGCTAAGCAAGACGGGGTTGATTTCATCATTATTAATCCGGGTGCCTTTACCCATACAAGCGTTGCCTTGAGAGATGCCTTGGCTGGAGTTGCCATACCGTTTACTGAAATACACCTGTCTAACATTCACCAACGTGAAGAGTTCCGCAAACACTCCTACCTGTCGGATATTGCTACTGGAGTGATCTGTGGATTAGGTGCGATTGGTTATGAATTAGCACTGCAAGCAGCAATTGCACGTTTACAAAAATAAAAATTAATTAAGAATTACAAGAGAGGAAGCCTTTCCATGGACTTGAGAAAACTAAAAACCCTGATTGACCTTGTTTCTGAATCAGGAATTTCTGAATTAGAGGTCAATGAAGGTGAAGATCGCGTTCGAATTGTGAATGCTGGATCTTCAGTACCTGCCGGTCAAGTGGTTTACACCAATCCAGCGCCAGCTCAAGCAATACAAGTCGCTCCTGCTGCTGCACCAACTGCCGCTCCAGTTGCCGAAGAAGCACCTGCCGAAACTGGCTTTATTGCTCGCTCGCCAATGGTCGGCACCTTTTATCGAGCTCCAAATCCAGAGTCCCCGGATTTCGTGAAGGTTGGCGATACGGTCACGGTTGGTCAAACACTCTGCATTATTGAAGCGATGAAGCTCCTCAACGAGATTGAATCGGAGCAAGCTGGTGTCATTAAGCAAATTCTGTGCCAAAACGGCCAAGGTGTTGAATTTGACCAGCCGCTATTCATCATCGCTTAATTCCACCCTCTTAGATCTATCCCAATCCACCGTTACTTAACTCAGAGCCGACATGTTCGATAAGATTCTGATTGCCAATCGCGGAGAAATTGCTCTCCGTATCCAGCGCGCATGTCGCGAGTTGGGAATAAAAACTGTGGTGGTCTACTCGACCGCAGATAAAGAGGCTAAATATGTGAAGCTTGCAGACGAAGCAGTCTGCATTGGGCCTGCCCCATCACCACTGAGCTATCTCAATATGCCAGCCATCATTTCAGCGGCGGAAGTGACCGATGCTGAAGCGATTCATCCAGGCTATGGCTTTCTCTCTGAGAATGCAGACTTTGCCGAGCGCGTAGAAAAATCTGGTTTTGCATTTATTGGACCTACTGCAGCTTCTATTCGTCTAATGGGCGACAAGGTTTCAGCTAAACGCGCCATGATTAAAGCGGGAGTTCCTTGCGTCCCTGGCTCTGAAGGCGCATTACCAGACAACCCAAAAGAAATTATTGCTACCGCAAAAAAGGTGGGGTATCCGGTCATCATCAAAGCAGCCGGTGGTGGTGGTGGTCGTGGCATGCGCGTAGTACATACCGAAGCAGCCCTTCTTAATGCAGTCAACATGACTAAAGAGGAAGCTGGTCGCGCTTTTGGTAATCCAGAAGTCTATATGGAGAAGTTTCTAGAGAAACCTCGACACGTAGAGATACAGATTTTGGCCGATACCCATGGCAGCGCCATTTGGCTGGGTGAGCGCGATTGCTCGATGCAACGTCGGCACCAAAAAGTCATTGAAGAAGCTCCAGCGCCTGGCATTGATCGTCGTTTGATCGCCAAGATTGGTGAGCGTTGCGCAGAAGCCTGCAGAAAAATTGGTTATCGTGGCGCTGGTACTTTCGAGTTTCTTTATGAAGGCGGCGAATTCTTCTTCATCGAGATGAATACCCGAGTTCAAGTAGAGCACCCAGTTACCGAAATGATTACTGGTGTCGATATTGTTCAAGAGCAAATTCGGATTGCAGCTGGCTTAAAACTGAGCTATCGCCAAAAAGATATCGTTTTCCGTGGTCACGCCATCGAATGCCGTCTTAATGCGGAAGATCCGTTTAAGTTCACCCCTAGCCCAGGCAAAATTGGCTCATTCCACATGCCGGGCGGCCCCGGCATACGCGTTGACTCTCATGCATACAGCGGTTATGTAGTGCCATCCAATTACGACTCAATGATTGGCAAACTCATTTCTTATGGCAATACTCGCGAACAAGCGATACGCCGCATGCAAATTGCACTCTCCGAGATAGTGATTGATGGCATTACAACTAATGTGCCGCTCCATCGTGAACTCATGCTCGATCCGAACTTCATGGAAGGTGGAACTAGCATTCACTACCTAGAGCACCGCCTCGAAGAACAAGCCGCTAGCCGCGGCAACCCGAAGTCTTAGGTTCATTGATGCTAATTTGGAGTAAGCATGTCCTATCGTGAACTCATTTTCACGGTACCAGCAGAAATCGCTGAGCCTTTAGGCGATGTATTGCTTGAATTAGGTGCACTCTCCGTTACCGTTGAGGATGCCGCCGCAGGTGGTTACGATGAAAACCCACTGTATGGCGAACCGGGGCTCTCGCCCGAAGTTCAAGCTTGGGATCGCTCTTCTGTAACCGCTTTATTTAATCCAGAAATGGATGATTCAGATGCGGTGAATTTCATCCCTGAGCTTCTTGCATCTCTGAAGGAAGCAGGATTTAATCTCCCAGCTCCACAAGAAAAGATTGTTGAAGAACAGGATTGGGTTCGCCTAACCCAAAGTCAATTTGCTCCGATTCAGATTGGTGAGCGTATTTGGGTGGTTCCCTCCTGGCATGAGGCACCTTCAGACCCCAATGCGATTTGCTTGGCGGTAGATCCAGGCCTAGCATTTGGTACTGGCAGTCATCCCACCACACACCTTTGCCTACTTTGGCTTGAAAAAAATACACCTCTCGCGAATCAAAGTTTGCTCGATTACGGTTGTGGATCTGGGATTTTGGCGATTGCAGCTGCAAAACTAGGATGTAATCCGGTCGTTGGTACCGATATTGATCCACAAGCCATGGTAGCAGCACGTAGCAATGCAGAAATCAATAACACGACCATTTGTTTTGTTCTGCCCAATGAAAATGCGCCAGAACTCGCAGCAGAATCCAAATACGACATCGTGATGGCCAATATTTTGGCCAATCCACTACAAGTTTTGGCGCCAGCCTTGGTAAACAAAATACGCCCAGGTGGAAAAATTGTTCTATCAGGTGTGCTTGCTCGCCAAGTCGAGGAAGTAATTGCAACCTATAGCCAATGGCTAACCCTTTCCGTCTGGAGAGAAAGTGAAGGCTGGGTCTGCTTGCACGGCACCCTCCCCGAAAAGGGCGGCAAAGCAAGTTTGATTGGTAAAACGATAGGCACTGCGGCACCGGCTCAAAAAAAAAGTCTTAAATTAATTCTTCTCAGTCTTTTTTTCATCCTGATCATCATTGTTGGCGAGCACCTCTCTAGAAATTCTTTACTGCCGACATTAGCAACACGTGTTGACGGTAGCTCCTCTGTGATTGCAACAAACAGTTTTTCTCTTTTGCAGAAGTTTGATGAACAATTGTGTCGTGCACTAGGGTGTGTAAATCGATCTGTGAGCGATTTTGCTGCTTGGAAAATAACCTCTGTCACCCTGTCACCTGAAAACGCGCGAGAGGGCCTTAAAAACCCTTCAAATCAATCTGTGTTGCAAGTTGAAATACAAAATCGTCTCGCCATTCCAGTTTTATTCCCCAATTTAGAAATTTCCCTTACCGATGCAGAAGAATCTGATATCAAAACAATTCGGTTTACTCCGCAAGAATGGCTACCAACATCTTGGCAAGGGTCACATCCTGAATTTTTACGTCAAGGCGCCCCTTCTGGTGAAATTTTTCATTCGGAATTGTCAATCTCTCTTCCGCAAAATGCTGCCGGCTATCGTGTCAGAATTTTTTATCCTGAAAAATAGGCCACAAACTCTATTTCATACTCAATCCAATCGATTTTTATTAGAAGGTAATCTTATTTATGGCTAGCTTAATCTGCGGTTCTATCGCTTACGACACCATCATGAACTTTGAAGGCAAATTTGCCGATCAAATCCTACCAGAGCAGATTCATATCCTCAATGTGGCTTTCTTAGTCCCTACGATGCGTCGTGAATTCGGTGGTTGTGCAGGCAATATTGCATACAACCTCAAGTTGCTTGGCGGCGACCCAATCATCATGGCAACGGTAGGTGGCGATGCCACCCCTTATCTTGACCGCCTTAATCAACTCCAAATTGATCCAACGCATATCCGTCAGATTGAGCATGCATTCACCGCTCAAGCGATGATCACCACCGATCAAGCTAACAATCAAATTACCGCCTTTCACCCTGGCGCAATGGGTGAATCTCATCTAAACCAAGTTTCCGCAGTCATTGCGGAGCGAAGCAAAAACACTAAAGCTAGCGCCAAGTTCGGAATTGTTGCTCCAGATGGCCGTCAAGGAATGTGGGAACACTGCCATCAGCTAGCTGAATCAGGTATTCCGTTTGTATTTGATCCAGGCCAAGGTTTGCCGATGTTCAACGGCCCAGAACTACTCGAGTTGGTAGATATTGCCAGTTATGTAGCTGTTAATGACTACGAAGGCGAAATGCTCTCTCAAAGAACTGGCCTAAGTCTAGATAAAGTAGCGCAAAGAGTAAAAGCTTTGATCGTAACCAAGGGGGCTGAGGGTGCAGATATCTACTTTGAGGGTAAATGTATTGCGATTCCGCCAGTACCAGCAGCTAAAGTAGTTGATCCAACTGGATGTGGTGACTCATTCCGAGCTGGCTTGCTGTTTGGATTGGAAAGCGGCATGGACTGGGAAACTACCGGTCGATTGGCCAGCTTGATGGGTTCAATCAAAATCACGCATCAAGGACCACAAAATCACCAAATGAGTAAAGATGAGATTGCTGCTCAGTTCAAATCTGCGTTTGGGTTTGCAATCTAAAGAGGATTATTCTCGAGCGCAGCAATAAAAAAGGGATCTCGTGAGAGATCCCTTTGAACTTCACATGCCTACAAGCAGAGCTTATGGGCGTGCGCCAGTTGGGAAGGGCCAAGCAGCAGCTGGATTCAACGGAGTTGAAGCGGCAGCTTTTTTAGCCACGGGCTTTTTTACAGCTTTGCCCGCTTTCTTCGCAGCAGGCTTACTTACTTTTTTTTTGCTACTTTGCGAGCTACTTTTTTAGCAGCAGGCTTTTTAGCAGCAGGACGCTTCTTAGCAGCAGCTTTTTTAGCAGCAGGCTTCTTAGCAGCAGCTTTTTTAGCAGCAGGACGCTTCTTAGCAGCTACTTTTTTAGCAGCAGGCTTCTTAGCAGCAGCTTTTTTAGCAGCAGGACGCTTCTTAGCAGCTACTTTTTTAGCAGCAGGCTTTTTAGCAGCAGCTTTTTTAGCAGCTGGTTTCTTTGCAGCAACTTTCTTCTTGGCGATTGCCATAGTAATGCTCCTTCACGTGAGGATTAGTACAAACTACCGATTAAGAAGACCCGACCATTCATTTCCGCCCGGTTTTGCAACCGATTGGAGCCGACGAGCGAGCCATTCATCGGCGCGCGGCTTGATACTAAGTGCTGCACGCTAATGAATCCTGGAAAAAAAGCCGCAGTCCCAAAGGACAACGGCTTCTTAAATTTGCTAGAAAAAATAGAGAGAGTAATCCAGATACCCTTAGATAAGGGTTTTCGGATTTGAGTCTGGTTTTGCTGACTTTTAAAACTATCCAACCGTCTAATCTCCTATTTAGCCGGCTATGCGCTTTCTAATTAATCACTTATTCCCAACTTAGCGCACCGCCAGTTTGATACTCAATAACGCGTGTCTCAAAAAAGTTTCTCTCTTTTTTCAGATCAATCATTTCTGACATCCATGGGAATGGATTCTCTTCATTTGGGAACATCGCGTCAAGTCCTATTTGCAAACATCTGCGATTACAGATATATCTTAGGTAACCTTTGAACATCGGCGCATTCAATCCAAGCACTCCGCGAGGCATCGTATCCTCTGCATAACGGTACTCTAATTCAACTGCTTTTTCGAAGATCGCTTTGATCTCATCTTTGAACGCAGAAGTCCATAACTGCGGGTTCTCCAGCTTGATTTGATTAATTAAATCAATGCCAAAATTGCAGTGCATAGACTCATCGCGAAGGATGTATTGATACTGCTCAGCAGCACCCGTCATTTTGTTTTGACGACCCATTGCAAGTATTTGCGTAAAACCAACATAAAAGAATAAACCTTCCATGACGCAGGCAAAAACGATCAAGGATTTGAGCAACATTTGATCGGTCTCTAACGTCCCGGTTTTGAAATTAGGGTCAGTTAATACATCGATAAATGGAATTAAGAACTGGTCCTTAGCGCGAATCGACTCAATCTCGTTATACGCATTAAAGATTTCGCTCTGATCTAAACCCAAAGATTCGACAATATATTGGTAAGCGTGAGTATGAATTGCCTCCTCAAACGCTTGGCGCAATAGATATTGACGGCATTCTGGGGCAGTAATATGGCGATAAGTACCCAAAACAATGTTGTTTGCCGCCAAAGAATCTGCTGTCGTAAAGAAACCTAGATTGCGCTTAATGATGCGGCGTTCATCTTCAGTTAAGCCGTTAGGATCCTTCCAAAGCGCGATATCGCGATTCATATTGATCTCTTGTGGCATCCAATGATTTGCACAACCAGCTAAATACTTTTCCCAAGCCCACTTATATTTGAATGGAACCAACTGATTCACGTCAGTCTTGGCATTAATGACGCGCTTATCAGCAGCATTGACACGCAAAGCTGCACCACTAGTTGCTGCAGGCGCCGCAACTTGAGGGGCAATCGCGACCTCATCTGCTTGTGGGCGCTGCGGCTCAGCCACAACTGGTTGCTGTGCAAGGCTAGCTTTCGCTAGCGCAGGAGCAACTTCTTCTTCCCAATTCAACATAACAATCTCCTAAATTCTCTTATAGATCAGTAAGAAATACTTACTGACAAGCTTCACATTCTTCAAATCCAGCATCGCCTGGGCGCATTGTGCATGCAGGACCATCTAACTCCTGCGCTGATGCCGCATCCGTACCATTCACACCACCGCCACTAGATACCGCATTTAACTGGCCGCTTGTAACCGTTGACTTCTCAACGTGCGTTGCAGCCATTGTGCGGAGGTAGTAAGTAGTTTTAAGGCCACGCAACCAAGCTAACTTGTACGTATCATCCAATTTCTTGCCTGATGCGCCAGCCATGTAGATATTGAGTGACTGTGCCTGGTCAATCCACTTCTGACGACGTGAAGCGGCTTCAACCAACCAGCTTGGCTCAACTTCAAATGCAGTGGCGTACAAATCACGCAAATCTTGTGGAACACGATCAATCTTGGATAAAGTGCCGTCAAAGTACTTCAAGTCAGCAATCATTACTTCATCCCAAAGACCACGATCCTTCAAGTCGCGTACCAAGTATTCGTTTACTACAGTGAACTCGCCCGATAGGTTAGATTTCACGAACAAGTTCTGGAATGTAGGCTCTATACAAGCAGACACACCAATGATGTTAGAAATTGTTGCCGTTGGTGCAATGGCTATGCAGTTGGAGTTGCGCATACCAAATTGCTTAATACGTGCACGTAAGCTGTCCCAATTCATAGTGGAAGAACCATCTACTTCAAGGTAACCGCCACGCTCTTGAGCCAACAACGCTACTGAGTCTTGTGGAAGAATGCCGCGATCCCACAAAGATCCTTTGTAAGTACTGTAAACGCCGCGCTCTTCAGCTAGCTCATTTGATGCTTGATAGGCGTAGTAACAAACCGCTTCCATTGAAGAATCTGCAAACTTCACCGCCTCATCACTAGCGTAAGGAATGCGCTGCATATGCAAACAATCCTGGAAGCCCATAATGCCCATGCCAACTGGGCGATGCTTCAGGTTAGAGTTACGTGCTTTAGCAACTGCGTAGTAATTGATGTCAATTACGTTGTCTAGCATGCGCATTGCGGTGCGAACTGTTTTCTGAAGTTTCTCGTGATCCAAAATCATCTTGCCAGATGCATCAGTAGTCATATGCGCTGTCAAATTCACAGAACCCAAGTTACATACTGCAATTTCGCTCTCGTTTGTATTGAGAGTGATTTCAGTGCACAAGTTAGAGGAGTGAACTACGCCAATGTGCTGTTGTGGGCTACGAATGTTGCAAGGATCTTTAAAGGTGATCCATGGGTGACCCGTTTCAAATAACATACCCAACATCTTGCGCCACAATTGTTGTGCAGGAATGCGGCGGAAGGGTTTTAATTCACCAGCATCTGCTTTTTTCTCGTAGGCAACATAGGCTTCTTCAAAAGCCTTGCCAAATTTGTCATGCAAGTCAGGCGTATTTGAAGGTGAGAATAATGTCCACTCACCACCCTCCATCACGCGCTTCATGAACAAGTCTGGAATCCAGTTAGAAGTATTCATATCATGTGTACGGCGACGATCATCACCTGTGTTCTTACGCAACTCAAGAAACTCTTCAATATCTAAGTGCCATGTTTCTAGGTAAGCACAAACTGCACCCTTACGCTTACCGCCTTGGTTCACAGCAACCGCTGTGTCGTTCACCACTTTTAAGAATGGCACTACACCCTGTGACTTACCGTTAGTACCTTTGATATGACTTCCCAAAGCGCGAACATTTGTCCAGTCATTACCTAGGCCTCCGGCAAACTTAGACAAGAGTGCATTTTCTTTCAAGGCTTCGTAGATACCATCCAGATCATCATCCACGGTTGTTAAGTAGCAGCTAGATAATTGAGGACGTGTTGTCGCTGAGTTAAATAAAGTTGGCGTACTGGACATGAAATCAAATGTAGAAAGGATTTCATAAAATTCAATTGCACGGCGCTCACGATCCAACTCGTTCAAAGACAAGCCCATTGCAACGCGCATAAAGAAAGCCTGCGGCATTTCAATACGACGGTCTTCAATGTGCAAGAAATAGCGGTCATATAAAGTTTGCAAGCCGAGATAATTGAACTGTAAGTCACGACTTGCATTTAAGGCGGCGGCCAATCTTGGTAGATCAAACTCACGCATGCGTGGATCCAACAATTCAGCAGAAATACCTTCGTTAATGTACTTGGCAAAATAGGTGCCGTACTCAGCCTGCATATCGCCTTGCAATACTTCACGCCCCAGGATTTCCTTGCGAATCACGTGCATCAAAATACGTGCAGTCACTTGACTGTATGCAGGATCTTTTTCAATCAGAGTGCGTGATGCCAAAATTGCAGAGTCATACACTTGCGCCATCGGCACACCATCGTACAAATTCTTGATAGTCTCAGTGATGATCGGGCTCGCATCAATATTGTTACCAAGGCCTTCGCATGCGGCCTCAATAATGGTACGCAAAGCAGCCATATCGAGCCACTTCTCTTGGCCATTGTCGGTAACCTTAAGACCGGATTCGCCCGCTTGAGTAGCTGCTTGAGTTTCTTGAGCGATACCCTGTTGTGTTGCACGCTCTTGGTTGCGCTTTTCACGATATAGAACATAAGCGCGAGCGACATTGTGCTCTCCACTACGCATCAAGGCCAACTCTACTTGGTCTTGAATATCTTCAATATGGAAAGTTCCCCCATTTGGACGACTACGCAACAAGGCGCGTACTACTGCATGAGTTAATTGCTCTACTTGTTCACGAACGCGTGCGGAAGCGGCGCCCTGGCCACCATTCACCGCTAAAAATGCTTTGGTAACCGCAATAGCAATTTTTGAAGGCTCAAATGCCACCACTGAGCCATTTCGGCGAATGATTTTGTAGTCAGACAATTGGGTTGTTTGGCCACCACCTACTCCACCAGCCACGAAGCCAGCAGATGGGGCTTGATTCATAGCTTCCGAAGGGTTCATCCCTGGATTATTTGTGCCAGCAGTCTGTCCTACTGTCTGGGGGTTGGCATATGTCATATTTTTCCTGCTTATATATAGTTATTTGGATAAAAATCGTTTGAAAACAATAGGGTATTGCTGTATTCAAACACTACATCTAGTGTCTTGAAGTGCATTTGGTACTAAGTATAGGGAAATATTCGGAATTTAGTAAGATATTTCTGGCGAATATTTATAAGTATTTTTCCCTATATTTTCAATAAATTAGGGCTCATTTTGGTGCAGTTTTTGTAGCCCTTTTTAGCCAAAGGGCAAGAAAGTGAGCGTGTGCTCACATACTAATTTAGAGACCTATCGCTGATCTAAACCAAAGGGGAATTTCTCAACAGGAATGTTGTTTTTACTCTGAAACTTTTTCCAATCAAACTGCATGCCTGGATCAAGCTTTCTTCCTGGAGCAATATCACTATGCCCGGCAAACTGAAGTTTGGGGTAAATCGCGTTTAGTTGGGCACTTAATTTAGTAAGTGTCGAATATTGAATATCTTCAAAAGGATGGTCGCTATCACCCTCTAACTCAATCCCGATCGAGAAATCATTACATTTTTCACGACCCAAGAAGGAGGAAACGCCTGCATGCCAAGCTTTGTTATGGGTAGAGACAAACTGAAAAACCTCACCACGACGAGAAATTAAGAAATGGCTAGAGACTTTCTGGTTGGCAATCTCTTCAAAATAAGGATGCAGCGAAGCATCTAGCTTATTTTGGAAAAAATCCACAATAAATTGAGTGGAGACACGATCTACAAAACCGCTAGGAGGTAGGCTGATGTGATGAATGACTACCAAATCTGGCACAAGGGCTGATGGTCGAATATCCTGATTGGGTGAGAGGCGCCAAGCAGCGGAGCCCAGCCAACCCTGATTATCAAGATTATCGCGATGCTCTTGGGAGCAATAGAAGCGATTCTCTTGCGTAAGTGCTTCAGATTGCGGGAGGTGCAAGGAACAATGATGGCATTGAACAATCACCTCTGGCTCAACAGCTTTAGTTCGCTCTGCTTTTATCTTGGCAGCTTCACTCGTATTGAGCTTAGTTTGTTTTTTGCCTTTTATCCAAAGGTACAAAGCACCTGCGCCAACAAATAATAGCAACCACTTAATCAAAATATCATGCTCTCTGAAGAATGACTTCCAAAACAAATCGGCTGCCAACATAGGCTAGGAGCAAGGCGATATATGCACTCAAAACCCAGCGGACAGCTACGCGCCCACGTAAGCCTACACGCCAACGCGCTATTAAGAGCCCAGTAAATAAGACCCAGGAGATCAAGGCAAAGATAGTCTTATGATCAAAAACAAGTGGCTTACCAAACAAGGTTTGAGAAAAGAGGAGTCCGGAAAATACAGTCAAACTCAGAAGCGCAACACCCACATAGAGCAAGTTAAACAGGAGGCTTTCCATAGTCATTAATGGAGGCAAATCCTCAAGCCAATGGGCTAAGCGGCTATTTGGAGTGATGACCAACTGACGATGTAGCGCACGATCTTGAATACTCATTAACGTAGCGTGAATCGCTGCTAGACTCAGCAAGCCAACTGAGATAGTCGCCACAATAAAGTGTCCTTTAAACCAAGGATCAGACACTGCTTTTGGAGAAATCAGGGTGCCAGAGAAAATTGCCGGTAGAACTGAGCAAACCAGTGCAAAACACAAAATGAGCCAGCGCAAACTCGAGATTGGCAAAAACCAAGACTGAAACCAATAAAAAGCGAGGCCTACCCAAGCGATCAGCGATAGATCCTGAGCGAAACCAAATACAAATCCCTCTGGCGTAAAGACTGAGTCATGTAACTGAATTCCATGTACTAGCAAAATCACCAAGATCAGCGCCTGAATTAAGCCCGCAAAAGCCGAGGACTCCACCTTTCCCTTGGGCCGAGAGCCCAAAAAGACCAAAAGAAGTAAATAAAGTACGGATGGGAGCCATCCCGAGCCTGAGTAACCTAAAATATCCATCTAGAAAGTCTAATCGATAAATGCTAGAGAATCTCACCGATCGCCTATCTCGTGTTGTTAAAACAATGCGGGGGCAGGCTCGCCTTACTGAGGCGAATACCGCAGAAATGCTTCGGGAGATCCGTCTGGCCTTGTTGGAGGCAGACGTCGCGCTTCCCGTTGTTAAATCTTTACTAGAGCAAATTAAATTTAAAGCCCTTGGTGAAGAAGTAGTCGGCAGTCTCAGCCCGGGCCAAGCGCTAGTAGGTGTTGTACAGCGTGAACTGGCTCAAGTCATGCGTGGCGACACCTCACAAAGTGGTGAGCTCAATCTGGCTACCCAACCCCCAGCAGTAATCCTCATGGCTGGCTTACAGGGTGCAGGTAAAACTACCTCCGTTGGTAAGCTAGCTAAATTTCTGCAAGAGAAGAAGAAAAAGAAAGTGCTGACTGTTTCTTGCGACGTATATCGTCCAGCTGCCATAGAGCAACTAGAAACCGTCAGTAAACAAGTTGGCGCTGAATTTTTCCCAAGCAATAGCAATCAAAAACCTAGTGAAATCGCCGCCGCAGCCCTAGATTGGGCGCGCCGTCATTATTTTGATGTGCTGCTAGTGGATACAGCTGGTCGTCTCGGTATAGATGAAGCGCTCATGCAAGAAATTAAAACTTTGCATGCTAATCTCAATCCAATTGAAACCTTATTCGTAGTCGATGCCATGCTGGGTCAGGATGCTGTCAATACAGCTAAAGCATTCCATGAGGCACTCCCACTCACTGGTGTCATACTCACTAAGTTAGATGGTGATTCACGTGGTGGTGCTGCGCTTTCAGTACGCCAAATCACTGGGGTACCGCTCAAGTTCATTGGTATTGCTGAGAAGATGGACGGTCTCGAAGCTTTTGATGCTGAGAGGATGGCGAGCCGTATTTTGGGTATGGGCGACATTCTTGCCTTGGTTGAACAAGCTCAACAAAACGTCGACGTTGCCAAAGCAGAAAAGCTCGCCAGCAAAATCTCAAAGGGTGGATTTGATCTAAGTGACTTCCGAGATCAACTCGCACAGATGCAACAAATGGGTGGCATGGCTAGCTTGATGGATAAGTTACCAAGTCATATGGCGCAAGCAGCCTCTAAAACGAATATGAGCGCTGCAGATAAACAAACAAAACGGATGCGCGGCATCATTGACAGCATGACACCAAAAGAGCGTGCCAAACCTGAGTTACTAAAAGCTACTCGCAAACGTCGTATTGCAGCCGGTGCGGGTGTCGAGGTTCAAGAAGTAAATCGTCTATTAGCGCAGTTTGAGCAAATGCAAACCATGATGAAGCAATTCAAGGGTGGCAAGATGGCACGCACCATGGCATCCATGGCTGCAAAAGGAGCCGCCAAGGGTATTGGCGGACTCTTTAAAAAATAATCGTTAGAAAAAATTTCTATCTTAAGAAACTAATTTCTTAGCTGCCTCGATTGCAGAAATTACTTTTGCTGTAATTTCTGGCAGCGGAATATTGATTGATTCAGCATCAGTACGGCCCTTGAACTCTACCTGAGTATCTGCTAAACCACGATCACCAATCACGACTCGGAATGGCACACCGATTAGCTCCCAATCAGCAAACATTGCCCCGGGTCTCTCGCCGCGATCATCAAGTACCACATCCACCTGAGCAGCAAGCAACTCATCATGCAATTGATCGGCAGCAGCTTTCACTGCTTCAGATTTATCATAGCCCATTGGGCAGATCACCACCTCAAATGGTGCCATCGAAATCGGCCAGATAATTCCACGCTCATCATTACCCTGCTCAATTGCTGCGCCCAATAAACGTGTTACGCCAATGCCATAACAACCCATTACCATCGGCTGTGCTTTGCCTTGCTGATCTAAGTAAGTGCAGCCCATTGCTTCAGAGTACCGCGTACCCAATTGGAATACATGGCCTACCTCAATACCTCGACAAATATCGACAACACCTTTACCGTCAGGGGACGGATCTCCCGCAACTGCATTGCGCAGATCCATTACCAAAGGCTCTGGCAAATCACGGCCCCAATTCACTCCGGTTAAGTGATAGCCTGCTTCATTAGCACCACATACAAAGTCTGCCATATTAGCAACAGTGCGATCTGCCACTATGGTTACAGCAGCATCAATTCCAACTGGGCCTAAATAGCCTGCTGGTGCATTACATGCTTGCTTGATCTCAGCCTCACTAGCAAAGCGTGACTCAGCCATACCGGGAATCTTGCTCGCTTTAATTTCATTGAGCTCATGATCGCCACGTACTAGCACCATAAATAGCTTAGTCGGACCTTCTCCTTGATCAGCAGCAAACAATAATGATTTCACGGTTTGCTCTAGTGGCAACTTTAAAAACTTCGCTACGTCAGCGCAATTAGTTTGGTTTGGTGTAGCAACTTTAGTCATTGCCTGAGTTTCAGGACTTCGTGACACAATCAAGGACACTGACTCAGCAGCCTCTAGATTGGCAGCGTAATCAGAGTTCGGACAATACACAATCGCATCTTCACCAGTATCAGCTATCACATGAAACTCTTGACTACCTGATCCACCAATGGCGCCGTTGTCTGCCGTTACCGCACGAAATTTCAAACCCATGCGTTTGAAAATTCGGGTGTAAGCATCGAACATGATTTGATAAGATTTTTTCAATCCATCGGCATCACGATCAAAGGAGTATGCATCCTTCATACTGAACTCGCGCCCACGCATGATCCCAAAACGAGGGCGACGCTCATCACGGAACTTAGTCTGAATTTGATAAAAATTCACTGGGAGCTGCTTGTAACTCTTAATTTCATTACGCGCTAAATCTGTCACAACCTCTTCAGATGTTGGTTGAATTAAAAAGTCGCGGTCATGGCGATCTTTAATGCGGAGTAACTCAGGCCCCATCTTCTCCCAACGACTCGTCTCTTGCCACAACTCTGCAGGCTGAATCATTGGCATTAGTAACTCGATTGCGCCTGCGCGATTCATTTCCTCGCGGATGATGTTCTCAACCTTGCGAATAGACTTCAAACCCAAGGGTAAATAGTTGTAAATACCTGCGCTGAGCTTACGAATTAAACCGGCACGCACCATGAGTTTGTGCGAAACCACCTCAGCGTCGGAAGGGGCTTCTTTTAACGTGGCTAGAAATGACTGAGAGGCTTTCATGTATGGATATAATCAAATCATTGATTTTAAAGGATTTGAGGCACGATCTCATGCTTGACCGTGAAGGGTATCGACCCAATGTCGGCATAGTCCTCCTCAATAGCCATAACGAGGTTTTCTGGGGAAAGCGCGTTGGGCAGCATTCGTGGCAGTTTCCACAGGGTGGGATTCAGCATGGCGAGAGCCCAGAGCAGGCCATGTACCGCGAATTGCATGAGGAAGTTGGCTTGCTGCCGGAACATGTCCAAATTATTGGACGGACCAGGGACTGGCTTCGTTATGACGTCCCTGAGGAGTTCTTGCGCCGCCAACATCCCTCCAAAACCCATAGAGCCAGCTATCGCGGTCAAAAACAAATTTGGTTTTTACTGCGTTTAGTTGGTCTGGACAGCGATATTCACCTTCGCGCCTCGGAGCACCCTGAATTTGATGCTTGGCGCTGGGTTCCATTTTGGATTCAACTAGATTCAGTGATTGATTTCAAGCGCGAAGTCTATCAGCTAGCCCTTTCTGAACTGGCACGCTACCTATCCCGCGGCATCCGTATGCAGCAACTTGCCTGGGGATCTCCTCTCGATTTACTTCAATCCCTCTATGGGGGCGAAGAAGATGAGCCTATAGAAGTAAAACCCACTGACAAGCCATGATGAAAACCTCCACTTGTATTCTGCGACCCTCAATCCTTGGTTTAGCGATCAGCTTGGCTCTAGCTGGATGTGCGGGCGATCCTCTAGAGAGTGGGGTCGATCCATTTGCACCGATGGTATTTAAGGAGGGCACTACGGCAATGCCACTAAACCCCCCCAATAAGACAGCTATTCAGCCTTTTTATGTGTCACAACAGACTATCTTTAAGTTTGCGGTTGACATTGACTCCATTTTGATTGGCAACGATGGTGTTACTAGATACACCGTTATTATTACTAGTCCCAATGCTAACAACCAAGTTCAATACGAAGGTATTCGTTGCGACTCTTTCCAATGGCGCTTATATGGTACTTTTGAGAGTGGAACATGGAGAGAAAACCCACTTTCCAGCTGGAACATGATTAAGGATAATGTTCCAAATCGCTACCAAGCTGCTTTAGCTCAAGGTGCTCTTTGCAATTTCACTTCCCAAGAAAAAAACATCAAGACTATTATTCAATCACTCAATCCAAATGGATTCATAGGCGGCATCAAACCCACCAACTCTTATGGAGTGATGGATTAAACCAAGATGCAGTTAAATCTTAGTGCTTGGTGATAGATAAGTACCCAGTTTTTCACCCTTGATTAGGCGCGTAAGCACATCTGACTCACGCCCACAAGCAATGATAGTAGAGGCTCCACTTTGGGCTGCAACCTTAGCAGCAAGTACCTTGGTTAGCATGCCTCCCTTGCTGAGCTCGCTTGCAGCTCCTCCAGCCATTTTTTCTAAAGCAGGATCACCAGCGATAACATCACTTAAAAGAGTGGCAGAAGCATCTTGACGTGGATCAGCGGTATACAAGCCACCCTGATCAGTCAGAATTACCAACAAATCTGCATGAACTAAATTAGTGACTAATGCGGCTAAGCTGTCGTTATCACCAAATTTAATTTCATCAGTAACAACAGTGTCGTTTTCATTGATGATTGGGATAACACCCAGTTTCAGCAAGGTATCTAAAGTCGCCTTAGCGTTAGCGTTACGCTCTGCATGCGCTAGATCAGCATTAGTTAATAATACTTGCGCGCTTCGTAAATTAAATCGCGCAAAACAACTTTCATAAACCTGAACCAATCCCATTTGACCAACGGCAGCTGCAGCTTGTAGTTGATGAATTTCTTTTGGGCGCTTAGCCCAACCAAGACGCTGCATGCCTTCAGCAATCGCACCGGAACTTACCATCAATACCTCATTGCCAGCGGCCAATAAGGCGGCCATTTGTTCGGCCCACATACCAATTGCAGCACGATCTAAGCCTTCACCATTGTTGGTGACTAGACTTGAGCCTACCTTAACTACGATGCGCTTCGCTTTTTGAGTGTTCATATCAATGACAACTGCTTAATCTGGAGTTTTATCTTCTGGCTGAGATTGCTCTTGGTAGCGGGGATCAGCAGCACGTTCATCTTCATCATCTCGATCCTTGCGAATAGAGTCTAAATAATCTTGCAATGAGTAGCACAGCTTATCGCAACCCAAGCCTGTTAAAGCAGAGATCTCAAACACAGGGCCCTTCCACTTAAACCGCTTAATAAAGTCCGCAACTACTTGCTTGCGATCTTCCTCGGGAATCATATCGACTTTGTTCAGCACCAACCAACGCGGCTTTTCAACTAGCGCTTCATCGTACTTACGCAATTCATTCACAATGGCTACAGCATCTGCAACCGGATCAATATTTTCATCAAATGGTGCAACATCGACTAAATGCAAAAGCACACCGGTACGCTGTAAATGCCTTAAGAAGCGATGGCCCAAGCCAGCACCCTCTGCCGCACCCTCAATCAAACCTGGAATATCAGCAATCACAAAGCTACGCTCAGCACCTACACGCACCACACCTAAATTGGGGTGTAGCGTAGTAAATGGATAGTCTGCAATCTTTGGACGGGCGTTAGATACAGCGGTAATCAAAGTGGATTTACCGGCATTCGGCATACCCAACAAACCCACATCAGCCAATACTTTTAACTCGAGCTTGAGCTTGCGACGCTCACCCTCTTTACCATTTGTCTTTTGTCGAGGAGCACGGTTAGTACTACTCTTAAAGTGAATATTTCCCCAGCCACCAACACCACCTTGCGCCAAACAAAGACGCTCGCCGTGGGTAGTTAAGTCAGCAATTGGCTCACCAGTTTCATAATCAGAAATGATGGTGCCAACTGGCATACGTAACTCAATATCGTCGCCTGCGCGACCATAGCAATCAGCACCACGGCCCGGCTCACCATTTTTTGCGGTATGCGTTTTAGCATAGCGATAGTCAATCAAGGTATTAATATTGCGATCCGCAGTAGCCCAAACACTTCCGCCTTTACCACCATCGCCACCATCGGGCCCACCGAATTCAATAAACTTTTCGCGGCGCATGGAGGCACTCCCGGCACCACCTTGGCCAGCTATGACTTCAATACGAGCTTCGTCAATAAATTTCATGAATAAAAAAGGCCTCGCTTAGCGAGGCCTGTTCCTAAGAGTTAAATTCGGAATAAATCTGAATCAAACGTGTCTCAGTCAGGCGCCTTATGAACGCGGAAGAACTGAAACCTGGGCCTTCTTCAAAGCACCCTTAACGCCAAATTCCACTTGTCCGTCGACCAGAGCAAACAAAGTGTGATCCTTACCAATGCCAACGTTCATGCCCGGATGAACTCGTGTACCACGTTGACGAATAATGATGCTGCCGGCGTTGATTTGCTCGCCGCCAAAAACCTTAACGCCTAAGCGTTTCGATTCTGAGTCGCGGCCATTTCGTGTCGAGCCGCCGCCTTTTTTCTGTGCCATATCTTTCTCCTGCTATTTAGCCGTTAGCCTTAATTAGGCTTTGATCGTGTTAATCAGAATTTCTGTGTAATTCTGACGATGGCCTTGGTGCTTTTGATAATGCTTGCGACGGCGCATCTTAAAGATTGTCACTTTATCGTGACGTCCCTGGGAGACGACAGTGGCCATCACAGCTGCACCATTAACCAATGGATCACCCAATTTGAGTGAAGCGCCTTCGCCTACGGCTAAGACTTGGTCAAGAGTGATTTCGCTGCCGATTTCCGCTGGTATCTGTTCTATTTTCAATTTTTCGCCTGCAGCAACTTTATACTGTTTGCCACCGGTTTTTATGACCGCGTACATGGTTTGAAACCTCAATTAATATCTACATTTAAGCTAATCCACCCTGGATGAGCTAAGCCCATTATTATATCTTGCATGTCGAGCACTGTCAAAACCAATCAATTAAGCCAAATTTTGGCCCCAATTGCCTTAGATTTCAAGGCCTTAGATGAAGTAATTCGTTTGCGACTAGCCTCAAAAGTCGCCTTAATCGACCAAATCTCGACTTATATCATCCAGGCGGGTGGAAAACGGGTTAGACCAGCTCTTTTACTTTTAGTCAGCAAGGCCTTGGCCAATGGTGAAGATGCACCCCATGCTTTGGAACTGGCAGCTGTGGTGGAATTTATTCATACCGCCACCCTATTACACGATGATGTTGTCGATGAATCTACCCTAAGAAGAGGTCGCGAGACTGCCAATGCCGCTTTTGGCAATGCGGCAAGCGTGTTAGTAGGCGATTTTCTCTATTCCAGAGCCTTTCAAATGATGGTGGGCCCAAATGACCTGCGGGTGATGGAAATCCTGTCTGATGCAACGAATACGATTGCCGAAGGTGAGGTTTTACAGCTCCTCAATATGAATGACCCTGAGGTGGATGAAGAAAGCTATTTACGGGTGATTCGCTATAAAACCGCTAAATTATTTGAAGCCTCCACAGAACTCGGAGCAATTCTAGCCGGCGCAAATGTAAAGCAAAGAGAGCAATCGGCTGCTTTTGGTCGCCACATCGGTACTGCCTTCCAATTAATGGATGATCTTTTAGATTACACCGCTGACGCAAGTCAAATGGGTAAAAATGCTGGGGACGATTTAAGAGAAGGTAAGCCCACCCTCCCACTTATTCATCTTCTTGAAAATGGCAATACTGAAGAGCGCTTACTGGTTCGCGCAGCAATCGAACAAAATCAAGACTTACCTGATGATGTCTTTCAGCAGATTCTAGATGCGGTTCAGAATTCTGGCGCCTTGGATTACACCCAATCTGCCGCAAAGCGAGAAGTTGATCTCGCACTTGAATGCCTCACAGACTTCCCTGAAAATGAGGCTACGAGAGCGCTGCATGCTCTGTGCAAATACTCATTGTCTAGGCAGACCTAAGCACCAAGACTTTTTACTCTGATGTCACGCGCAGTAATGCGCACCCTTTCAGCCTCCTCACGCAAACGCGATACCTCCTCTGGAGATAGTCGGTCAAGATTGGAATAGTCTAATTTCCAAGCAGGGTCTAAAGCCCAAACCAATGGAGACTGCACGGTTGTTCGAGCCCCTGGAGCGCCCTCTAGCAAGCGAAGTGCTAATTCAAAATTAGAGTCTTGCGATTCAGGATGATTGGGCAATGCTGCAGCATTGCCAAGCGGAAAGTCACTGAAGAGTAGGCGAGGCACTCCGCAATACTCCACAATATCTTTTGCCGCACCCATGATGACAGTAGGAATCCCAGCAGCCTCCAAATACCTTGCCAATAAACTTTGGCTTTGATGGCAAATAGGACAATTCGGAATCAGCACGGCCACATCAACATGATCATCGCGTAGCTTATTCAGTATCAAGGGCGCATCAATCTCTATAGTATGGCGTTGACTACGATTGGTCGGCAAGCCGTAAAAATGTTTTGATAAAGACTGAATACGTCTATTTGTAGCAGCTCGTTTTGCTGCGGCTAATGGAAACCAGCAATTACTGTCCTGCATATTCGCGTTCTGTCTATCAATGCCAACATGTGCAATACGTAAGTCGGCATCCTCATCAATCGAGCGGAAATAGGGGGCATAAAACTTAGCGGCGGCATTGTACGGTGCAGCAGGCCCTTGAGGGCCTTTGCTAGCATCAAAGGGCACAGCAGTGGTCACCAAACCCAGGATCGATTGATTGAGGGGCTTTTGCAGCGGCGTAAAAGGCACATCAATGTAATGCGCCCAAACATAGGGCGTTTCATATCCCAGGCCGAGATAATAACTACGGGTACGCTCAATATAGCGAACTGGCTGTTCCCATTCGGACGCAAATTGCAATTCAGAATACTTAGTCATCAATCTATCCCTGTAAGATATTGCTTATTAAATGTTCACTATCAGGAAAATTCATTATGGCTCAATGGCTTAGATTTCAGCATCAAGGAAAAACCGGTTTAGGACAAGTACAAGGTGATCAGATTGCCGTGTATAGCGGTGATTTATTTAGCAATCCTCAAGCAACCGGGGAGACATTAAAGCTATCCGATGTCACCATCGATATTCCATGCACGCCATCCAAAATGGTCGCCATGGTTGATAACTTTCATGCGCTGGTTACCAAACTGGAGCATGCAGTTCCAGCAGAGCCTCTATATTTTCTGAAAGGCAACAATTCTTTCTTGGCAGCCAATCAAGTGATTCGCACACCAAAGTCTTATTCCGGAAAAGTGGTATACGAAGGAGAGCTCGGGATTGTTATCGGAAAAGCCTGTCATGAAGCAGATGAGATGCAAGCAGCCAGCGCTATTTTTGGATACACCTGCATTAACGATGTCACTGCAATTGAGATTTTGAATCGTGATCCTGGATATGCCCAGTGGACACGCTCTAAGAGCTTTAATACTTTTGGCGTCTTCGGCCCTTACATTGCTACTGACATAGATCCCAGCAAACTCAGTATTAAAACGATCTTAAATGATCAAGAGCGTCAGAACTACCCAATCGCTGACATGATTTTCCCTCCAGCAAAACTGGTCAGCTTGATTTCTCAAGATGTCCCACTGCAAGCTGGCGATATTATTGCCTGCGGTACTTCTGTTGGGGTTGGCTCTATGAAGCCTGGCAGCAATGTCAGCATCATCATTGAAGGTGTTGGGCGCTTAGATAATCGCTTCGAATAATTCATCAAGACTACAGCCCCAAAAAAACCCTCATCATGTTTAGTGGTGAGGGTTTTTTAATACTCAAGTACTTTAAAAAGTTTTAGTAACCAGAAACAGAGGGTAATGCCAAACTACCTTTCGAGGCTTGAACATTCTCATCCAGATACTTCGTTAATGCAAAGACCGTATTGAGGCAAGGTGTTGGTGTTTCAGTAATCTTGCCAAGCTCAATCACCGATCCTAATAAAGCATCAATCTCCAAGCTACGGCCAGCCTCTAAATCTTGCAACATCGATGTTTTATGTTTACCGACTTTTTCTGCACCAGCAATACGGCGCTCAATATCAACACGGAAAGTAACGCCCAGCTTCTCAGCAATGGTTTGCGCTTCAGCCATCATGCTACGAGCCAACTCTTTGGTGAGCGGGTATTGGCAAATGCCTTCCAAGGTTCCATGAGTCAGAGAGCTGATTGGATTGAAAGTCATATTGCCCCATAACTTCAGCCAAATTTCAGAACGAATGTCTTCTAGGATCGGTGACTTAAATCCAGCAGCAGACATCATTTCAGACATCTTCTGAATACGCTCAGTCTGCTGGCCATCTAACTCACCCAATGGGAAGCGATTGCCTTCAACGTGACGAATCACGCCAGGAGCTTGAGTAAAGGTGGCTGGATATACAACGCAACCAATAATATTATTTGGATTGATTGCATTTTTCGCAACACCGCCAGCATCCACCGTTTCAACGGAGTGATCCTGGTAGTCGCCTCCCAACTTCTGGAAGTACCACCATGGAATTCCGTTTTGCATTGGGATCAATATGGTTTCTGGGCCCATGATTGCGGCAAGATCCTCAATGATGGGCTCCACTTGGTGGGCTTTTACTGCCAAAATCACAACGTCTGGAGTCTCAGCATCCCGAATTTTTTCAACTGCTTTGACCTGCGCCACGAGAGGCTCGGGCTGGTCATCCATGATTAATGCAAGGCCGCGCTCTTTAATTGCAGCCAATGTAGCGCCACGCGCAACAACCGTCACATCATTGCCAGCTCGAGCCAACATAACAGCAAGGTAGCCACCAATTGCGCCTCCTCCACCGATCACACAGATTTTCATAAGAACCCCATAAAGATAAAGAATGTCAAATTACTGTCATATTAGATTATATTGCAGTGCAACAAAATATTTTCGCACTAACTAGCCTTTACCTTTAAATAGGATTCAGGCACCAAGCCACCCAAAAGCATGCCTACGATACTAGCCAAAAGACCGGCTAATTGAGGAGGGAGAATAGCTGTAGGGACTAGAATTTCACAACCAATCCAAACAATCAGTCCGCCCAGCACAGCCAATAAACCACCAAGAGAATTGGCTTTAGGCCAATACACGCCAAAAGCTAATGGTACAAAAGCTGCAACCAAGGTCACTTTATAGGCATTCTCAACCATCTTAAAAATAGATAAATTGGAGTTAATAGCAAAGAAGGTCACTGCCACTGCAAAACAGAGTACGGTGATACGCATGACTTTTAGCGAATCCTGGTCGGATAACTGCTTAAGGAAGCCTTTCAGAATATTCTCAGTAAAGGTCACGGAAGGCGCCAGCAATGTTGCGCTAGCGCAACTCTTAATAGCCGAAAGCAATGCGCCAAAAAACATCACCTGCGCAATCAATGGCGCATGATTCAAAATCAGTTTCGGCAAAATCATTTGCGGATCTGTATGTAAGTACTGTTTCACCATATCCGGATCAATGATAGTTGCAGAGTAAGCTAAAAAAAGTGGGACAAAAGCAAATATGAAATACAAGACGCCTCCTAATAGGGCGGCTTGTACTGCGATGTTTACGTTCTTAGAGGATGTAATTCGCTGAAAGACATCTTGCTGTGGAATAGAGCCCAACATCATGGTGCACAGGGCAGCCAAAAAGCCCAATATGGATGCGAGATTCATATCTGGCCAGAAGTTTGAGAACTGGCCAGCAGCAGCAGCATGCTCAAACACTACGCTAACACCGCCAGTTTGGGCTGACATCTCACCACCAATGTAAAGCATACCCACCACAATAATGATCATCTGAATGAAGTCAGTAATTGCAACTGACCACATGCCGCCAAATAGTGTGTAAATTAGCACGCTACCCGCACCAATTAGCATGCCGCCTGTCTGCGAAATGCCACCATCAGATACGACGTTAAAGACAAGGCCTAAGGCCTTAATCTGTGCTGCAACCCAACCCAAGTAAGAAACCACAATACAGAGTGTCACCAAAACCTCTACGGTACGACCATACTTTTCTCTAAAGAAATCACCAATGGTTAGCATGCGGCGGTTGTAGAGGTGGCGGGCAAAAAAGAGTCCAACCAAAATCAGGCACATAGAGGACCCGAAAGGATCAGAAACGATTCCGCCAAGACCCTCTTTTAAGAAGGTGGCAGGGATACCTAATACTGTTTCCGAGCCAAACCAAGTAGCAAATACTGTGGCAGTAACAATAGGCAAAGGGAGGCTATGGCCCGCTGCGGCAAAGTCAGCAGTGTTTTTGACCCGTAGGGCAGCCCAAAGGCCTATCCCTACGGATATCACCCAATAGATGATGACAAACCAAAGCAACATCGCCTAATTTCTCCTTCAGGAATTTGGTCAAATTATATGGCCTTGTTACTTATGTTAATTAAACAATGAGGTCCAAATATGGGCCAGCAGGTCTGACATAATTCATGGGTGAATCCTGCCATGCACCCTAAAGAGAACCCCAATAGCGATCTGGCCTATCAAAAAGCGATTTTGGGTTCTGTATCACGTACTTTTGCGCTTACCATTCCCCTCCTTCCTCCAGCGATTGAGGTAGTGGTTAGCAACACTTACTTACTTTGTCGCATAGTCGATACCATCGAGGATGCAGCAGAACTGAGTCCACCAAATAAACAGTACTTATCTAAAGTATTTTTAGATGCAGTTCTCGGAGTTATTCCTGTAGATGCATTTGTAATTCCCTGCTTAGATGCACTGAAAGATTATTCCAATGCCGATGAACTAGATTTAATCGAGCACACCCCTACCGTTCTTCGAATTCTGCGCACCTTTCCCGATCGGGATCGGGCAGCTATTAGTCGTTGCGTTTCAATCATGTCGGATGGTATGTCTCATTTTCACGGCCGACAAACTCAAGATGGGCTAAAGGACCTTGCAGAATTTGAGGAGTATTGCTATGTGGTCGCTGGTGTAGTTGGAGAATTACTAACAACCATCTTTAGCAACTACTCCCCTGAGTTTGCAAGGCGAATTGAAGGGCATCAGCAACTAGCGATTGCCTTTGGTCAGGCACTGCAAATGACTAATATATTGAAAGACTCACCAGAGGATCGTTCTCGCGGGGTTTCCTGGAAACCAGCATCCATGAGTCAAGCCGAGCTTCTCAAGCTTGCCTATGAAAAACTGCAAGACTCTATGAACTACATTCTTCTAATTCCAGAAAATGAAATAGGTATTAGGCGCTTTTGCTTTCTGGCATTTGGGCTTGCAGTTATGACACTTGAAAAGATTGCTACCAGGAAAGAATTTAGCAAGCAATCGGGCTTGAAGCTATCTAGAAATACTGTTTGGATTTTTTACGCATTCACAAAGATAGCTACTAGTAGCAAACTGCTAATGACGTCCTTCTTTTACGCTGCGTCCAGCCAACTCAGAAAACTATCAACAAAGAATTCTTAAAGTACGCCCTCATGCTTTAGAAGCCAAACCTTGATCTGGCGATAAAAACCAGGGGTATCTTCTTTCATAAAACCACCAAGACCTTGTGCTGAAACTACTCTATGACATGGAGTCACCAAGGGATAAGGATTTGCACCGCAAGCGGTACCGACTGCACGAGGACCACTTTTAATCTTGCTTGCAATCTCACCATAGGTGCTTGTCTTTCCCACCTCAATATCTAGTGCGGCATTCCATACTTTTTGCTGATGAACTGTTCCTGCGGGCTTCAGTGGGACTTCAAATCTAAATGAAGCATCATTAAAGTATTGAGAGCACTGTTTTGAAAATGCTTTAGCCAAGGCATTTTTCGGGGAGATTAATGCGGTACTGAGAGGCAAATAATCGATTTTTGAGATCATCAAACTGCCATCCACCAACTCCGTTTGCACACCTAGGCACCCAAAAGGGGCGGATATCACGCAATACTCAGTTGATATAAGTGTGGTCATGCCGAAGATTCTGACACATATTGAAGTATAAATTTGGTCAGTATTCCGAAACAACTATAGCTAGTGAAATAGCACTTTGCTATATTGGTTGTTCCCTATTCTTTGCAGGCATAACTGATGGACACTTTTTTTGATGATTGGCCCTTTATTGGCCAAGTTGCATTAGTCCTATTTTTACTCGCACTATCCGGCTTCTTTTCCATGGCTGAGACAAGCATGCTTTCCTCTAATCGTCATCGCCTACGTGCAATGGCAAATGGTGGGAATGCTGGGGCTGCGCTTGCTGAAAAATTATTAAAGCGGATTGATTCACTACTTTCAGTGCTGCTGATCTCTAACAACCTCATCAACACCATTCTTCCAATTTTAGTTACCGGGATTGCCTTACATATTTTTGGCGATAGCGGCCTGGTGTTATCAATTGCTACATTGGTTGTTGCACTACTCATCATTATTTTTAGTGAGATCACGCCAAAAGTGATTGGCACAGCTTTTCCTGAAAAGATTGCCAGTAATGTTGGCTGGTTCATTCTCCCCCTTACCTTCATACTCAAGCCCTTGCTCTGGTTCATTAATAGCTTTGTATCTGGATTAATGAAGATCTTCGGATTACAAGCATCAACTGATAGCAGGGTGATGAGTAAAGAAGAATTGCGCAGCTTAGTTCTCGAATCGAATCGCTTTGTTTCTGCCCATCATCGCAATATTCTGCTCAACCTTTTTAATCTTGAAAATATCTTGGTTGATGATGTGATGACGCCCCGCTCAAAGATTGAAGTTTTAGATCTCTCAAGACCTATTAACGAGGTCATTGAGCAACTAGAGACTTGCTATCACAATAAGCTTCCCGTATGCGATGGTGACTCTGAGCGGATCGTTGGCATTCTTTCTGTAAAAAAAGTACTCTCATTGCTGGGTGATACAGAGCTTCATCACCAAGACTTTAGGTCTTTACTTAGTGAACCTTATTTCATACCTAGCGGGACACCTGTTTTGCAGCAGATGCAATTTTTCCAAGATAACCAACAACGCTTAAGCTTAGTGGTAAACGAATATGGGGAAGTGCTTGGTCTAGTCACTTTTGAGGACATCGTCGAAGAGCTCATCGGCGAGTTCACTACATCATTCTCTAATTTATCAAACGAACCGCATTGGCTTGCTGATGGCACTTACCTAGCCAGCGGAAGTACATCATTGCGGGACTTAAACCGTCTCTTAAAACTAGACCTTCCACTGGATGGGCCGCGCACCTTAAATGGCCTCATCCTTGAAAAGCTTGAGGCCATTCCTGATTACGATGTCAGCATTCGGATTTCTGACGTTGTTATGGAAATCGTTCAGTTTGATGAGCACGCCGTAAAAACAGTCAAGTTATACCGGCCCCTTACTCAGCTAAATCAGGATTGAGCGAGCTACTGCATGACTCTCACATTATCCGGACCTGGCATGACATCACTGTTGATGCATTAAATAATCGGGCTACGGATATTCATATTGAGGCAAGATCTCAAGAAACAGTGGTACGTATCAGAATAGATGGTCGCCTCACCTTACATCAGCAATACACCATTGATTTACATGAGCGCTTAATTACTCGTATCAAAATATTGGCGCGTCTCGATATCGCAGAAAAGCGTTTGCCTCAAGATGGGCGTCTGGTGATTGGACGCGACTTTAGCCACCCCAATATTGATTGCCGAGTATCTATTCTTCCCACTTTGCATGGTGAAAAAGCTGTTGTGCGTATCCTGCCAAGTCGCCTCGAGGAATTGGCTCTTAATCAAATTGGCCTGTTACCTGAGCAACTAGGAATATTTCAAGAAGCTATTAGGCAAACTAATGGATTGATTCTGGTTACAGGTCCAACTGGAAGCGGAAAGACGCGAACTTTGTACAGCTGCTTGAGTGCCCTTAACCAAGTACAGCGCAATATTTGCTCCGTCGAAGACCCTATTGAAATCCGACTTCCCGGAGTAAATCAAGTGGCCTACCACCCAAAAGCAGGGTTAGATTTTCCAACCATTATTCGTGCACTCCTACGTCAAGATCCGGATGTCATTATGATTGGTGAAATACGTGATACCGATAGCGCGCAGCTTGCCATTCAAGCGGCACAAACAGGGCATTTAGTTCTGAGTACTCTTCATACGCGCAATGCCATTGGTGCCTTAAGCCGACTCAAAAGTCTAGGCATAGATCAAGAGTCCATCGAATCTTGCCTGAGATGTGTAAGCTCTCAAAGATTGATTCGCAAGCTTTGCAAACAATGCACTCTAACTGCAAATAAAAACCCTTGCGAACTTTGTAAGGGGTCAGGCTATTTTGGTCGAGTGGGCGTCCATGAGGTCTTGGGGGGTAAGCAGTTATTTGCAGCACATCAAACCTTGGATATTTACTCGGCGGGCATGGAATTGCTGAGATCAGGATTAATAGATCAGATATCGCTAGATTCTGAGCTTGGTGCATGGCATTAGTCTGAATGCTTTTTAATAGAAAGCTCAGCAAGTCTGAGCAACTCCATTTTGCACAGCAAATGCTCACCCTTCTTCAGGCTGGACTTCCCCTACTGAATGCAATACAGCTATTGATTCAGTCTGCGCCAAAGCCTTGGCAAGCTTGGTTAGAGGATATTCGAGTTCAACTTCAAATGGGTAATAGTTTTTCTTTTTGCTTAAGCGCGCAAGATGGAAAATTTTCCCAGGAGTTTTCTAACCTAATTAGAGTCAGCGAGAGAACTGGTGATCTCAGTTTGGCACTGTGCACCATTTCACAGCAACTGGAAGCCCAAATTGAGTTACGAAGAAAAGTACAGCAGTCGCTAACCTATCCTGCAATTACCTTAGCCACCTCTTGCCTACTTATTCTGGTGATGATGATTTGGGTTGTACCTGTTTTTAAAGAGGTCTTTGGGCATTTTCAGGCAGAACTGCCGGCACCAACCAAAATTCTCATCTCCATCTCAACAGTTATCCAAAATTACTTTCTGGAAATAATGCTAAGTGCGCTCATGATGGTCGCTAGTTTTGTTTACTTATGGATCAAATCAAGCGCATTCCAAAAATACTGTGATTCACTCTTATTACGTATTCCATTTTTTGGCAATCTATTCAGACTGGCAACACTCTGTCATTGGTGCCGAACCTTGGGACACCTACTAGAAACCGGCTTACCCTTACCGGATGCCCTAAGAGTTACTGCACAATCCTCAAATCACTGGGTGAGTCACAACTTTAGTGCCGAAATTTTTAAACACATTACTCGCGGCTGGGCTTTGGGAGATTCTCTCAAAAGAGCGGATCCTTACTCATACCTGCTGGATGTTGAAACACTTTTACTGCTTCATATTGCTGCTGAAAGTGGATCATTGGCTGAGATGTTAAATAAACGGGCCAGCACCCTAGGATTTCAGTTGAGCAGTCAACTTAATACACTGAGTCAAAGCTTGGAGCCAGCACTAATTCTTTTGGTTGGCGCCATTATTGGCAGCTTAGTGATAATCCTCTATCTACCCATCTTTAATTTAGGACAAATCGTTTAGTGAACACCAACGAAAGTATCTGGATAGTTAAAGTACTTCTGATATTGGCTTTGATTTATTTAGCCTATATCGATTGGCGCACTTTTCGACTACCGAACACCATCACGCTTCCCATGATTTTTCTGGGCATTGCTTTTAATATCCTCTCGGACGCACCCTTTACCAACCTAAGCTCTGCGCTACTTGGGGCATGCCTTGGATTTGGGGCGCTGTGGATATTAAACTATGGCTATCGCCTCCTAAAAGGCCATAATGGTATTGGCATGGGTGATGCTAAGCTCTTGGCGGCGCTGGGCGCCTGGTTGGGCTGGAGCGCCCTACCCAGCGTCCTACTCATTGCCTCTTTGACCGGCCTAGTGGGAGGCATTATCTGGCTTAAATGGCGTAACTTTCAATTACAGCAAGCTTTCCCTTTTGGACCCTTTATAGTGATTGCTGGCATCATTGAGTTGCTATGGCCTCAATTCATTCCAACCTTAATCCTACCCAAGCTGATCTAGCGGCCCTGAAGGAGCAGATCCCTTTAATTGGCTTAACAGGCGGCATTGGGTCCGGGAAAACAGCAGTAAGCAAGCTACTTGGTGAGTTTGGGGCCGGGGTGATTGATACAGACCTGATTTCCCATCAAATTACCGCCCCCGGAGGAAAAGCAATTCCCCTGATTGCCAGCGCATTTGGGGATGACTTCATCAATCCTGAAGGCGCCCTCAACAGACCCAAAATGCGGACTTTAGTATTTAAGGATTCTGGGGCTCGTCAAATCCTAGAACAGATTACCCACCCCCTGATTCAACAGGAAACCATCAAGCAAGCCTGTGAATTGGCGAAATCTAAAGTACCCTACCTTGTTTTTGTGGTCCCATTGCTGATTGAGTCTGGAAGGTGGCTAAAGCTAATTGACTACCTAGCGGTGGTAGATTGCCCAGAAGAAACCCAAATCCTAAGAGTGATGCGCCGCAACAATATGACGCGCCCAGAAGTTGAAAATATACTCAAAGCACAAACTAAGCGAAACACTCGTCTAGCAGCAGCAAATGCCGTGATTGAAAATCAGGGTAGCTTAGAGGATCTCAAATTAGAGGTTTTAAAGCTCCATCAAGATTTACTGAAAATTTAGAGCTTCCCCTGAGTTCGTCATAGAATATAGACTTGTGATTGTCTACGAATACCCCTTCAATGAATTAGTTCGAAGCATGCTTCGGCTGGAGTATTTATTCGCCCGCTTTAATCACTTTGCAAGATCTGACGATCCCGAGCTGCACCATAATGCTATTGCAATGCTATTTGACTTAGGTGATATTGGCTCACGAGGTGATATCAAATCCCTACTGCTCAAAGAATTTGAGCGTCAAAAATATGCCTTAAATGGTTTAAAGTCTTCTCAAAAAGTAGATCAAGAGGCGCTCACAAAAACGCTATCTGAAATTGATAAGGCTGCTCTGAATATTAATCAGTCTATGGGCAAACCAAATTCTGCCATCACTGAGAGTGAATGGCTTAATGCTATTCGTACACGATTAAATATTCCAGGCGGAACAAGCCCGATTGATTTGCCGAGTTATCACGCCTGGAAAAATACTCCCTCAACTCAACGTAGGGAGTTACTTGAAAAATACGTTGCACCATTGCTACCATGGCATGAAGCTTGCCAAATTTTCCTGAGATTACTTCGCCAATCCGGTGAAGCCAAAGATGTCGTTGCGCACCAAGGTTCTTATCAGCAGGCTCCATCGGGCAAGGTTTATCAACTCATGCGAATTGCAGTGGAGGATGACACCCTCTTCTCTGAAATTAGTGCAAATAAATATTTACTATCTATTCGATTTTTAAGGGCAAGTGGGGATAAAAAACCCCAGATCATGAATGAAGATGTGCCATTTAGACTCACCCTCTGCCAACTTTAAGTCTTAAGTAACTTCAGTTTTTCTAGCATTGGCCATGCCGCTGGCAGTAAAGGCTCCACAGTTGGAAGTGCATCACCAAGCAATTGCCAAGATAGCGCTTGCCCCTCACATCCTTTTGGTGTTCCAGTCCATTTTCTAATAATGCTGACATGCAAACGAACATAAGCATGTGGATAGTCATGCTCTAAAACGACCAACTTTTCACTGGATTCAATGTCAATTCCAAGCTCTTCTTGCAATTCACGTTTTAGTGCTGCAAACACAGATTCACCACGCTCAATTTTTCCGCCAGGAATCTCCCAATAACCAGCATAGGGCTTGCCCTCTGGGCGCTGACCTAAAAGATAGTACCCCTCTGCATCCAACAAGATTCCGGCCGCAACTTCCGTGACAGGACGATTAGGGTCACTCATAAGCGATCAGCAATTAAACGGCATGTGATCCAGCCCAGTGCTTAGCAAACTGCCAAGCTACACGGCCAGATCGTGAACCACGCTCTAAGGCCCAAACTAATGCTTCGGCCCTAGCGCTCTCAACCTGCTCATCACTCAAACCAAAATGACGCAACCAATGCGTAACCATCTCCAGGTACTCATCTTGTTTTGGTGGGTAGAAAGAGAGCCACAAACCAAAACGTTCTGAAAGAGAGATTTTTTCCTCAACCACTTCACCTGGATGAATTTCTCCAACATCGCCATGTACATAGCCTTCGTTGTCCTTCATATACTCAGGTAAGAGATGGCGTCGGTTAGAAGTGGCATAAATCAAAATATTGTCGACCTGAGCTGATACTGAGCCATCCAATGCTGACTTCATGGCTTTATATCCAGATTCACCCTCTTCAAATGAAAGATCATCACAAAAAATAATGAAGCGCTCTGGCCGATCAGCCAATACATCAGTGATATCAGCCAAGTCAGCTAAATGCTCTTTTTCTACCTCAATTAAACGCAAACCCTGACCAGCGAACTCGTGCAAGCTTGCTTTTATAAGCGAAGACTTTCCAGTACCACGCGCACCCGTCAATAAAATATTATTGGCAGGCCTCTTATGAATAAAGTTTTTTGTATTGTCACGAATGGCATCACGCTGATGATCGATGTTTTTTAAGTCTTCAAAAGTAATATCTGCAACATGTTTGACTGGCTGTAAAAATCCAATACTCCCAAAAATACTGTCGCGACGTCGCCACCTAAAAGCAGTCGAAGATTTCCATTGCTCTTCAGTTAACTGCTTTGGTAAAAAAGTTTCAAGATGATTGAGTAATTGCTCTAATTTTTCATTCATATAACAAATTCCTATGAGCGATAATCTGCATTAATCGAAACGTAGTCATGCGATAAGTCACAAGTCCACATCTTCTGCCGTGCTGATCCGCGACCCAAGTCGATTTTGACTGTAATTTCTGAGGCTTGCATCACCCTTTGACCATCAGCCTCCTGATAATCAGGATTACGACCACCATTTTTAGCTACCCACACATCTCCAAGCCACATTTGTACTTGGTTTACGTCAAGGTCCATGATTCCAGCATAGCCAATTGCTGCGAGGATGCGGCCTAAATTAGGATCACTAGCGAAGAAAGCGGTTTTTACTAAAGGCGAATGGGCGATTGCCTCTGCGACTAAGCGACACTCATCTTCACTCTTACCACCCTGTACATCAATCGTAATAAATTTAGTCGCCCCTTCACCGTCTCTCACAATCATTTGAGCAAGCTTGCATGCGAGATCAATCAATGCGGTTCGAACTAAAGCATAGCCAGCATCATCGGCTGATTGAATATGTAGTGCTGACTGCCCCGTCGCCATAATGATGAATGAGTCATTAGTTGATGTATCACCATCAATCGTAATGGCATTAAATGAAAGATCAGCAACCTCACGAGTCAAGTGCCCCAGTAAACCTGGCGCAAAACCAGCATCGGTTGCAATGAAACCCAACATAGTTGCCATGTTTGGATGAATCATGCCTGCGCCCTTACAAATACCCGTCATGGTCACTGGACCGGCTGGAGTCTGCACTATCATCGACGTAGCCTTAGGCTGAGTATCAGTTGTCATGATGGCTTCTGCAGCTTCAAACCAATGATCTTCGCCTAAATTGGCAACCGCTTTAGGTAAAGCAGAAATCAATTTATCAATCGGGAGCGGTTCGAGAATCACGCCAGTTGAAAACGGCAGAATTTGCTCTGGGTTGAGCCTAAGTTCTTTAGCCAACTCAGCACATGTTGCTAAGGCATCTTTCATACCCCTCTCGCCAGTTCCAGCATTCGCGTTTCCAGTATTGACTACCAAAGCACGGATCTCGCCTTTGGCCCCGTCTAGGGCTAAATGCTCTTGGCAAATCTGAACTGGGGCAGCACAGAAGCGGTTCAAGGTAAAAACACCGGCAACCTGTGAATTGGGAGTCAAGGTCATCACCAATAAATCCTTGCGGTTGGCTTTTTTGATTCCAGCTTCTGCGATGCCCATCTGAAAACCTTTAACAGACTTCAGTTGATCTTTTTGGGGGAGTGGTAAGTTAACTGTCATGATCTGACAATTGTAGATGAGGCCTTACAGAGCTGCCAGATCTGACAGCTCTTTTTAAATCTAGTCGACTTAGCTCAATGCACCGCAGCAGTTCTTATACTTCTTACCACTGCCACAGGTGCACGGATCATTACGACCGACTTTAGGGCCGGAGCGCATAGGTGCAGGAACTGCTTCAATTGCTGCATCACGATTCACAACAGATCTAGCCATCTCGATATCCGCATCTGCATGCTGATATTGCACATCTGAAAGTTTGGCCAAATCCTCATTCATTGTCTCGGATACTTCATTTAGCTCATCTGCACTACGAATCTTTACCGTCATGATACTTTTGACGACATCATTTTTGATGACGTTGAGCAACTCGCCATACAGCTCAAATGCTTCGCGACGGTACTCTTGTTTAGGATCCTTCTGAGCATAGCCACGCAAATGAATACCTTGGCGCAAATGATCTAAAGCAGCTAAATGCTCCCGCCAATGGGTATCTAGGCTAAAAAGTAAAACAGAGCGCTCAAACCCAGCAAAGGATGGGCGTCCAGAAAGCTCTACTTTTGCATCATAAGTTTCTTTGGCTGCCTCCAGTACGCGGTCGACAATTTGCTCATCGTCCATGGATTCAGCATTTTCCACCCAATTTTTAAGATCAACCGTTAAACCCCAGTCGCTTAGCAATACATTCTCTAGACCAACTAAGTCCCATTGCTCTTCCATTGACTCTAAAGGAATATAAGGGGCACAAATGCCACGCAATACATCTTCACGCAAGTTGGCAATTAAATCTCCAACATCACTACTTTCCAATACTTCATTTCTGAGACGATAAGTCTCTTTACGCTGATCATTGGCAACATCGTCATACTCTAGCAATTGCTTGCGAATATCAAAGTTGCGGCCCTCAACCTTACGCTGAGCAGACTCAATTGAACGAGTGACCATGCCGGCTTCGATTGGCTCACCATCTGGCATTTTGAGGCGATCCATGACCGCACGCAAACGATCTCCAGCAAAAATGCGCAAGAGCGAATCATCCAAGGAAAGGTAAAAACGGGAAGAACCAGGATCGCCCTGACGACCAGCGCGACCACGAAGCTGATTATCAATACGGCGGCTTTCATGGCGCTCTGTACCAATAATATGTAAACCACCAGCAGCTAATACTTGATCATGCAAGCTTTGCCACTCGTCCTGCAAGATCTTAATCTTGGCTGTTTTTTCTGCATCAGAAAAGCTGGAATCCGCCTCAATCAAGGAAGATTGCTTACCAACATTACCACCCAAAACAATGTCTGTTCCACGACCTGCCATATTGGTGGCAATGGTGATCATCTTCGGTCTACCGGCTTGAGCAATAATCTCCGCTTCGCGAGCATGCTGCTTCGCATTCAGGACTTGATGAGGCAGTTGACACTTATCTAGCAAGCCTGCAATTAACTCTGAATTCTCGATCGAGGTTGTACCAACCAAGACAGGTTGGCCACGTTTGTAGCAGTCCTCAATATCTTTAATTACAGCATCGTAGCGCTCACGTGACGTCTTATAAATCTGATCTTGGCGATCTTTTCTTTGGCTGATACGATTTGGTGGGATGACTACGGTCTCAAGGTTATAAATTTCCTTGAACTCATACGCTTCAGTATCAGCAGTCCCGGTCATACCAGACAACTTGCCGTACATGCGGAAGTAATTCTGGAATGTAATTGTGGCTAAGGTTTGATTCTCATTCTGAATCTGTACACCCTCTTTTGCCTCAACAGCTTGATGTAAACCATCAGACCAACGACGGCCCTGCATTAGACGACCTGTGAACTCATCAACAATAATGACTTCATTATTTTGAACGACGTAATGCTGGTCTCGGTTGTATAGAGTGTGTGCACGCAATGCTGCGTAAACGTGGTGCATCAAAGTAATATTTTGTGGAGCATACAAAGAGTCACCATCATTTAAAGCACCAAGCTCTACTAAGACCGTCTCAGCCTTATCATGACCGCGCTCTGTTAAATAGACTTGCTGCGACTTTTCATCCACCCAGTAATCACCTGGCTTTTCAACGCCAGTGCCATCCGATTTCTCTTCGCCGATTTGACGTTCTAGATAAGCAGGCAATGCATTAAGCTTGATATACAAATCAGTATGGTCTTCAGCCTGCCCAGAAATAATCAATGGGGTGCGAGCTTCATCAATCAAGATGGAATCGACCTCGTCAACAATCGCATAGGCAAGGCCGCGCTGAACACGCTGACCCAAGTCTTGAACCATGTTATCGCGCAGATAATCAAAACCAAACTCATTATTAGTGCCGTATGTAATATCCGCAGCGTAAGCTTCTTGCTTGGTCGTGTGATCCATCTGAGAAAGATTCACGCCAACCTTCATGCCTAAAAAGGTATAAAGCGTTGACATCCACTCAGCATCTCGCTGAGCTAAGTAATCATTGACGGTAATGACGTGAACACCCTTACCAGTAAGTGCATTTAAATACACAGGAAGAGTAGCAGTTAGAGTTTTACCTTCACCCGTTCCCATTTCAGCAATCTTGCCTTGATGCAATGCAAGACCACCCATCATCTGCGCATCAAAATGGCGCATCTTCATGACCCGTGAGCTCGCCTCACGAACTACTGCAAAAGCCTCTGGAGTAATATCATCTAATGACTCACCGGCAGCCAAACGCGACCTAAACTCAGCAGTTTTTGCTTGCAGTGCGGCATCATCCAAAGCTTGCAGGCTAGGCTCTAAAGCGCTAACTTTAGCAACCAGTTTGCGATACTGTTTTAAGAGGCGGTCGTTACGACTACCGACCAGAGTTTTGAGAAGACCGATTACCATGGGATATTGAAGTAAATTAAGACCTTGAGTTTATCACCCGTACTTTTTCAACATGAACTTTGCCCCCAAACCTATCCGTACTAAAGCTGCTCATGAGTGGTTGGAGTATTTGCGCGACTCTCAGGGCTTGGGCGGAATTCTGGCTAAAACAGAAGATCTTGCCAAACTTAAAATTGCTCTCAAAGCAGCCCTTTTTAAGCTGGATTTGGATAATTTAGCGCCTAAAATTGAGATTGGGTGGCGTTCTGGCAGCCAGAATGAGCTATTTTTATTAGTGAATGGGGCAAGCGTTGCCAGTCGTCTTCAACAAGTTTTACCCAGTTTAATCAATGAGTTAACTAAAAAAGGGGTAATTTGCACCAGCATCAAGGTGCGCCTAAAGCCAGCGCCAACCACCTGGGAAATTAAACCCCGCGAGGGGCTCCAGGCTAGCCAAAAGCCAGTGGGTTTTAATGCCGTTGCCAGAGCTTCTTGGGAATCTTTATTGGAGAAGCTAGCGCCGGATTCTGACCTTCATAAGGCGGTTGAACGGCTACTGCAGAGTAAGTCTAAATAAACCTAGAAAAATAGGGGCTGACTCTCTTTGGAATAGGCTGAAGGAGCCTTATTTTCTAGAAAACTAGCAATTTCGTAGGAGCTTGGATCCTCTAAAAGTTTACGCAGGAGTGCGTTATTTAACGCATGTCCGGATTTTTCAGCAACATAAGAACCCACAATTGGATGTCCAACTAAATATAGGTCGCCAATAGCATCCAAGATTTTATGACGGACAAACTCATCTTCATAGCGCAACTCTTCGTTATTCAGGATTCGATGCTCATCAAGCACAATCGCGTTATCTAAACTTCCGCCACGCGCCAATCCCATTTCGCGCAATGCTTCCACTTCATGAGCAAAACCAAAAGTGCGAGCACGGCCAATCTCACTTCGATAAGCATGCTCTGCAAAGTCGACTATAAAGCGCTGACCAGTCTTGTCTACTGCTGGATGCTTAAAATCAATTGTGAAATCTAACTTAAAACCAAAGAAAGGCTCTAGGCGCGCAAGCTTGTCGCCCTCATTTACTTCTACGGATTTTTTAATGATCACAAACTGTCTGGGAGCTGCTTGCTCAGCAATGCCAGCTGATTCCATTAAAAATAAAAAGGAGGCGGCACTACCATCCATGATGGGCACTTCTTCACCATCAAGTTCTATCAACAGATTATCGAGTCCAAGGCCCGCACAAGCTGAGAGCAGATGCTCTACGGTAGAAACACGTACTCCATCCTTTTGAATCACCGAGGCCAAGCGGGTATCGCAGACCGCCAGAGCAGTAGCGGGTACAACCGATTGCTCTGGGGTATCTATACGTACAAATAAGATTCCTGAATTTATCGGGGCAGGCTTAATAGACAAGGTCACCTTACGCCCAGAGTGCAAGCCAATCCCCACGGTTTTAATTGGGGTAGCGATTGTGCGTTGCTTAAGCATGGTTATATCTAAACTCAGGAATAATTTTTTAAAGCTTCTTCAAAATTGAAGCAGCATCGCTTACTTCAAATTTCCCAGGCGCTTCACGGTCTAAAGTTTTTACAACTCCGTCTTCAATAATCATGGCGTAACGGTCAGAACGAACACCGAAACCACGGGTAGTTAGATCTAACTCCAAACCAAGCTTCTTGGTGAACTCAGCACTACCATCGCCCAACATACGAATCTTTTTACCAACTTTTTGATCTCGACCCCAGGCTCCCATTACAAATGGATCGTTTACAGAAATACACCAAATCTCATCAACACCCTTTGCTTTGATTGCATCAAAGTGTTCAACATAACTAGGAACATGCTTTGCTGAACAGGTCGGTGTAAATGCACCAGGCAATGCAAAGATCACTATCTTTTTACCAGCAGTAAGTTTTTCAACCTCAAATGCGTTTGGTCCAATTGCGCAACCTTCACTTGCCTCATCTAAAAACTCATAAAGAGTAGCGTTTGGTAACTTTTGTCCGATTGCAATCATAAAATCTCCAATTAAATAGTTGTCATGAGTATGCCAACGCTAGCGCGGGATTCGTCGTCCGGAGGGGCGCCGCGCTGGCATTCTGCAAAACCTATTGTATTGAGCAGTGATTTAATCTGCTTGCTTACGTAAAAAAGCTGGGATTTCGTAATAATCAGCCCCTTTGTCCAACATGGTTTTTGCCTGCGGTGAGCTATCAGCCCCCAGTGTAGGAGCTGGTGAGGCATCCCGCGAACTACGGAATACACGTGGCAAATCATATTGACTGTAATCAACACCGTTGTTAGCTGGTTGAGAAGCTACAGAAGGTACGGCACCTGAACCCGTCATCGCCAAACCAGCGCTTGTGCCCAAAGCTGAATCAATACTTACTTTGCTCATTGCCGCAGAAGCACTTGCTGGTGCAAAGCTATTTAAGTCAGCCATTGTTGGCATTGCATCATGTGTACCTGTAGCCTGCCTCCAAACCACCTCTGGTTGATGGCTTTGACGTGCTTGTGGATTATTCAAGCCTGTAGCCACGACAGTAACGCGCAAGGCATCACCCAAACTCTCGTCATACACAGTTCCGAAGATCACAGTAGCATCATCTGCAGCATAGCCACGAATTGCAGCCATTACTTCGCGAGTCTCGGATAATTTCAATGAACGGCTTGCAGTAATGTTGACCAAGACGCCACGTGCACCAGAAAGATCTACACCTTCGAGCAATGGTGAAGCAACTGCAGCTTCAGCAGCTAAGCGAGCACGATCCATGCCAGAAACTGTTGCAGTTCCCATCATGGCCTTACCTTGTTCGCCCATCACTGTTTTCACGTCCTCAAAGTCGACGTTGATCAAACCCTGTACGTTAATAATTTCTGCGATACCTGAAACGGCATTATGAAGAACATCATCAGCACATGCGAATGCCTTATCAAACTCGGCATCTTCACCCATCACTTCAAAGAGCTTCTCATTGAGAACTACAATCAACGAATCCACATAAGACTCGAGTTCGGCTGCGCCATTCTCAGCAACCTTGAGGCGCTTAACACCCTCAAAGTCAAATGGCTTACTAATAACACCAACAGTCAAAATACCCATCTCTTTGGCAACTTGAGCAACAACTGGCGCTGCACCAGTACCGGTTCCACCACCCATACCGGCAGTGATGAACACCATGTGCGCACCTTGCAATGCGTCTGCAATAAGTGCACGCGCTTCTTCAGCAGAAGCTGCACCGATTTCAGGTTTTGCACCAGCACCGAGTCCGCTAGAGCCTAGTTGCAAATTCACAGATGCCTCAGAGCGCTGTAAAGCGCCAGCATCGGTGTTCATGCAAATAAACTCTACGCCGTTAACACCGCGACGAATCATGTGCTGAACTGCATTACCACCTGCACCACCAACTCCAACCACTTTAATAATGGTTTTGCCAGCTGTTTCTTGATCTAACATTTCAAATTCCATATACCCTCCTAGGTAATAAGTACTACATTGACGACGACGAAAAACTTAAAAATTTCCTGCGAACCATTCCTTCATGCGAGAAATCACACTTTGCAATGCTCCTGATTGTGAAACTCGACGGCCACGCAATAATTGCGCCTGGCCTTCCATCAATAAACCAATGCTGGTTGCAAAACGTGGACTACGCAAAACTTCATGCAGATGGCCGCGATACTCAGGCGTACCAATACGTGCTGGACGTAAGAACACCTGCTCAGCAAGCTCAACCATTCCCGGCATTAAAGTAGTGCCGCCAGTCAGCACAATTCCCGAAGAAACCATATCTTCGTAGCCAGAATCACGCACAACTCCTCGAACCAATGTAAATAACTCTTCAACCCGTGGTTCAATCACGGCAGCTAATGCTTGTTTTGACATTGGGCGTGGTTCACGATCACCAACTCCGGGTACATCAATCATCGTGGTTGGATCAGCCATATCTTGGCGAGCGATACCATATTGAATTTTTAAATCTTCCGCATCAATAGTCGGCGTGCGTAATGCCATTGCAATGTCATTGGTAATTTGATCACCAGCAATTGGAATTACAGCAGTGTGTCGAATAGAGCCCTGACAATAAATAGCAATATCAGTTGTGCCACCGCCAATATCAACCAAGACGACACCTAATTCTTTTTCATCTTCAGTCAGTACGGCTAAACTCGAAGCCAAGGGTTGCAAAATTAAATCATTCACTTCAAGGCCACAACGACGTACACACTTCACAATATTTTGTGCGGCACTAACAGCACCAGTAACGATGTGCACCTTCACTTCTAAACGTAAACCACTCATACCAATTGGCTCGCGCACATCTTCCTGTCCATCAATAATGAATTCTTGAACGAGGATGTGAAGAATTTGCTGATCTGTTGGAATATTGATTGCCTTAGCAGTTTCTAGGACGCGCTCAACATCTCCAGCACTCACTTCTTTGTCGCGAATAGCCACCATACCGCTTGAGTTAAAGCTCACAATGTGATTTCCAGCAATACCAGTAAAGACCTGCACGATCTGGCGATCCGCCATCACCTCAGCTTCTTCAAGTGCCTTTTGAATAGACTGGACAGTAGCTTCAATATTGACAACCACCCCTTTCTTCAAGCCTTTAGAAGCAGTTTGACCGACACCGACCACATTAAATTGGCCATCAACCCCCAATTCAGCTACCAAAGCAACCACCTTGGAGGTTCCAATATCTAATCCGACCAATAAATCGCGGTTATCTTTACTCATTCTGATTCCTCATTGCTTCTGCTCGCTTTTTTTGCCATCTGCTTCATTTTTTTTCAAACTTGCCGTAGCAAGATGAACTGCAAAACCATTTGCATAACGTAGATCAATTGCATCGACACGATTTGCCAACTTTTCCTGAACCTGTGGCCAATACTTAAAGAGACGCGCCACACGATCCTCGGTTAATGTTTTGTCCGAATTTTCTTCATCTCTACCAAACTCCACCTTCATACCGTTAGATAACTTCACATGCCATGCATAGCGCTCCGAGAGGGTTAAGCTTTTCACTTCTGCACTCCAAGGCTTAAACCACGTATTGGCTTTCTCATACAAGCGCATCACTTCTTTGCTGGCATCTGCTGGTCCAGAGAAATCAATCAACTGAATACCATCTCCCACATCAGAAACACGACCAGCAAAGAGTTCACCATAGGCATTCATTAAGGTATGACTATCAGCTCCACCCCATGTTCCAAAAGGCTTTTGCTCTTCAATACTCACAATCAATCCGTTAGGCCAGACCCTGCGAACGTTGGCATGACGTACCCAAGGCATCGACTCAAAGCCACGCTTCACGTCCTCCAATCTCACACTAAAGAAATTTCCTTGGACTGTTTCTAAGACCTGCTGCTTCACGATAGGCTTATTAATATGTTTGAGCGTTTGTCCAGCCACTGGCTCAATGACGATTTGACGCAAGGCAAAGACTGGGCGCTGACTTAGCCAAATGAGAATTCCAATGGAAACTCCGACCGCAAAACAGCGCATCAAGAAACGGGTCAGCTTTTGCATCCGCTCGGGATAGTTCCAAAGTGGAGATGCCAATGAGGTGAATACTTCACCGCAACCATTGAAGAAGGTGCTTAGCCAACTCATGCTTGCGCAGCCCCTTTGCGTTTTAAGGTTTGACTAATGACCCAGAGAACTAATTCTGCGTAATCAACACCGGCCGCTTTTGCAGCCATCGGAACTAACGAATGCGAAGTCATACCTGGAGATGTATTCATCTCTAAGAGATAGGGTTTACCAGTTTTTTGGTCTAGCATCACATCGGCACGGCCCCAAGTTTTACAACCAAGCGCACGATAAGCAGTCAAGGCTAATTCTTGAACTACTTTATTGACTTCTGGCGCAAGACCAGTTGGGCATAGGTATTTGGTCTCATTAGAGAAGTACTTGTTATGAAAATCATAATTAGCTTCTGGTGGAATGATCTTGATCACAGGCAAAGCTTCTGCATCAACCCCAAATCCAACCAGCGGACATGTCAACTCATCGCCAACAATGCAGGTCTCAGCAATTACCTTTTTGTCCATGGCAGCAGCCAACTCATAAGCTGCGGGCAATTCTTCTATAGATTTCACTTTAGTTAAACCAAGTGAAGAGCCTTCATGTGCAGGTTTCACAATCAATGGCAGACCTAAGTGCTTCACTACTGCACTCCAGTCACTATCAGCCTTCAATTCCTCAAATTCTGGGGTTGAAAGCCCACTACTTAGCCAAACCAGCTTAGTCGCAATTTTGTCGATTGAAAGTGCGGAAGCTAGAACACCGCTACCGGTATATGGCAAACCTAAGAGCTCGAGTAAGCCCTGGATCGTGCCATCTTCACCATAACGTCCATGCAAAGAAATAAAGATACGATCAAATTTTTCATTTACCAGTTCAGTTGGGCAACGCAATCCTGGATCAAATGGGTACGCATCAACTCCTTTCGAGAGTAGCGCTTCTAATACACCGTTACCCGACATCAAGGAAATCTCACGTTCGCCAGATCGACCACCAAGCAATACACCGACTCGACCAAGAGATTTAACATCTAAGTTTGCGAGCTCTTGCTTCACTCGCTCACCCCAAGAAAGTAGTTTTTGGTTTAGCTTAGCCATGTTTAGCCTCAGCTAATATATGAGGTAGGCTAGAGATAGAGCCCGCTCCCATCGTGATTAAGACATCGCCATCACGCAACAAGGTGATGAGTCTTGCTGGCATATCTGCAACGCTTGGCGCAAAGGCTACAGCAGACCCATCCAAGGAATCATTTGCCGTCTTATCAGTTGTAAGAGCCGCCTTCATCAGGCTTTGACCATCTGCGCCAGGAATCTTGGCTTCGCCAGCGGGATATACCTCAGTTAATACAAGTGCATCAAAGTTTTTAAGTACTTGAACAAATTCACCAAAGCAATCGCGCGTTCTTGTAAAACGATGAGGTTGGAAAGCCAATACCAAGCGACGGTCTGGGTAAGCACCACGCGCTGCAGATAAAGTAGCCGCCATTTCAACGGGATGATGTCCGTAATCATCGATCAATGTAAAACTTCCACCAGATGCCAAAGGAATTTCTCCATATCTTTGGAAGCGGCGGCCAACACCACTAAATTCTGATAAAGCCTTCACGATTGCATCGTCTCCAACACCTAATTCCGTTGCAATACCAATTGCCGCCAAGGCATTACGAACGTTATGTAAGCCTGGTAAATTTAATTGCACTTCAAGACGTCCCGGTTTATTACCGTGACGACGTACAGTTTTACGATCTACTGTAAAGTGCATGCGTGTACCCTCAGCACGGACATTACTTGCGCGAATATCTGCATCTTCAGATAAGCCATAGCGCAATACTGGCTGGGAGACAAACGGCATAATATCTCTAACGTTGGCATCATCGATACAGAGCACCGCAACACCATAAAAAGGCATGCGTTGAATAAATTGAACGAAAGCCTGCTTCAATCTTGCCATGTCATGCTGATATGTATCCATATGATCAGCATCGATATTAGTAACGACTTCCATGGCTGGAAATAATTGCAAAAAAGAGGCGTCAGACTCGTCTGCCTCAACCACAATAAAGTCACCCTGACCTAAACGCGCATTTGCACCCGCAGAATTTAACTTTCCACCAATCACAAAAGTAGGATCTAGACCCCCTTCGGCTAGGACTGATGCAACTAAGCTGGTCGTAGTAGTTTTGCCATGAGTACCCGCAATTGCAATACCCTGCTTTAGGCGCATGAGTTCACCGAGCATGACAGCACGCTGAATAACAGGAACTTTAGCTGCGCGAGCAGCTAGTACTTCAGGGTTGTTACCTGTAACTGCAGTAGAAATTACAACTGCCTCTGCAGTACCGATATTTTTAGGATCATGTCCAATATGAATGACGGCACCCAAATCTTTTAGGCGCTTGGTTGCAGGGCCCTCAGCCAAGTCTGATCCAGATACCTGATAACCCAGATTCAGCAAGACTTCGGCAATGCCGCTCATGCCCGCACCACCGATACCAACAAAATGTATTTGCTGAACGATATGTTTCATATACCTACTCCTACACAGTCTGCACAAACTTCAGCCACACGCTGAGTTGCCTGTGGCTTAGCTAAAGCATGAGCACGCTCAGCCATCGCCTGCAGATCTTGGCGGCTAAGGTTTTGAATCATCGACGCCAGATCTTGCGGAGCGAGGTCTTCTTGTGGCAAGAGAATAGCTGCATCAGCATCTGATAAAAATCGCGCATTCGCAGTCTGATGATCATCAATTGCATATGGAAATGGAATTAAGCAAGATGCCACACCACACGCCGCTATTTCTGAAACTGTCATTGCGCCAGAGCGGCAGATCACGAGATCTGCTTGAGCATAGGCACTTGGCATGTCATCAATAAAAGCACGAATGTCAGCAGCAACACCAAAGTTGGCATAACGCTGTTGAAGATCTACAAGATGTTTATCGCCGGCTTGGTGAATTACGTTTGGTCGTGCATCTTTATCCATCAGCGCCAAAGCTGCTGGGATTGCTTCATTTAAGGCGGCAGCACCCAAGCTTCCGCCCACAACCAGAATTGACAGGGGGCCAGTGCGCTCCTCGTAACGTTTTGCTGGAGCGCTTACAGCGTCGAATTCTGCTCGGATGGGATTTCCAACCCACTCAGCATCCGACATCGTGCCTGGAAAACCAGTCAAGGTACGCATAGCAATCTTAGTTAGAGCACGATTAGCACTTCCTGCCACGGAATTTGCCTCATGAAGAACTAATGGCATCTTCAAAAACTTTGTCATCAAGCCACCAGGAAATGTGATGTATCCACCCATGCCTAAAACTACGTTTGGATTGATGCGACGCATGATCTTTAAACTCTGCAGACTTGCTCTTGCAAGATTCAAAGGGAGCATCAACTTTGCCTTTAAACCTTTACCGCGCAATCCACCAAACTCAACCGCCTCAAATGGGAAGTCACATGCTTTTACTAAGCGATACTCCATGCCACTTTGATTGCCAAGCCAAAAAACTTTCCAACCGCAGATGCGCAGGTATTCGGCAACAGCCAGGCCTGGAAAAATATGTCCGCCAGTACCACCAGCCATAATCAAGATGGATGGCTTAGTCATAACTTACCGCCTCGCATCAAGATACGGTTTTCGTAATCAATGCGCAGGAGCATTGCCAATGCAACGGCATTCATCAAAATTCCTGAGCCGCCATAGCTAACTAGCGGAAGAGTCAAACCTTTAGTGGGAAGCAAGCCTAAGTTCACACCCATATTGATAAATGCCTGCCAACCAATCCATATCGCTACACCCTTAGCAGCAAGGCCTGCAAAACTTCGATCCAATTGCAATGCAGTGCGGCCGATCAGGAATGCGCGACGTACGATCCAATAGAATAAGAAAATCATTACCACTACACCAACAAATCCAAGCTCCTCACCAATCACCGCCATGATGAAATCGGTATGCGCTTCAGGAAGGTAATGTAATTTCTCGACACTGCCACCCAGTCCAACACCAAACCACTCCCCACGACCAAATGCCATCAGAGAATGGGTAAGCTGATAGCCCTTATTTGCTGCGTTATCAACCTGCCAGGGATCAATAAAAGCCATAATTCGCTTTTGGCGGAAAGGAGATAAGGCGATGATTGTTACCGCACTTAAAATCCCGACAACCAATAATCCACCAAATAATTTTGCGTTGATACCGCCTAAAAATAAAATTCCGAATGCGATTAGTGATATCACTACAAGAGCACCCATGTCCGGTTCAGCCATGAGCAAGCCTCCAACTAAGGCGACCGCAATACCCATTGGTAACATACCCTTCACAAATGAGTGGAGATATTCTTGGCGCTTTACTGTGTAGCTTGCAGCAAAAATCACAGCAGCAAACTTCATTAATTCAGATGGTTGGAAATTCATCAGACCCAACGGAATCCAACGCTTTGCACCATTTACACCCTTCCCCAAACCTGGAATGAGGACCATAATTAGTAGCAAGACAGTAAAGCCAAAAATGATAGCTGAGTAGCGGTCCCAAACTGTTGTGGGAATCTTAAAGACCCAGATAGCAACTCCGATAGCGATTGCCAATGAAATGCAATGGCGAATTAAGAAGAAATTACTGCTGTAATTTGCATACTTAGGGCCATCAGCCAAAGTAATTGATGCGGAGTAGACCATCACCAAACCAATTAAGGCTAATGACAGTACTGCCCATACCAATAACTGGTCATAGTCCATCATACGTGAGCGAGTTTGCTCAACGCCAGAAACTGCATCTCTCAAACCACTCCGGAAATTATCTATCCCACCTCTAGAGAAATTCCAGAAGCGGCCAAGACCCAAACGATTCTCAGGAAAAAGTTTTTCCCTCAAATTCATACATCAACTCCTTCGAATTGCATGCCCAATTCTTGAACTTCAGCAACGAAAGCTGCTGCACGCGCTTCGTAATCACTAAACTGATCAAAACTAGCGCAAGCTGGGGACAATAAAACGATGTCACCAGACTGAGCTTGTTTTGCAGCTTCGACCACTGCATTTTTTAGAGTGTCACTCATGAAGCACGGCACCGAATTAGCCAAAGCCCCTGCAATAATCGGGGCATCTTTGCCTATCAGGAAAACACCTTTTACAAAGCGAAATACTGGATCGCGCAAGGGGCTAAAGTCTTGGCCCTTGCCTTCACCGCCAGCAATTAACCAAATTCGCTTGCCAGATTCATTAGCACTTAGACCATTCAAAGCGGCTACTGTTGCCCCCACATTAGTGCCTTTGCTGTCATCCACATACTCAACATTCGACACAATCGAAACACTTTGAACACGATGAGGCTCACCATGGTAGTCGCGTAAACCATGCAAGAGCATGTTCATTGGTAAGCCAGCTGCTCGCGCCAAAGCTAGTGCGGCTAATGCATTCAAGGCATTGTGGCGACCACGGATACGCAAAGCATCAGCAGGTATTAAGCGCTTCAGTCTTAATGGCTCATCCTCGACGATAGTTGCTTTACGACGACGCTTAGGTTGGGGCTCAAGATCTTCGTCTATTTCGGCCCAGACTAGCCAATCTATTCCACCAGCTCGTAGATCATGCTCAATACCAAAAGCACCCTGCTCATCGGGTCGACTTGCACCAAAAGTAATGACTGATTTATTTACTTTTTGCTCATCAGTCAGCAAATTCATGACTATTGAATCATCTCGATTCAAAATGCAAATAGTGTCCTTACCGAAGATGTTGGCTTTTGCATCAATGTAGGCTTGCATATCACCATGCCAATCCAAATGATCTTGCGTAATATTTAATACGGTTGCCGCTGTCGCATTGAAAGTACTGGTGTAAACCAATTGAAAGCTAGATAACTCAAGCACCCAGATCTCAGGCATATCAGTAACTTGATCAGATCCATCCAAGCAAGACATCAACTTGTCTAATGCTGCCGGGCTGATATTTCCAGCAACAGCTACTCTCTTCCCAGCACGCTCACATAACTGCCCCGTTAGAGCAGTGGTGGTTGTTTTTCCATTTGTTCCAGTAATAGCCAATACTGCAGGTCGATATTGAGACTGATCTACCTGAGCCATACGATCTAGCGCGGCAATAGCTCTAGCAAAGAATTCCAACTCTCCCCAGATATCGATATCAGCCGCCTGGGCTTTAGATAATAAAAGGGATATTGACTCATGAAGTGGCGATATCCCAGGGCTAATACCGATGACATCAATATTCTTTAAATTAAGCTCATCAAGAGGGCCAAAGTAAGCTTCTTTGAGTCCCGCAAATTCAAGCTCAGCTAACCAGGCTTTTTGTCGCTCATTTAACTTTTCACGGTCACGTGTATCAGCTAAGCTGACCTTTGCAGCATTCCGTAAACACCACTTTGCCATGGCGTAGCCAGACTCACCTAATCCCAATATCAAGAAATGTTGAGGTGCTTGGTAGCCCTCATCTGCGAAGAGTGCTGGATTAGCAAAGGCTTGATCTAAGTTATGCATATGCTTTGGCTTACCGTAATTTCAGACTGGAGAGGCCAATGAGAACCAATAAAATAGTGATGATCCAGAAGCGAACTACTACTTGCGTTTCGCGCCAGCCACCCAATTCAAAATGGTGATGTAGTGGTGCCATTCTAAAAATACGACGGCCTTCACCAAAACGCTTCTTGGTAAATTTGAACCAGAAGACTTGCAGCATCACTGAAAGTGTTTCTGCAACGAAGATCCCGCCCATGACAAAGAGCACAATTTCTTGACGAACAATTACGGCAATAGTTCCGAGCGCGCCTCCTAAGGCGAGTGCGCCGACATCACCCATAAATACCTGAGCAGGATGCGTGTTGTACCAAAGAAATGCGAGGCCTGCGCCACCCATAGCCCCACAGAAAATCATGAGCTCACCAGCCCCGGGAATATAAGGAAATAACAAATACTTTGCGTAAATCGCATTACCCATCACATAGGCAAATGCGCCTAAGGCTGCCCCAACTAAAATCACCGGCATGATTACCAAGCCGTCAAGACCGTCAGTCAAGTTCACCGCATTACTACTACCCACAATTACCAAATAACTCAAAATGATGAAGCCCATTACGCCTAGCGGGTAGCTAATCTCCTTCATGAAAGGAATCAGTAAATTTGATTTTGCAGGCAAGTCCAAAGCGAATCCGCTTTGAAGCCAATCGAAGAATAACTTTAAGACTTTGAGATTATTCACCTCTGATACAGAGAAGGCTAAATAGATAGCAGCAAATAAGCCAATCAAGGTCTGCCAAAAGAATTTTTCTTTGGAGGCCATTCCCTTTGGATCCTTGTGAGCTACTTTTCGGTAATCATCTACCCAGCCAACTAAGCCGAATCCAAAAGTCACAATCATGACGATCCAGATAAAACGATTGCTCAGATCAGCCCACAACATGCAAGAAATAAAAATACCTAAAAGAATTAATACACCCCCCATCGTAGGGGTGCCTGATTTGACTAAATGGGTTTGTGGGCCATCCGTGCGAACTGCTTGACCCATCTTCAATGCAGTGAGCTTACGAATAACCCATGGGCCAGCTGCTAAGCCAATCAGTAGAGCAGTTACTGTTGCCATCACTGCTCTAAAAGTAATGTAGTTAAAGACTCTGAAAAATCCAAAATCATCTTGCAACCATTGCGCCAATATTAAGAGCATGTTTTAGCCTCCTCTAATAAGGCTTGTACAACACGCTCCATGCGCATAAAACGGGATCCCTTAACTAAAATATCTAAATGCACTTGCTTGCTCGACTCTTGATCTGCTAGCGCCATGTTGAGCTCTTCGAGCAATTGATCCAATGTAGTGAAATGTCCAGCAGTACTAGTAAGCCGTGCTTTCTGTGAATCATTAAATCCCTGCACTGCAAATTTGCACTGGTCTCCAAGGGCAAATAATTTACTAATACCTTGCTCAGCAGCATAGGCACCGACTTCCTGATGAAACGCAGGCCCTTGATCGCCCACTTCACCCATATCACCCAACACTAACCAGGAGGCATTTCCAGATTGTTTCAGCGCATCAATAGCAGCCCTTACAGAATCTGGGTTCGCGTTATAGCTATCATCAATCAAAGTGCGGCCCACATTCAGAGGCTTTGATTGCATACGCCCATTTACCGGCACAAAAGACTCTAGACCTGCTTTGATTTTCTCCAAATCTAAACCGGCAGCTAAAGCAACTGCACTAGCTGCTAAGGCATTGCGTACGTTGTGATTTCCTAAGGTATTGAGCTGCACTTCAATTTTGCCGAGTTCCGTTGCAATCTCAACTCTTCCGCTAGCCAATAATTTGCCAGTTACAGAAGGCTTAGATACAACCGATTCAGTAGATAAAGCAAAATCAATTATTTTGCGCTTTGCAGCCACTTGATACCAAAGATTTGAAAATTCAGAATCTGCTGGAAATACTGCGATACCTTCTGGGGGAAGTGCGTTCAAGGCTGCTGCATGTTCTGCTGCAACCGCTTCAACAGTCGCCATAAACTCTTGATGCTCACGCTGCGCATTGTTAATTAGAGCAATATTAGCTTGAGCTATGGCTGCTAATTCCGCGGTTTCACCAGGATGATTCATTCCTAACTCAATTACTGCTAAACGATCGGTTGATCGCATACGCAGCAAGGTTAAGGGTAAGCCAATATCGTTATTGAGATTACCTTTAGTAACTAAGGTGTGGTCTTCACCAACAGCTGCCTTGAAGATTGATGCAATCATCTCTTTTACAGTGGTCTTCCCATTGGAACCAGTCACCAAAGCCACCGGAATAGAAAACTGTGCACGCCATGCTTTTGCTAACTCACCCAAGCCCTGTTTAACATCCCGAACACAAATTGCGGCTAAATTATTTGGGCAAGCCTCTTTATCGCTAATGAGAGCGGCACTAGCGCCTGCTTTAGCGACATCATCTAAGAAGTCATGTGCATTAAAACGCTCACCCGCTAAGGCAATAAATAGTTCACCAGATTGAATCTGACGGCTATCACTACCTACACAAGAAATGGCGGTTACTTGTGTAGACTCGTTATCAGCATGAATTAACTCACTTCCGGGTAGCATCGCATGTACCTGAGCGAGAGTAGTCATGGGCTTACTCATGCACTACCTCCTGCCGCCAAAAGAATATGCTCTTGATCAGAAAAATCAAATTTCTTGCCTTTAATTTCTTGAGTAGACTCATGCCCTTTGCCGGCAACTAGAACAATATCCTTGATATCAGCATGTCGTACCGCGGCCATAATGGCAGCAGCTCTATCGGGTAACACTTGTACATTTGACAGATCACCTGTCATACCAGATTGAATCATGGCAATAATCGACGCCGGCTCTTCAGATCTGGGGTTATCGCTCGTAATCACAATATGATCAGCAAACTCTTGGGCTAGCTTACCCATTTGAGGGCGCTTAGCTAAATCTCGATCACCACCACAACCAAAGACACACCATAGTTTTCCATCACGTTGATTTGCAATTGGACGTAATGTATTCAATGCTTTAGCAAGCGCATCTGGTGTGTGTGCATAATCCACCACAATGAGTGGGCCTTCGGCTTTCTGCACTTTGTTTAGGCGAATTAGTTCCATGCGACCAGAAACAGCAGTTAGCTTACTCATTCGCTTAGATGCCTCATCTAGGCTCATACCCTGAGCAAGTAAGGTCGCCCAAACAGCAAGGCAATTACTGAGATTAAATTCGCCCAATACTGAGAGTTGGACAGTGCTTGAACCTAAGTCATCACAATAAAATTGAGATTCATAACCCGAAGTTGTAAATAGGGTATTTTCAGCATGGGCACGTTTTAAACGATCGCGAAACTTTTCGAATCCAGTAAATGCATTGCTTCTTAATGCAAATCCCCATACTTGAGGGCCATCGATAGCAAGAAGCTTCATCGCTAATTCACGTCCAAATGTATCGTCAAAATTGATGATGGCATTTTCAAGTTGGGGGAACTGAAATAACTTTGCTTTTGCCGCGGCGTACTCCCCCATCGTGCCGTGATAATCCAGGTGATCTTGCGTTAAATTGGTAAATACCGCAGTGCGTACATCCAGCCCAGCAATGCGATCTTGTTCCAGCGCATGAGAAGAAATTTCTATGGCCACCTGCTGAGCACCTGCTTCAAGCAGCTCGTTTAATTGGGTTTGTAAGCGGGGCGCATCGGGAGTGGTGTAACCAGTTTGAATTAATGCGCCTGGGAAACCAGTACCTAAGGTACCCATTACTGCAGTTCGGTGGTGAGATGCATCTAATGCTTGTGCTAGCCACTGGGTAATGCTTGTTTTACCATTAGTACCAGTAACACCAATGATATTTAATTTATTGCTTGGATAGCCATACCACTCAGAGCAAAGCTCCCCTGCCAAGCTTGATAAATTCTCCACAGCAAAACATTCTGGGCGATCCAAGTATTCGTTTGCAACGCCATCAGCAGGATCAAATACAACCGCTGCGGCGCCATTTGCCAATGCTGCTGCAATGTAATCACGCCCATCCCGTAAGGCACTGCCATGACCAACGGAGTATGCAAAGAAAATGTCACCAGATTCAATCTGGCGACTATCAGCAGATACTTTTGCATCCGCCGATGTGAGATCATGCAAATGGGAAATCAAGAGATGGGGTTCAATATTTAGCATTGCCATCATCTTTTTAAAACCGCTGTATTTGTTTTGACTGCGGCACTCTTAATCTCTGTGAGGTTATTGTCCTGCAGCGCTATCTTTCTTGAATTGCTGTCTGGCAACACATTCAAAGTACGTAGAGTCTCACTCACGATTGTAGAAAACACTGGCGCGGCAACATCGCCACCGTAATGACTACCACTAGTTGGCTCATCAATCATTACAGCAACCACAATACGAGGCGCACTGATTGGTGCAAGACCCGCAAAGTAAGCGCGGTATTTATTACCGTAACCCTTACCAACTAATTTATGCGCTGTGCCCGTTTTTCCACCAACGCGATAACCTTCAGCTTGTGCCTTGATTGCAGTGCCACCCGGCTCCGTTACCGACTCCATCATGTTACGCATTTCAATCGCAGTCTTAGCAGAAATAACGTGTGTGCCGGGCTTAAATGCTGGGCTGCGCTCAATTGTGAGTGGCACTAATTCACCATCACGTGCAAAGATGGTGTAAGCGCGAGCCACCTGAAAGAGTGAACCTGAAATACCATAACCGAATGCAATCCTAGCCTGATCGGTTGGCATCCATTTTTTATAGGGGTGGACCGTACCAGCGACTGCGCCAGGGAAGCCAATCTTAGGTGCCTGACCCAAGCCAACCGACGTATAGAAATTCCACATCTCTTCTGCGGTTAAATCATTCATCGCAATTTTAGCTGTACCAATGTTGCTTGATTTTTGAATAATTTGAGAAACAGTCAAGCTGCCATATGGATGAGTGTCCGTAATTGGTTTTGGGCCAACCAAATATTTAGCCCCAATCACCATATTGGTGTTGGGAGTAATAACTCCTTTTTCTAATGCAATTGCCACTGTCAATGGCTTCATCGTTGAGCCAGGCTCAAAGGTATCCGTTAGGACGCGATTTCGTAACTGCTCACCTGTTAACTTCTTACGATCATTAGGGTTATAGCTTGGGTAGTTTGCCAAAGCCAAGATTTCACCAGTATGAGTATCTAGAACCACTGCACCACCGGCACTGGCGCGGTGTTGCTCAACTGCACTCTTGACAGCGTTATAAGCAAGAAACTGAATCTTACTATCAATAGAAAGTTGTAAATCCTTACCATTTTGTGGCAACTGCAAAATGGCAACATCCTCAACAACGCGGCCGAGACGATCTACAACTACGCGACGCGCACCTGGATGTCCAGCCAATTCTTTTTCTCGAGAGAGCTCCATGCCCTCTTGCCCGCGATCCTCGACATTGGTGAAACCAACCACATGCGCCATTGCTTCACCTTCTGGGTAAAAGCGACGGTATTCATTATTTAGACCAATGCCCGGAATTTCTAATTGCTTAATCTTTTGGGCCACTTCTGGATCGACTTGGCGCTTTAAGAAAATCTGTTTTCGCTCTTCTTTTAGCTTTTTACGTAAATCAGATTCGCTAATCTGCAAAAGGCTTGCTAAATTTCGCACCTTATCTGCAGACAAATCATCGGGCACAGTATCGTTATAGGCGATCACCGACTTTGCTTCCAGGCTGGTGGCAATAACCTGCCCATTGCGATCCAAAATTTTTCCACGGGATGCAGGTAACTCCAACTCACGCTGCGTACCACGCACACCCTTCGCTTCATAAAAAGCATTTCCTGGACCCTGAATCCAGAAGGCTCGGATTAACAGCAGCATGAAAACAAAAAATAGCATGAACAGCATGAGGCGTGAGCGCCACATTGGTAGACGCAATACTAAATTGGGCGTAGTTGAAAAACCTACCGTCCTCATCTAGTCTCCTTCAAGTACAAAGTACGTTCTGGAGATATAGGAACCATCCGCAACTGATTGCGAGCAACATCACGAATGCGTGCGGACTTCGAAAGATTGCGCTGCTCATACTCCAAGCGTAACCAGTCTTGATTTAATTTACGCTCTTCAATTTGTGCGCGATCTAAAGAGATAAACAATTTACGCGCACGTTGCTGTGCCGCCACCAAAGAAAGTGCACAGACTAATAACAATACGAGCAGGGTAAGCGTAGCGCGATTCAAGCCAACACTCCTGAGCGTTTTTCAGCAACGCGCATGATCGCTGAACGAGCACGAGGGTTCTCTCTAATCTCAGAATCACTTGGTTTAATACGACCAATAATTTCTAGGGCGCTTTGCGGCAAATCCCTATCGCGAACAGGTAATCCACGTGGCACTTCAACCTTGGCATGTGACTGCAGGAACTGCTTCACAATGCGATCTTCCAGAGAATGAAAACTAATCACTGCTAAGCGCGCACCTGGCTTTAATAAATTAAGTGCCGCTTTTAATCCGAGCTCTAGGTCCTCCAACTCACGATTAATAAAAATACGTAGCGCCTGGAAAGTTCTTGTGGCCGGGTCTTGCCCTACTTCTCTTGTGCGAACCACGCTGGCTACCAAGCCTGCTAATTGCAAGGTTGTTTTTGGAGCCAAGCCTTCTTCTCGCTTTGCCACAATAGCCTTAGCAATCTGAAATGCAAAACGCTCCTCACCATAAGTCTTAATCACGCGTGTGATGTCCTCTTGTGATGCTTGCTCCAACCATTCTGCTGCCGTCAAACCATGATCCGTGTTCATTCGCATATCTAGCGGACCATCCTTGCGAAACGAAAATCCACGGTGTGCTTCGTCCACCTGTGGAGAGCTGATTCCAAGATCTAACAAAATGCCGTCGACGGATTCCGACTCTGCATACTGATCCATCTGCGCAAAACTGTCGTGCACGATTCGTAAACGGGAATCGTTGATTTTTTCTGCCACTGCGATCGCATCCAAATCCTTGTCGAAGGAAATCATGCGTGCGCTCGGAGGCAATTGCGAGAGCAGCCCTTGCGTATGGCCGCCACGACCAAAGGTTCCATCGATCAAAACTAGATTTTTGGATGCCTCGGGAGAGGTGATGCGTGGGCCACTGATCAGCGCCGTCACCGCCTCGGCCAGTAATACTGGGCGATGAGTTATGTTCATGGCACCCTGTCATCAAAAATTAAATTGCTTCAGGGCGTCAGGCATACCCTGTGAGATCGCAGCCTGTTCTTTTGCAGCGTAAGTAGCGGCGTCCCACAACTCCAGATGGCTTCCCATTCCGAGCAACATCACTTCTTTTTCAATACCAGCAGTTGATCGCAACTCCGGGCTTACCAAAATTCTTCCGGCGCTATCCAAATCTACTTCTGCGGCATTGCCAAGGAAGATGCGACGCCACCAATGAGCATCCATCGGCAATTGCGCGACACGAGAGCGGAAGGTTTCCCACTCAGGACGTGGGAACAAAAGGAGGCATCCATCAGGGTGTTTTGTGAGCGTAATTCGACCCTCACCTTGAACCAACAAGGCGTCACGATGCCTTGCCGGCACAGACATGCGGCTTTTTGCATCTAAATTGAGAGCTGACGCACCTTGAAACACCATTTACCCCACTTTTTCACACTTCCTCCCACTTTAGAGGATCGTTATAAGAGGGTCAAGTGTTTTTGGGTAATTTTTTAGGAAATTTCCTAGTGATTACAAACACTTAGCGTCATGTGTTAATGAAATAGTGGCTATAAAAATGCTACTTGAAACAATGGCTTGGAAAATATACTTAAGAACAGGTCTTAGCTATTTAAACTAATAATATATAAATATACTGTTTTAATAAACAGTATCCCAAATCAAAATAGGTCAATTAATTAATTTAGGACTAGATTTTGTAGGCCGTTGCTGTCATCACTTTTGACATCGTCTGCATTACCCTCTGAATCGAGTCCGGTAAGACTTCGCCGCCCGCAACAATTGCAGCCTGCCCATGCTCAATTTCGTCAATACGCATTTGCTCAACAATTGCGCGAGAACGCTCATCTTCTATAGGTAATTTTTGGAGATGACTCTCGAGATGATTTTCAACCTGCTTTTCTGTTTCCGCGACAAATCCTAAGCTCCACTTATCACCCGCCAAGCCAGCAGCCAAGCCGATTACAAAGGATCCTGCATACCAAATTGGGTTCAGATAACTTGCGTGTGAACCCAGCTCTTGGAGGCGTGTTTCACACCAAGCCAAATGATCCATTTCCTCTTGGCCAGAGTGGTCCAACATCTGCCGAATTTCAGGATTACGAGCTACTAATTTTTGGGATTGGTAGAGGGCTTGAGCACAGACTTCACCCACATGGTTGACGCGCATTAATCCAGCCGCATGCTCCCGTTGTTTAGCATCTAATGATGGGGTAGATTGCTTATCTAAACCAGGCATTGAACGATGGGCATGCGCGCCCCCGACTACCGAGCGCAAGGCTGTATCAAACTCAGAAATGACTCGATCTATTAGCGACATGGAGGGCTTAAAAACTAGACTAAAACCTCTGCTTTGCAGCTTTGCTTAGTCTTTAAACCAAGCTCAGCCAATAATTGCCGGTCTTGTTCTGCCTCGGGATTACCGGTAGTGAGTAGTTGCTCACCATAGAAAATGGAGTTAGCTCCAGCCTGGAAGCACATAGCCTGCACGGCTCTTCCAAGCTCTTGACGGCCAGCTGACAAGCGCACTCGTGCACTCGGCATTGTGATGCGCGCTACTGCTATAGTTCGGACAAATTCCAGTGGATCCAATGGCTTTTGATCTTCCAATGGGGTACCCGCTACAGGAACCAAATGGTTGATGGGCACCGACTCTGGATAGGGGCTTAAATTTGCCAAACGCGCCAAGAAGGCTGCACGTTGCTCTCGGGACTCGCCCATACCTACGATACCGCCACAACAAACTGACATGCCTGCAGCACGCACATTAGAAATAGTGTCTAAACGGTCTTGATAGCCTCGGGTAGAGATAACCGAGCTATAGAAGTCCTCGCTAGTGTCCAAGTTGTGATTGTAGAAATCTAAGCCTGCCTCCTGAAGGGCTAGAGCCTGATTAGCCTCCAGCATCCCCAAAGTGGCACAGGTTTCGAGGCCTAAAGCCTTCACACCCTTAATCATGGCTGTCACTTTTTCAATATCGCGATCTTTGGGCTCGCGCCAAGCTGCACCCATACAGAAACGGTTCGAGCCAGCCGCTTTGGCAGCTCTAGCAGCCTCAAGCACCTCATCCAGATCCATCAACTTATTAGCCTTTACATCAGTGTCGTAGCGAGCAGCCTGGGGACAATAACTGCAATCCTCAGGGCAACCACCCGTCTTGATTGACAAAAGCGTGGCTAATTCCACATCACCATCAGGAAAGTTAGCACGATGAGTCTCTTGCGCCTTAAACATTAATTCATTAAATGGGAGGGCAAATAGGGCTTCAATTTGGGAAACCGACCAAGCCGCAGATGCATCAACCTCTTTATGCAAATCTTTTTGAGACTTGACTTGGGTAAGGGGTTTTTCAATAGTTTGGGTAGCCTGCATGGTCGAATTCCAGAAAATAGATCAATTCAAGGCATAAACATAACAGATACAAGCCTAAATTAGGAAAAACTAGTGGTCAAATACCAAAGATGAAGCTTATTTCTGATCCAAATCAAACCTCCCTGGTTGATCGCAGCCTGGATGCCGTTTGGCATCCCTGTACTCAGATGAAACATCATGAGTCATTGCCATTAATTGCCATTACTAAAGGTAAGGGTGCTTGGCTGTTTGATGACAGGGGTAATGCCCTTCTCGATTGCATCAGCTCTTGGTGGACTAATCTTTTTGGACACTCCAATCCGCGTATCAACCAAGCAATTAACAATCAGCTAGAGCAAATTGAGCATGTGATGCTCGCCGGATTTACCCATCCACCTGTTGTGGATCTATCGGAGAAGCTATCCGCTCTGACTCAAGGCCATTTGGGTCACGTTTTTTTTGCATCTGATGGCGCATCTGCGGTAGAGATTGCTTTAAAGATGAGTCACCACTTTTGGCATATAAATAATCAGCCACAAAAGAAAAAATTTGTTTGCCTAGAAAATGGTTACCACGGTGAAACTTTAGGCGCGCTAGCCGTCACTGATGTTGCGATCTTTCGCGCAGCATATGGATCGCTATTGCAAGATGTTTTTACCGTGCCTTCACCTGATGCACGAAAAGCACAGCCTGGTGAAAGCTCTGACGATGTCGCTATGCAGGCAGCAGAAAAATTAGAAGAGTTACTGAAGATAGAGCATCACAATATCGCCGCAATCATTGTTGAACCACTCGTTCAATGCGCTGGACAAATGGCAATGTACTCTCCTAAATATTTACGCCTTGTAAGATCGCTCTGTGATCGTTACAACATTCATCTAATCGCCGATGAAATCGCAGTAGGCTGTGGTCGATCAGGAAAGTTTTTTGCTTGTGAGCATGCTGGAATTTGGCCAGACTTCTTAACGCTGTCCAAAGGGATTAGTGGTGGTTATCTTCCACTATCTCTCTCTATGACAACTGACAAAATTTATCGCACTTTTTATGGCGATCAAATGCAGCAAGGTTTCTTACACTCACATTCCTACACCGGCAATCCATTGGCATGCGCCGCAGCCCTAGCCTGTTTAGCAATTTTTGAAACTGAATCTGTTCTTGAAAAAAATCTTGAGCGTAGCAAAGATCTTGGTAGTGCATTTGCATGGGCAAAAGTAGATTCTCGTATCGAACATTGGCGTCAGCAGGGCATGATTTTGGCTTTTGATGTCAAACCTACTGCGCTCAAAAATTCGACTACCTTTTCACGCGAGATGTTTTCAAAAAGCATGGTGGAAGGCATTCTCATCAGGCCGATTGGCAATACAGTCTATGTCATGCCGCCATACATTCTCTCTACTGAAGAAACTATGAAAATGGGTGCTGCCGTACAACGCGCCCTCAATCAGGTACTAGCATGAGTTCAAAATTTCAAGCTCTCGATATGGCTGAACATCAGATTGCTGACCTCGATGAGCAGCTACTGAGACGTCAGCTGCGCACCACTGAGTCCCCTTGTGATACCAAGGCCCGCGTTAATCAGCGAGAGTTGAAGGCGTTTTGTAGTAATGACTATTTAGGGTTAGCCAACCACCCTGAATTAGTTACTGCACTTGCGGAAGGCGCAAAGCTATATGGTGTTGGTAGTGGTGCATCGCACTTGATTAGCGGTCACAGCATTGCCCATGACCTCCTAGAAAAAAAACTGGCGGCATGCGAAAGCAAGCATATTCCAAATGCAAGAGCGCTGTTCTTTAGCACCGGTTATCTCGCCAATATGAATGCCATTACGGGACTTGCTAGACTTGCTCAGCAGGGTGAAGTCAGCATTTATTCAGCCAAACTCAATCACGCCTCTTTGATTGATGGTGTGCGTCTAGCAAGCGCACAAACTAAAGCTAAAGTAAGTTTGTTTGACCACCAAAATCTTGATTCGCTAGAGGAGGCACTTAAACAAGATACTCACCTACTCAAATTGATTGTGGTCGATGGAGTCTTCAGTATGGATGGAGATATCGCACCCGTAGAGAAGCTACTACGTATTGCTGAACAATATGATGCACTTCTAATGGTGGATGACGCCCACGGATTTGGTGTTCTCGGTGAACATGGCCATGGCATATTGGAGCAGACAGATGTGCACTCCGAAAGAGTTATTTATGTAGGTACGCTTGGTAAAGCAGCTGGCGTGAGCGGTGCATTTATTTGTGCAGCAGCACCCTTCATTGAGTGGCTCATTCAAAAAGGGCGCCCCTATATTTACAGTACGGCAACGCCTCCAGCCATTGCGCACACCCTTCTTAAAAGTCTTGACCTTATCGAAGGAAATGAAGGTATTGCACGTCGCAAACAACTCAACCAACTAATCCAGGTTTGGAATGAAGAGATGACGTTCTCAAGCTGGGGTAAAGTTTCCTCATTAACACCGATTCAGCCAGTGATTCTCGGTAGCAATGCAAACGCCTTAGCGGCAGCCAAGTTGTTAGATGATGCGGGCTATTGGATTCCCGCAATACGCCCACCTACCGTTCCCGTTGGAAGCTCTCGTCTACGCATCACTTTTTCTGCAAACCATCGTGTTGATGACTTACGCGAGCTGATCAAAACATTGCAGGTAATTGAGCAAGAAATAAAAAACAATTCATGACAGTGGATACAGCTACCGGTTTTTTTGTTACAGGCACTGATACTGAAGTTGGCAAAACTTTAGTCAGCGGCGCACTCATTCTTAAACTGAGAGAAGTTGGGATTTGTACAATAGGCTTCAAACCCGTGGTTGCTGGCACCTATGTTGATGCTAGCGGCCAAAAACTCAATGAAGACTTAGAGACATTGCGTATTGCTTCAGGATTAAATTCTCATGAGCACAGTCTCTGTTCCTTTGTTTTAGATGAAGCGGCGGCACCACATCTCGCCGCCCAGAGCAATGGTATTCATCTTGATGCCACCATCATCCTGGATGAATTCAATGTGTTGGCCTCAGAGTTTGATTCAGTGGTGGTGGAAGGTGCGGGCGGATTTTTAGTCCCCCTGAACGAACAGGAGGATTTGGGAGATGTAGCCCAGGCTATGGATTTACCAGTGATTCTCGTAGTGGGTATGCGCTTGGGATGCATTAATCATGCCCTACTCACCTGCGAAGCAATCCAGTCACGACAATTAACTATTGCCGGTTGGGTGGCCAATACACTTTCAGATGAAATGCCCTTTCTGAGGGAAAATATTCAAACCTTAAAAGATCGAATTTTTGCGCCATTCTTGGGCGTCATCCCCGCACTTCCATTGCAGCTTCAAAAATCAGAAAATACCCCCTACTCCATCGAGGCCTTAAGATTTGTTGCGGGGCATATAAAACTGCCAGAGTAAATTCAGATAAGATGAAGTTATGCGATTACTTCCAGAAATCATCGACTCCGCATCAGTTATTCAAGAGATCCGCCGCAATATTCATGCGCATCCAGAATTGCGGTTTGAAGAAAACCACACCTCCGATCTCGTGGCTGAAGCACTTTCAAGCTGGGGGGTTTCCGTATATCGCGGAATGGGTAAAACTGGCGTAGTCGGCAAGCTTGATGGGGAACTGGGTCCCGGTAAGATGGTCGGCCTTCGTGCTGATATGGATGCCCTACCACTACAAGAACACAATACCTTTGAACACGCTTCGAAGAACCCAGGAAAGATGCATGCCTGCGGCCACGATGGCCATACAGCAATGCTCTTAGGTGCTGCTCAATACCTTTCCAATCATCGCGACTTTAAAGGTTCAGTTATCTTTATTTTCCAGCCGGCTGAAGAGGGTGGTGCTGGGGCGCAAGAAATGATTAACGATGGGCTGTTTAAGCAATTTCCTTGCGATGCTGTTTTTGGTCTGCATAATTGGCCAGGTCTTGCCGAAGGTCATTTTGGCGTGACATCTGGCCCGATGATGGCTTCCAGCAATACTTTTGAAATCACTATCCGAGGTAAAGGTGGGCATGCAGCTTTGCCACATAACAGTGCTGACCCCGTTCTAACAGGTGCTCAAGTTGTCCTAGCACTACAAAGCATCATTACCCGTAATAAGCGACCGGTGGATGCGGCGGTACTATCTGTCACCCAGTTCCATGCGGGTGAGACGAGTAACGTTATTCCGGATAGTGCATTTATCGGCGGAACCGTTCGCACATTCACGATAGAAGTACTGGATTTAATTGAGCAACGTTTGCGAGAAATCTCACACAACGTCTCGAGTGCATTTGATTGTCAAGCTGAAGTGAGTTTTACCCGTAACTATCCGCCACTGATCAATCATGCCAAAGAAGTGGAATTTGCAAGCCAGGTAATGGGTGAGTTAGTCGGGGCGCAAAACGTTAATACCTCTATCGATCCAACGATGGGTGCGGAAGACTTTGCATTTATGCTACTAGAGAAGCCTGGGTGCTATGTGTTTCTGGGCAATGGTGACGGTGACCACCGCGCATTAGGTCATGGCATGGGCCCATGCCACCTTCATAACCCTTCCTATGACTTCAATGACGCATTAATTCCTGTTGGTGTGAGCTATTGGGTCAAACTAGCTCAGCGCTACTTAGAAAAATAATTGCTTTGAGTGCTACGGTTTTATGAGTTCGTAAATTGAGCTGGGCGCTTTTCCATAAAAGCTGCCATACCTTCTTTTTGATCGTTGGTCGCAAAGCAAGCATGGAATAAACGACGTTCGAAATGAATACCTTCTGAGAGCGTAGTTTCATAAGCAGCATTAATTGCTTCCTTCACCATCATTGCAGTCAGTAGTGGCATGTCAGCAATCGTTTTAGCAATCACTTTTACTTCTTTAAGTAAATCTGCTTGTGGAAAAATTCTGGAAACTAAACCGGAGCGCTCTGCTTCAGTCGCATCCATCATCCGACCGGTTAGCGCTAAGTCCATTGCCTTTGCTTTCGAAACTGCACGCGGCAAACGTTGCGTGCCACCAGCACCAGGAATAATTCCTAACTTCACTTCTGGCTGTGCAAACTTAGCGCTGTCAGCTGCCATGATGGTGTCGCACATCATCGCTAACTCGCAACCACCGCCAAGCGCATAGCCTGAAACTGCAGCAATCACTGGCTTGCGCACTTTTTTAATCTCCTCCCAATTACGCGAGATAAAGTCACCCCGGTAGACATCGGCGAAGCCATACTTCGCCATAGTGGCAATGTCTGCACCTGCCGCAAAGGCCTTTTCACTACCGGTGACGATAATGCAGCCAATATTGTCGTCAGCATCAAAACCTAAGAGTGCTGCACCCAGCTCATCCATTAACTCATCATTCAGGGCATTTAATACTTGAGGGCGATTGAGGGTAATAACGGCAACTTTGCCATCCACTTCAGTCAATATGGTGTTGTAGGTCATCGATCTCTTTCCAAAAATATATTCGTTCAGCGCGGCAGTAATAACCACATCTTGCCATCCTGCTTCATGCGTCCCGCCAATTCACCTGCAGAATCCCCTGATCCCCAATAGTAATCTGCTCGCACACCACCGACAATGGCCTTACCCGTATCTTGAGCCATCACCAATTTTTGTAAGATTTGGCTGCTCAAGGGTTTGGTTGTACTTAAAAATACCGGGGCGCCTAAAGGCATTGCTTTCAGATCAATTGCAATGCTGCGCTCAGTTGTCAAAGGTACTCCTAAAGCGCCAATAGGTCCCAAATCAGCACTGACATTGCCCGGTAACTCTTTGAAGAATACAAAGCGTGGATTGGCATTGAGCATCTCTTCTACACGCCCTGGATTACGCTTGGCCCATGCAGAAATACCTTGCATTGTGGCTTCGCCACGGGTAATTTCCTTGCGATCAAGCAGCCACTGCGCAAAAGACTTAAAGGGTTGGTCATTGGTACCAGCATAGCCAAGTCTCAATACGCGCCCATCTTCTAAACGAATTTTTCCAGAACCTTGAATTTGCATGAAGGCAGCAGCCACAGGATCTTGCACCCAGGCAATTTCTGAACCGCGCAGCACCCCAGAGCTCATAAGCTCTGCTCGGGTTGGCGCAGGGCTGGGTTTAGTGACCTTCCAGGCTCTAGGTAGGCCATATAAGGGCACGGAATAGGTTGCAGTGCGGGTCTGGGAGCCAGCCATCACCGGCTCGTAGTAGCCTGTAATCAGTCCAGATTCTTTACCAGTAGCACTATTGCGCACTTCATATGCCTGAAAGTTCCCCTCAAAATACTGGCGAATCGCTTGCTTATCGCGGGCTGAAATCTCTGAAGCCTGGAAGCACACCTGGCGCCAGTTAATCTCACCATTGCGCTTTCGCAAGGCTTCACAACTCTTAAGCCAAGCAGACCAAGCCTGCGTTAAATCATCCTCTTGCCAGCCAGGTAAATCCTGCCATGAGACTAATCGAAAGCCTGCAATCGAAGAGCTGTAGGAAGATGGAGCAGAACCGCTGGAGCGGTAACTAGGCCCCTTAGTGGAAGGAGTGGAGCAAGCAGCCAATATGCTGGTAATGCCAATAGCGAATACACTGCGAAGAAGAATTCGTGAAAAATTCTCGCGACTTATTAATGTGGATATAGAAATCATGATTGCCAATTTACTCGATGAATACCCCATGATCCTATTTGTCGTCGAGGGAGGCATTGCTTTAGCACTCCTACTGTTTATTGTCCTTTGGACTGGTAAGGGTAAAAAATAGCCCTTTGAGAACCTAGTGCAGGGTTCTTGGCATTACCAAGGCAAATTCTGGGATTGGGGCTTGGAAAAGCTGGGCCTCCTCGGTCACACAGAAATACTCCCCACGCATCGTTCCCGCTGGGGTCGGCAAGGTAGCCCAGCTGGTGTACTCAAATTGCTCGCCCGCCCTTAACAGGGGTTGTTGGCCTACAACCCCCAAACCACGTACTTCCTGGACATCATTGTCACCGTCGGTAATGAACCAATGGCGGGCAATGAGCTGAATGCTGGCCGTACCGGTATTTCGAATGGTGACGGTATAGGCAAACGCAAACTGGCGGTTATCGGGGTCAGACTGGTCGGGCAAATACTGGGTTTTGACAGTAATGCTAATTTCATGAGGATTCATCCCCCGAATTCTGCTCTATCCTAAGGCCAACTGCAAGCTAGAATCTAGGGATGGATAGCCAGAAATCACACTCAAATAGCCAATTTGTCATCGCCCCCTCCATTTTGTCGGCTGACTTTGCCTGCCTAGGCAAAGAAGTTCAAGATGTTCTCTTAGCGGGTGCAGACTGGATTCACTTTGATGTGATGGATAACCATTACGTCCCCAACCTGACTATTGGCCCACTTGTATGCGAGGCGATTCGCCCCCACGCGACAAAAGATGGCAAGCCCGCCATGATCGATGTGCATTTAATGGTTGAGCCGGTAGACCGCCTGATTCCGGATTTTGCAAAAGCAGGTGCAAACCTCATTAGCTTCCATCCAGAGGCAAGTCCTCATGTGGATCGCACAATTAACTTGATTCGTGATCAAGGCTGTCAAGTGGGCTTAGTGCTTAATCCTGCGACACCACTACATCACTTAGACCACACCCTCGAGTTGCTCGACCTAGTCTTACTGATGTCTGTAAACCCAGGCTTTGGTGGACAGTCATTCATTCCAAGTACCCTAAATAAGATTGCCCAAGTGCGAGCGCGTCTAGATCGTCATCAACAAGAAACTGGTCGCCAGATTCGCCTTGAGGTGGATGGAGGCATTAAAGTTGACAATATTGCAGAAGTAGCCAAAGCTGGCGCAGATACCTTTGTGGCTGGTTCCGCAATCTTTGGTGAAGAAAATTACGTCGACGTGATTAAGGCGATGCGCGCAGAACTAGCGACATCAGGAAAAGCGTAATGCAGCACGCAGAATTTCTTGCCCTAGCAAAACAGGGTTTCAATCGCGTTCCATTGGTAAAGGAAGTGTTGGCTGATTTAGAAACGCCGCTCTCTCTTTACGTTAAGCTTACTCAAGCCTTTGGACACAAAAATACTTACCTACTTGAATCTGTTTTAGGTGGCGAGCGCTTTGGTCGCTTCTCTTTCATAGGCTTACCTGCAAAAACTGTTTTAAGAACAGTGGGTACACCAGATATGCCACTGACCGAAGTGCTTTTCAATGATGCAGTGATTGAAACCAATCACGATAACCCATTAGATTTTGTAGATGCTTATTTCAAACGCTTCAGAGTCGCTGTACAGCCTGGTCTCCCACGCTTCTGTGGTGGACTTGCAGGGTACTTTGGCTATGACACGGTTCGCTATATTGAATCGCGTTTAGCAAAACACAATCTACCTGATGAATTAGGCGTGCCTGATATTCAATTGATGCTCACTGAGGAATTAGCAGTGGTTGATAATGTTGCAGGGCGTATTTATTTAATCGTTTACGCAGACCCTAGCATTACAGATAGCTTTGAAAAAGGTCAGGCTCGATTAAAAGAATTGCTTGCTTGCTTGAGTAAACCTGTGAGCATGCCAGAGTCATTACCAAGTACTAATACAGAGTTAGTGCGCAAGTTCAAAGCTGTTGATTTTGAAAATGCTGTTCTGAAAACTAAAGAATATATTTTAGCTGGTGATTGTATGCAGGTCGTCATTGGCCAACGTATTAGCAAGCCATTTACAGATTCACCGCTAGCCCTTTACCGTGCATTGCGCTCTTTGAATCCATCGCCTTATATGTACTTCTATGACTTTGGTGATTTACAAGTAGTGGGCTCATCTCCAGAGATCTTAGTGCGTCAAGAGCAACGCGAGAGTCAGAAGATTGTGACGATTCGCCCGCTAGCTGGCACGCGCCCTCGTGGTGCGACACCCGAAGAAGATGAACGTCTTGCTACTGAATTACTTGCCGATCCAAAAGAAATTGCCGAACATGTCATGTTGATTGATCTGGCACGTAACGATGTAGGACGTATTGCAAAGACTGGTACTGTCAAAGTAACCGACTCGATGTCAATTGAAAAGTATTCCCATGTGCAACACATTGTGAGCTCTGTTGAAGGTGAGTTACTAGACAATATGAGCAATATGGATGTTCTTCGTGCAACCTTCCCAGCCGGCACCTTATCGGGCGCCCCAAAAATCCGGGCAATGGAAATTATTGATGAGATGGAAATTGTGAAACGTGGTGTTTATGGAGGTGCGGTAGGCTACCTTTCTTTCTCTGGGGATATGGATGTAGCAATTGCCATTCGCACTGGCGTAATTCGTAATGGCATCCTACATTCTCAGGCGGGTGCCGGTGTAGTTGCAGATTCTGATCCCACTGCGGAATGGAAAGAAACGGAAGCCAAGGCTCGAGCGGTATTAATGGCAGCTGATTTAGTGCAAGGGGGACTCGATGCTCCTCATGATTGATAACTACGATTCTTTTACCTACAATCTGGTTCAGTATTTTGCAGAACTGGGTGAGGAAGTAAAAGTTTTTCGTAATGATGAAATTTCCGTTGAAGAGATTGCCAAACTAAACCCTGCACGTATTTGTATTTCACCAGGGCCCTGCAGCCCCACTGAAGCAGGGATTTCAGTAGCTACGATTCAACGATATGCCGGAAAAATCCCAATTCTTGGTGTTTGTCTTGGCCACCAAGCAATTGGCGAGGCATTCGGCGGCAAGATTATTCGCGCCCAAAAAGTCATGCATGGCAAAACGGATGATATTCACCATACTGGTGTTGGCGTTTTCAAAAATCTGCCAAACCCTTTTAAAGTAACTCGTTATCACTCTCTTGCAATTGAGAAGAATTCCTTACCAGACATGCTCGAAGTGACTGCCACCTCTTCCGATGGCGAAATTATGGGTGTGCGTCATAAAGAACTGGCGGTAGAGGGCGTGCAATTTCATCCAGAGTCAATTCTCTCAGAGCATGGTCATGCACTACTCAAGAATTTCCTCCAAGCCAAATAACCAAGAGTATTCATCCGCCCCCTATGTCTATTACCCCTCAACAAGCATTGCAACGATGCATTGAACACCGTGAACTCTTTCATGATGAAATGACCGCAATGATGCGTCTGATCATGAGCGGAGAGATGCCGCCAACGTTAGTTGCTGGCCTACTAGTTGCCTTACGCACTAAAAAAGAGACCGTTGGCGAGATCGCTGCAGCTGCCCAAGTGATGCGTGAGTTTGCAACGCCAGTTATTGTGGAAGATAGAAAAAATTTAGTCGATGTAGTGGGCACTGGTGGTGATGGTGCCCATACCTTCAATATTTCTACTGCAGCAATGTTTGTGGCAGCAGCAGCTGGTGCAAAAATTGCTAAGCATGGTAATCGCAGCGTGAGTAGCAAATCTGGTAGCGCTGATATTCTGGAGTCCCTGGGTGTCAAGCTGTCACTTTCACCAGAGCAAGTCGCGAAATGTATATCTGAAGTAGGCGCAGGCTTTATGTTTGCCCCAAACCACCACCCAGCGATGAAGAATGTCGTGCCCATTCGTAAAGATTTAGGGGTGCGCACGATTTTTAATATTCTGGGTCCCCTAACAAATCCGGCGGATGCCAAGCGCATTCTAATGGGCGTATTCCATGCTGACTTGGTCGGCATTCAGGCGCGTGTGTTACAGGCGATGGGAATGGACCATGCATTAGTGGTTTATGGCCGAGATGGTTTAGATGAGATCTCTCTTGAAGGCCCTACCCTCGTAGGCGAACTAAAGGATGGCCAAGTTCGTGAATATGAAATTCATCCACAAGACTTTGGTTTGAGTACAGCCCCAAGCAATAGTTTTAAAGTGGGCGATGCTGAGGAATCTAAAGCCATTGTGATGAATGTGCTCAATAAAACACCTGGCCCTGCGAGCGACATTGTTTGCCTCAATGCTGGAGCAGTTCTGTATGTGGCTGATGTAGCACCAAGCATAGCTAGCGGTATTCAGATGGCACAAGCAGCTATTGCATCTGGCGCTGCCCGTCAAAAGTTAGATCAATTTGTAGCAGCAACCCAAAACTAATTAAGAGCCTCATGAGTGATATCCTCGATAAAATTGTTGCGACTAAAAAAATTGAGGTTGCCGCAGATTCCAAAAAAATCTCTTTAGCTAATCACCGTGATCAGGCCGAAGACAATAATCGCAATGCACTACTAAAGCCACGAGGCTTTATTCGCTCTATCGAGCAAAAGATTGCAGCCGGTAAAGCTGGCGTTATTACTGAGATTAAAAAGGCTAGTCCTAGCAAAGGAATTTTGCGAGAAAATTTTCAGCCAGCTGAAATTGCACAGTCCTATGAAAAAAATGGCGCAGCCTGCTTATCTGTTCTTACGGATAAAGATTATTTTCAAGGTGCCAATGCTTATCTTCAGTCCGCAAGAGCGGCATGTGGCATTCCAGTGCTTCGCAAAGACTTTACGATTGATCCATACCAAGTTTATGAAGCGCGAGCGATTGGCGCCGACGCCATTTTATTAATTGTGGCCTGCCTAGAGCTCAATCAAATGAAAGAGTTAGAAGCCTGTGCGCATGAACTTGGTCTTGATGTATTGGTTGAGGTTCACAATGCCCCTGAATTAGAGCAAGCGCTTGAGTTAAAGACATCATTACTCGGAATTAATAATCGCAATTTGAAAACGTTTGAAGTGACTCTGCAAACAACCCTATCCCTAATGTCCATGGTTCCACCAGGAAAAACGCTGGTGACTGAATCCGGAATTATGAGTCGTGCTGATGTGCAGCTCATGCGTGATCATCAGATTAATGCATTCTTAGTGGGCGAGGCATTCATGCGTGCCAGTGATCCCGGAGTGGCTTTAAACGAATTATTTAACTAAGTTGCTTTAGGTGGTTTTAACAAGTCTAGACCGTACTTAACAAGGCCAATTAGCGCCACTGCCCCTAGAACATCACCAATGAACATCACTAGGAAGTGATTGAAGCTTCCGGCATCATCTAGACCTCGAACTGCAAACCACCATTGATGCAATCCTGCGCTAAGCGCTGAATATATCAAGATGCAGATGATTAATTTAGGCAAACTCAAATTACTGAGATCGCTTGAGATGTTTACATTACTCATTACAAAGATCCTGGCTAAATAAGGGGCAAAGCCAGAAATTAAACCCACTCCTAGACAGGTCATTAGCTCTTGTGGGAATTCACCTAAATAGCTAATTAGAAATGATGCGAGCGCAATTCCAAGCGCCCCAGGCAATCCAAATATCAATGTCAAAAATAGACGCAGGCCAGCTGGAAGGTATATCCAGTTCACGCCCAAACCATAACTTAAGTTAGCTGTAAGCCATGCATTTAAATAAAACAGGGACGCATAAGCCAAAACGCTGATTAATAAACCAAGCGTCCAGTCGTGTAAAAATTTATTCATTACCGCGAGTATGGTTGATTTTTAGTTTGCGTACAAGTTACAAACAAGTCAAATAGGCCTACAATAGAATTAGCCTTTAAGCTAACAACTTTTGATTACATAATTAAATATGTCGACCGCTAAATCTGCTTGCTACATTCGATTCTTAAACCTGATTGATGTTCTCGACCGCATCAACCCAGGGAAAAAACTCGACTCTACTGAAGAGAAGCTGCTTGATAAAATCATTTTGAGCTTTCATGCAAAGCAAGCCATTTTGGTTGGCGATTTGATCTGTATGTCAGAGCTAGGCTCCCAAGCAACTCTTCATGGTCGACTGAAGAACCTGAGTGCAATGGGTTATATCCAGATGGCGGCAAATGAAGATGGCCGAAAGAAAGAGGTGGTGCCTACAAAGGCTGCCATTAAGCGCTATGAAGAAATTTCCAAGTGCCTGGAAAAGGCTGTCAAAGTAAATTAATTCAATCTCTATGAATTAAAAAAGCCCTTACTAGTTAAGGGCTTTTTTAATTATGGGGTAAATTTAAACATTAAATAGGAAGTTCAAAACATCACCATCTTTGACAACATATTCCTTACCTTCAGCACGCATCTTGCCAGCCTCTTTGGCACCAGATTCACCTTTGAATTGAATGTAGTCTTCATAGGCAATGGTCTGTGCACGAATAAAACCGCGCTCAAAATCAGTATGAATCACCCCAGCAGCTTGGGGGGCAGTATCGCCTTGGTGAATTGTCCAGGCGCGAACCTCTTTAACACCAGCAGTAAAGTAGGTCTGCAGGCCTAATAACTTATAGCCAGCACGAATGACACGATCTAAGCCAGACTCTTCCATGCCTAGATCGGCCAAAAACTCAACTTTGTCAGCGTCATCTAAATCAGCGATCTCGGCTTCGATTGCTGCACATACTGCAACTACTGGTGCACCCTCTTTGGCTGCATGCTGCATCACCGCCTCTAAATAAGGATTATTGGCAAAGCCATCTTCTTTGACGTTTGCAATATACATTGCTGGCTTTGCAGTGATTAAGCAAAGCGGCTTTAAAAGTAAGTTCTCTTCTTCCGTCAGCTTTAAGCTACGCACCGGCTGAGCTTGATCCAAGTGGGCCTGCACCTTCGTTAAAACAGCTACCAGAGCAGCAGCCTCTTTATCATTGCCTGATTTAGCGGCCTTGCTTGAACGCTGGAGTGTTTTTTCAACTGTTGTTAGATCGGATAAGGCTAGTTCGGTATCAATCACGGCAATATCAGAAATCGGATCAATCTTTCCAGCCACGTGAATCACGTTGGCATCCTCAAAACAGCGCACCACATGGGTAATCGCATCAGTTTCGCGAATATTCGCTAAAAACTGATTGCCCAGACCCTCACCCTTGGAAGCTCCAGCCACCAAGCCAGCAATATCGACAAATTCAACTGCTGCGGGCAGGATACGCTCGGGCTTCACGATCTCAGCCAAAGCGGCAAGACGGGGGTCAGGAACCTCGACCACACCCACATTAGGCTCGATCGTGCAGAAGGGATAGTTTTCCGCCGCGATTCCAGCCTTGGTAAGCGCGTTAAAGAGGGTAGATTTGCCGACGTTAGGCAGGCCGACGATGCCACATTTCAAAGACATAGCCGTATTGTAAAGGGCTAGTTTCGATATCATCGAGATATGTCAGAAGTTCACCAGAATATCTCCACTAAATTGTCTAAAAATACCCCCCAAATGCGTACGGCCGATGTCGTCGTCGTAGGCGGAGGTATAGCAGGCAAGGCTTGCGCCCTAGGGCTAGCTCAACTTGGCCTACAAACCATTCAAATCGCTCCTGACTTGGGGCAAGCTATTGCCGCCCCTCAAGGTGATCAATGGGGGCAACGGATTTACGCTTTTTCTCCTAGCACCCAAAAATTATTAGCTAAGCTACAGGTTTGGGACGCCATTGATCACAGTCGCTTGCAGCCTGTCCGAGATATGCGGATTTTTGGTGATCGCGGAGAAAAACAAGATCAACTACATCTGTCTGCTTTTGAAGCGGGAACACCCCAATTAGCCTGGATTGGCGAATCGAATGTCATCGAATACACCTTGGATCAAGCCTCCCGTTTTCAAAATAAATTGGAGCGCGTCAGTGATGCAGTGGAAAACATTCAGATGGATTCTGATGGGGCAACTCTGTATCTGAAAAATGGATCCGCCTTGCGAGCCCAATTGCTAATTGCTGCTGATGGTGCCAACTCGCCCATTCGTGCTGAGCTAGGTATTTCTATGCAAGAAGAAAGTTATTCACAGAGTGCGGTGGTAGCTAATTGGATTTGCAGCAACGCCCATTTGGAAACAGCATATCAATGGTTTTTACCAGGCGGTGATATTGTGGCCATGCTGCCATTGCCTAATAAGCAGGTTTCTATGGTGTGGTCTACCTCACCAGAAAACGCTGCGGAACTTTTAAAGCTAGACTCGTCAGCATGGAATGAGATGTTTTCCTCAATTGCTCATGGTGCAATAGTTGCTGAGCTTGGAAGGCTAACGCTACATTCAACACCAGCAGCTTTCCCACTTAGACGAATTCGGGCAAATCGATTTATTGGTCCTGCCGAAAATCCGAAAGCACTTCTTATTGGGGACGCGGCCCATGTCATGCACCCACTAGCTGGGCAAGGTCTCAACCTGGGATTAAGAGATGTTGCAACATTGCTCAATATTTTGAGTAAACGCGAATCTTTCCGATCATTACATGACATCGTGTTACTGCGTCGTTACGAGCGTCAACGGCAAGGCGATACCAGTGCACTGCTCTGGGTAACAGATAGACTTAAAAAACTATTTTCAGCAAGCAGTAGCACTGAAAAGCAATTACGTAATTGGGGATTGGGCTTAGTGAATCGCAGTCACTTTATTAAACGGCGCCTGATTGAGCGCGCCCTCGGAGATATTGATTTTGAATAAATTATTTTCTACTTTGGCCTTAATTTGCTCACTCACTCTGTTAACAGGCCTAGCCAATGCACAATCAGACCAGCAGGTCAGATCTGAGTTACAAAAGAAGTTAGGTGCTAACACCAAAGTTAAAAGTGTTTCTGCCTCACCCATTCCTGGAATTTATGAAGTACTTATTGGTAATGAGATTTTTTATACTGATGCCAACAGTAAATATTTAATCCAAGGTGAAGTCGTTGAGCTTGCTACAGGCAAAAATATTACCGAACAGCGACAGTTAGATCTCAACCGTATTAAATGGTCTGAGCTCAATCCATCAAACGCCTTAAAGTTTGTGCGTGGTAACGGTAGTCGTCAGATGGCTGTTTTCTCCGACCCGAACTGTGGCTACTGCAAGCGTCTGGATAAATCACTTCAGCAATTAGACAACGTCACAATCTATACCTATTTGATTCCCATCCTATCACCCGACTCTGCACAGAAGTCCAAGCAAATATGGTGCTCTGCCGATCCCCAGAAAAGCTATGTTGACTGGATGATTAATGGCATCACACCGAGCGGCAAAAGTGACTGCAGCACACCTCTAGATAAAAACATGGCTTTTGCGAAAACCTATGGCATTACAGGCACCCCTACCATCTTCTTTACTGATGGCAGCCGCTTTCCAGGCGCTGTTCAAATTACTGACATTGAAAAGAAATTTAATAGCCTGAAGTAATGGGTCATGCTGATGAATAAACTGAACACCTCTGATCTGCCTTTAATCCAATACACCATTTGGTCGGAAGACCTTCACGGCCATCGCTTTCATGTGAAATTGCACATTGAAAATCCATTGCCTAATGGACAAATTCTACAAATGCCAGCATGGATTCCAGGCAGTTATTTGATTCGGGATTTCAGTAAGCAAATTGAAACCATTGAAGCCTTTGCTCTTGCCAACCCCAATGAATCTCTGCCGCTAGAGCGTATTGATAATGATCAGTGGTGGCTACCTAAAGTAGCTGGTCCAGTAGAGATTTTGACAACGGTATATGCATTTGATTCTTCAGTACGTGCAGCCTATCTTGATACTGAGCGTGCATTTATCAATCCCAGTAGTCTATGCTTAGCAGTCAAAGGGCAAGAGTCTTTGCCATGCGCCCTAGTGCTTATTCCCCCTAAAGATGCATGCGCAAATCACTGGACTGTGCAGACAGGATTACAGCTCGCGAAAGCAGATACCCAAGGCTATGGATTTTATTTGGCTAAAAACTATGATGATCTGCTTGATCATCCTGTGGCTATGGGTGAGTTTCAAATTACTCACTGGAAATCGAATGGTGTATCACATAGCATGGCGATTCAAGGCTGCGTTCATGAAATTGATTTAGAGCGTTTAGCAATAGATCTTCAGGCTATCTGTACCTCCACAATTAATCTCTTTGAACCAAAGACTAAAAGAGCGCCCTTCCAAAATTATTTATTTTTAGTTAATGCCGTTCTCTCCGGATATGGAGGACTTGAGCATCGCAACAGCACTGCTCTACTATGTCGTCGCGATCAGATTCCTCAAGTGAATTCTCCTTTGGATGAAGCGTCCTATCGTGAGTTTTTAGGTCTCTGCAGTCATGAGTATTTTCATGCTTGGCTGGTAAAGCGTATTCAACCTAAAGCATTTCAACCATACCAACTTGATCGCAGAAACCATACGCACCTACTCTGGTTATTTGAAGGCTTTACCAGCTATTACGATGACTTACAGCTATTCCGCAGTAATCGCATTGATCTCACAACCTATCTTCAGCTGGTTGCCAATAACTGGAATGGCATTCTGCGTGGGCCAGGACGACTCAAGCAAAGCCTAGCAGATAGCTCTTTTGATGCCTGGACTAAATACTATCAAGCTGATGAGAACACTCCAAATGCGGTAGTAAGCTATTACGGCAAAGGTGCATTACTAGCCCTAGGTTTAGATTTAAAAATTCGCGCTTTCACTAACAATCATCAATCTCTAGATGATTTGATGCGTCTCATTTGGCAAACCCATGGAGTCACACTAGAGGGGATTGCGGAAGATGGTTTGGATGAGTTGATACACCAATTGTTTGGTAAAGGATTCTTGAAAACCTGGTCTGAATTTAAATCTCGCTATATTTTTGGCGCAGAAGATATTCCAATTAAAAAATGGATTGATTCGAAAACAATTCTGGTTAAACATAAAACTCACTCCAAGCTTGAAAAAATTAAATTACAACTGGGATTACGCCATGCCGAGATTGCTGGCTGGCTTAAGGTAACTCATGTGCTTGATGGGGGAGCTGCTCAATTAGCCGGCCTAGCGGCTGGAGACCTTCTGGCAAGCATCAATGGTGAACGTATTACTGCAGCGCGCTGGGATAAAGTTTTATCTAGCCTAATGACGGGACAGTCAATTCAAATTTGCTTTTACCGAGATGACTTAGAGCACGAATGCATGACTGTTCTTAAGGATGATCAAATTCCAGCTCAATACACCATCACCCCTTCTAACTAATGTATTCGTTTTCTGCGGCCGATATTCCGGAAGATTGGCGCGCCCTGCTCGGAGATTATTTTGAGTCTTTGGGGTGGGAAACACTACAAACCAATCTTAGGGCCGAGCTCAATAAAGAAGAGGGGAAGATTTGCCCTGAACCGCAGAACTTCTTCAAGGCGCTTAAGCTGACTTCGCTTGCCAAGGTAAAAGTTGTGATCCTTGGTCAGGATCCTTATCACTCTCCGGGACTTGCTCAAGGACTAGCTTTTTCAATTCCTGGCAGTATCCCAAGAAATTCACGTCAATTTCCTAGCTCTTTACGTAATATCAGCAAAGCGCTAGCCCTAGAGGGTTTTGGGATCCTTCCGAATGGTGATCTTCACGCTTGGGCTGAGCAAGGTGTATTGCTGCTCAATACCGCCCTCAGCGTCAAATTAGGTGACGCCGGCAGCCATACCAATTTAGGCTGGAAATCCCTTATTGATAAGCTTATTAGCGCCCTAGCACTACAAAAACCCCATTTGGTGTGGATGCTATGGGGTGGTCATGCCCAATCAAAGCTGCCCCTGATTGAAGCAGCATCAGAGCAATTGATTCTTCAATCCTCACATCCCTCTGGTCTGGGGGTCTACAAAACAGATCGACCCTTTCTGGAGCCCGGCGCAAAGACAAGTTGCGGGCATTTCACTAAAGCCAATGAATGGCTAGCAAAACATCAAGAAAGTCCCATTAGCTGGGTTGCACCAACGGGGAAAAATAGCTACGCCACCCCTCAGGCCAACTTATTCAACTAATGACTCATTGCGGCATAAAGGCTGCCTACAAGGCAAGAGGCCCCTATAGCACTTAGCCATTCCAGCATCTGGCCTGACTGAAATAAGCCTGTAAATTGCCCTGCATACGAGCTAGTCAGGGCAGCTATGAAGCCAATCAAGGCAGCCATCAATAATTTCTTGGCTCTAGACTTAGATTGACGCCCTCCAGGGTAGAACACCCAAGCAAATACGCCAGTTAAGCCGCCAATCACCAGAAAAGCCAAAAACCCCATTGTTGCCCCCAATATTGCCGCCATCAAATCTATAATCACCATTATGAAGTTGTTGACACTCGGCATCAATCATCACACAGCGCCGGTCGCCATTCGGGAAAAGGTCGCCTTTGATCCTGAATTTCTTCAAGAAGCGTTGCACGATCTTCGCCAACATCTCGTTGGCACGAATCAGGCCGGGCTGCCCGAGGCCACCATTCTGTCAACTTGTAATCGCACTGAAGTCTATTGCGCTGCAAATGATGCAGATGCAGCTAGCCTATTACATGAAGCTACTTTTGACTGGCTTGCAAAAACTCAACAGCTAGCTCCTAGTAGCTTACAACCTCATATTTATTCACTACCGCAGTCTGATGCGGTACGTCATGCATTCAGAGTTGCTTGTGGATTAGATTCCATGGTGATTGGTGAAACCCAAATTTTGGGGCAAATGAAAGATGCTGTTCGCACTGCAAATGATGCAGGTGTTCTTGGCACTTACCTCAATCAACTCTTTCAGAAAACCTTTGCCGTTGCAAAAGAGGTGCGTGGCTCTACAGAAATAGGCGCGCATTCGATTTCGATGGCAGCCGCCTCAGTTCGTTTGGCTGAACGTATTTTTGAAAGCATTGCAGATCAACGTGTTTTGTTTATTGGCGCTGGCGATATGATCACCTTATGTGCCACGCATTTCGTTGCGCGTAAACCAAAAACAGTAGCCATTGCTAATCGAACTATTGAACGTGGGCAAGAATTGGCAGACTCGATTTCGATTCAAGATGTTGAAGCGGAATCTTTCAAATTGTCTGAGCTTCCCTCGCGACTGCATGAATTTGACATCATCATCTCAAGCACTGCATCCTCACTTCCTATTATTGGCTTAGGCATGGTGGAAAGCGCGCTAAAGCAGCGTCGCTATAAGCCGATCGTGATGATTGATTTAGCTGTACCCCGTGACTTTGAGCCTGAAATATCGAGACTAAATGATGTATATCTTTATACGGTAGATGATTTAGGTGTCATGATTCAAACGGGAACCTCCTTACGTCAAGCTGCAGTGAGTCAGGCTGAAGCAATAATTGAAGATCGTGTTGGTAACTTCATGCACTGGATGCAAGGTCGCAAAACGGTTCCTCTGATTCAAGATATTCAACAGCAAGGTGAACATCTTAGACAGCTCGAATTGGATCGCGCGATGAAAAGGTTGATGCGTGGTGAAGACCCCCAAGAAGTTCTTAACGCAATGGCCCAAGGCTTAACGAATAAGTTCCTGCATGGCTCTTTACATGCTTTACAACACTCTAATGGTGCCGAGCGTGATGTCCTGATTAAGTTGCTCCCTAAATTATTCACCTCGCACTCCAAGCCAGAAGACCATTAGATGAAGCCCAGCATGCGGGCTAAGCTAGACCACCTAGATACACGCTTAGCCGAACTCAACTCCCTATTAACCACTGAAGAGTCCACGAAAGACATGGATAACTATCGGAAGCTCACACGCGAGCATTCTGATATCGCAGCGGTAGTGGAGCAATTTGGTTTTTACAAACAGGCTGAGGCAGATGCACAAGCTGCCGAAGAGATGCGTAAAGATCCTGAAATGAAGGACTTTGCCGATGAAGAGCAAAAAGAAGCTGAGGCAAAAATGCTTGGGCTCGAAAGCGTTCTTCAAAAACTGCTTCTACCTAAAGACGTAAATGACGAGCGTAATGTTTTCTTAGAGATTCGGGCGGGTACTGGTGGTGATGAGAGCGCACTTTTTGCAGGCGACTTACTCAGAATGTACACGCGCTTTGCAGAACGCCAAGGCTGGAAGGTGGAAGTTGTCAATGCTGCTGAATCCGATCTGGGTGGCTATAAAGAAGTTGTCCTGCGCTTAGTAGGTCAATCAGTCTACTCGCGCCTCAAATTTGAATCGGGTGGTCACCGGGTTCAACGCGTACCTCAAACAGAAACTCAGGGACGCATTCATACATCAGCCTGTACAGTAGCAGTCATGCCGGAGGCCGACGAGTTAGAAGCCGTGAAAATCAATCCCGCCGAACTGCGCATTGATACATTTAGGGCTTCAGGTGCTGGAGGGCAGCATATTAATAAAACAGACTCTGCTGTCCGCATTACCCATTTACCAACGGGTACGGTGGTTGAGTGTCAGGATGATCGCAGTCAGCATCGTAATCGCGAGCAAGCCATGAAAGTTCTTGTCTCACGCATCATGGATGCACGTGAACGTGAAAAACACCAGCTCGAAGCGCAAACTAGAAAGTCTTTAATTGGATCCGGGGATCGTAGTGATCGTATCCGGACATATAACTTTCCGCAGGGTCGCATTACTGATCACCGCATCAATCTCACGCTCTACAAAATCGATGCCATGATGGATGGCGATCTAGATGATCTTTGCAATGCCTTAGCATCGGAGCATCAGGCAGAGCTACTTGCAGCACTTGGCGATACTTAATGCAACCAGAATGAGTGAAAGCCAGTCTTTACGTGCTTTGCTGAGTAATTGCGCATTGCCAGCGAATGAGGCGAGGATACTGCTAGCTCTCGTGCTAGAGAAACACTATCAACTCCCTCGCTCAGCTTTGTTATCCCGTGACGATATGAGCTTAAATACAAGCGCCTCTCAAGAGTGGGATAGCCTAGTCTCCAGGAGATTACAAGGCGAACCCATTGCCTATATCCTGGGTAAGAAAGGGTTTCATCATATTGAGCTGAAGGTAGGGCCCGGGGTACTGATTCCACGTCCCGAGACTGAGCTCTTGGTAGATATTGGCCTAGTTGAAATCGCCAAACACAATACGCCCACCAAAGTATTAGACCTGGGCACAGGTTCTGGGGCGATTGCGTTGGCTATAGCAAGCGCATCTCCACTTGCATCGCTCATCGCAACTGATCAATCGCTGGAGGCTTTAACTATTGCGAGACAAAATGCCAAATTACTTCATCTGACAAATCAGGTCGATTTTTTTCAAGGCAGTTGGTATGAGGCGATAAGCCCACAAAGCCAGTTTGACCTCATTTTGAGCAATCCACCATATATTGCTAATCAAGACCCCCATCTCACTCAAGGGGATTTACGGTTTGAGCCTGCGTCAGCATTGACCGATTTTGGGAGCGGATTGAGCTGTTTAGAGCTAATTATTATCGGCGCCCTTAATCACCTCAAGCCCGGTGGCATGCTAGCCCTTGAGCATGGCTTTGATCAATCGGGGGCGGTCGCCCAACTGATGCAAGCCACAGGTTTGGTGGATATACAGGTACACCCAGATTTAGCAGGACACCTCCGAGTAAGCTCTGGGCGAAATAGACTGTAAAAACCAAACATCGGGAGTAACCTTTTTCCCAAGATAGCCTTAAAATTACTCCGATTGCTCCTTGCAAATCAAGAGCGCCTTACAGCATAAATTTAGGAAAAAAATTATGGATACCAAAGCAAAAATTCAAGAAATTGTTAGCAGCCATCCCGTTGTTTTATTTATGAAGGGTAACGCCCAATTTCCTCAGTGTGGTTTCTCTGGAAATGCAGTTAATATCCTGCGCTCATGTGGCGTAGAAACACTACATACAGTGAATGTTTTAGACGATGCAGATATTCGTCAGGGGATTAAAGAATTTTCTAACTGGCCAACTATTCCTCAGCTCTACATCAATGGTGAATTCATTGGTGGATCAGACATCATGACTGAGATGCATCAAAGTGGTGAGTTACAGCAATTAGTTAAAGCCTAATACCCAACTGATTTTGGGTCTGCTTCATCAGTGACTTTTGACTTAGGCTCCCTTCTTCTATTTGGCCTGCCATTGGGTATGTGCGCAGGCCTTTTAGTCTATGCACTCAATTTACGCTCAGCCCTCACTAGAGTTGAGCAGCAAATTCAAACTGATGCTGCACTTTCTGCCAGTTTACGAGTAGAGCGTGATCAGGCATTACAAAATGCGATTCGACTTGAGGCGGCGCTGGATTCTGAGCGTAAGCAAGGCTTGGGCAGAATTGAATCCCTCAATGAGGCTAAAGAAGCGCTTACAAATCAATTCAAAAATCTAGCCAATGAAATCCTGGAGGATAAATCGAAGCGCTTCACCGAGCAGAATGTTGCCAATCTAGATGCATTACTCAAACCACTGCAAACCAAGCTTGCTGAATTTAAAGAGCAGGTAAATACCTCCTATGGCAATGAAGCACGAGAACGCTTTGCGCTGAAGAATGAGATCGAGCGTCTAGCCAATCTGAATTTACGTATGTCAGATGAGACACGTTCGCTGACCCAAGCGCTGAAGGGCGACTCGAAGGTGCAAGGTAATTGGGGTGAATTGGTTTTAGAGTCCATTCTTGAATCTTCAGGGCTTCGTAAGGGCGAAGAATACCTCGTTCAAGATAGCCACACTCAGACTGATGGCTCACGTCTTCAGCCGGACGTTGTAGTTAAGCTGCCAGAAGGTAGAAGTCTTGTAGTCGATAGCAAGGTTTCTATTACCGCGTACTCACGCCATGCAGAGGCAACCGATCCGGCCATCTCAGAACAAGAACTGACGGCACATATTCAGTCTCTTCGACAACACATTCAAGGGCTTTCAAGTAAGAACTACAGCTCCTTATACGGCATTGGCTCAGTAGACTTTGTGTTGATGTTTGTGCCAATTGAACCCGCATTTCTGCTAGCCTTGAAGACGGCTCCTAACTTGTACCAAGAGGCACTAGCAAAAAATATTGTGCTGGTATGCCCAAGTACCTTGATGGCTACGCTCAGAACCGTTGCGCATCTCTGGCGTCAAGATCATCAAAATCGCAACGCTCTAGAAATTGCAAAACAATGTGGCACGCTCTATGACAAGTTTGTTGGATTTGTAGATGATCTTGAAAAACTCGGTCAACGCCTAGATCAAGCCCAAACGAGTTATCACGATGCATTTAATAAACTGAAATCTGGCAAAGGTAATCTGATTCGTACTGCAGAAAAAGTGCGTGAGCTCGGTGTTAAGCCAAGTAAAAATTTATCTGCCCCCTTAATTGAATCGTCAACCGACTTTGAATAAAAATTGACTGCTACGCACGCATCAGAAACACCGGCTTCAAAGCACTCCTATAGAAAAGTAGCTATTGCAGCCTGCTTTGGAACCTTTCTAGAGTGGTACGATTTTCTTACTTTTGCTACTCTGGCTGTAGCTTTTGGCCCCCTCTTTTTCCCATCAAGCGACCCTAGTACAGCCCTCTTAGCGAGCCTTGCGACATTCGGAGTAGGTATGGTCGTGAGACCTATAGGAGCAGCCATTTTTGGAAGTATTGGCGATCGCATTGGGCGGCGCCCCGTCTTTATGATCACCATTGCCCTCATGGGCATTGCTACAGTCTGCGTTGGTTTTTTGCCGACCTATGCTCAAGTCGGGATCTGGGCACCCATTCTGCTAGTTAGCCTCAGACTACTTCAGGGTCTTTCAGCAGGAGGAGAAATTGGGGGAAGCGCAGTCTATCTAACCGAGCATGCCGGTGAATCCAATCGCGGTTTTAAAACCAGCTTCCTACAGCTAATGGGGCCGCTGGGTATCTTGGTGTCAACTCTACAAATTGCCCTACTTCAGAGCTACCTCACTCCAGAAGAATTTCTATCCTGGGGCTGGCGAGTGCCATTTTGGATTTCGCTACTTTTGCTATTAATTGCATTTAAAGCAAGAATGGCTTTAGAAGAGACGCCAATATATTTACAGCTAAGCAATAAAGAGGCTCAATCAAAGAGTCCATTACGAGATAACCTCAAAGATCCCGAAACCAGAAAAAGAATGTTTCTACTTTTCTTCTGCATCTCTGCTGGGGGTGCAGTACTCTTTTTCTGCGTACAGGTTTATACATCTATCTTTCTGAAGACTTCTGTCAAGCTAGCTCCTCAATTAGTAGATCAGTTGAGTGTTTATGCCACGATTGCCCTATTACCCCTCACCGTATTCGCAGGATGGCTCTCAGACAAGATTGGCAGAAAGCCTGTGGTTGTCAGTGGCCTGATCTTAGGTGCCACAGTAATTCTGCCAGCGTTTTATTTACTACAAAGTAATAACGGATCTATCTTATTGATAACAGGCGTCTTGATTGGCCTATCGACAATCCTTGCACTAGTAGTTGGCCCACAAACAGCCCTACTTGCAGAACTTTTCCCAGCTAAAACCAGAAATAGCGCAGCCACTCTGCCCCATAACCTCGCTGCAGGCTGGATTGGGGGACTTCTTCCACTTATTGTGACCTGGTTGAATCAATCCTGGGAAAGTAGCATTGTAGGACTTTGGTATCCGACTATTTTTTTAGCTAGTGGCGCAATAGTGGCAATACTCTATTTACCGGAGACTAGAAAAATTAATCTAGCTAGCTAGCGTACCAGAATTATTTCTAGGTCGTACAACAATCCAAATCCCATCTCCCATCATGTGGTGGGATTGCAAGTGCAAAATTTCAAAATACTTTGTTAATCTTGGGAGCCACCAAGAGCTAGGCTCTTGAATTAAATGGGCATTTCGTCCATCTGATAATATTTTGGCTGCAGGACCCATGTGTATAGAGAAAAATCCAAAATTCAATGTTATCTTTGATAATTCTAAAAGCACATGCTCAAGCCTCTCAGGCTCAATATGCTCCAAAACATCAATACAGCAAACTAAGTCTGCACTACGGGGCTCTCCATAATCCTCAAATGCAGGATCATAGGGATAATATTCAATAGGATCAACCCCTGCATTTTTTAGCCCTACTAATAAATTTTTCTTGCCAGCACCATAATCAGAAATCGTTCGAACGCCAGTCTGACGAATAAAGTCAGCTACTATTGGGGCGAAAGAAAGGGATGCAACGCCATAATTTGGGTTCTGGTGAAGCGCCTTCTGCTCCAAAAGGTATTCATAAGAAATTGTAGCTCTATCCATTATCAATCAAACCCTTCAGCACTTCTGTCATAAACCTTTTTCCAATGATGGGACATAGATTCCATAGCATAATCTTTAAAGCATGGTGTTCCAAGAGTGTAATGAATTAGCTTTGCGCCAGGATTTTCAGGGTACTCAATAGCAAGCCAATTCCACTCGATTGGGAGTTCGCCAATTAAATCATCAGTAAGCCATGAGAATCTATGGAGATAGGAGCCGGGTTGATTCTGAATAAACTCCGGTGATAACAGCTTGTTAGACGGGTGCGCACAGTTCCACAAAATTAGGCTAGACCAATTTTTCCTTGGATAGTTTTCATTCTTATTGCCTAGATATTTTTTACTAGCTTTTGTTTTATAGTCATGCTTAACAACCATCACAGCCTTAGATTCATCACGCAAAGCCCACAACTCAGAAATATCTGTCTGACAAACCATATCCCCATCGGCAAAAATTGCCCAGCCTAAATAATTCATTAAAAATGGAGTTAGGAATCGAGAATAAATGAATTTATTACTTCCATCAGTGTGTACTTCTTTATATTCACGTAAGTTATTTTCCGCTAAAGGCAAGAATTGAATTGGAGTGCTCGATTTCTCAATAACGCTTTGACAAAAGACATGGTAAGCGACTGCCTCGCGCTGATCAAACCCAACAACAACTGATATCTTAGATTGCAAATCTACTCTCCAAGTATGTCTTTAATTCCCCAATTGGCTTGGACCAATCCCCATACCTCTCTTGCTTAAATACCCTTATAGATGGGTACCATAGACTTATCCCATCTATATCATGCCAGTACCAAAACCTACTATTTCCACAAGGGAGCAATAACAAGGTTTCCTTGCCCAGAGCGCCGGCAAAATGGGCGGTCGAATTGCTCGTTGTCAGAACTATATTGCATGCATCCAAAATATATATCAGGCCATCAATGTCGTCATAAAGATTAATATCTTCAATGATTTGGATATGCGCCCCAAGATCATTCCTAGCTAAATCGACTTCATCCCCGACATTTCCATACTGGAGATTGACAAAATTAATCCCCTTAAGGCTTAGTAATGGCGCCAACGATAGGATTGGAATACTTTTATTCACTCCAAGCTTGGCACGACCGCTCTTCCAAGATAATCCGCACTGAATATTACCCTCTGATGGCTTGTTCAAGTTAAGGCCATCGGTCTGAGGTAATTTTGGAAGGAGATATGGAAACTTTGCACTCTTAAAAGACTCTATAGAAGATCTCAGAATCTGTCCAAGACTTCCCATGGGAATTTGCTCGTCATAATCCTCCTCTGGTAAATCAATATCTTTATCCACGATCTTTATGCTTGGAAAAGACCTCTGAAAAATAGGGATTAATTTTTTATCAACTGAGACAATCTTGGTTTGCGGATACTGGTCTAAATTTTTCAGCATTGATGCATATAGAATTTGGTCACCAATTCCCTGCTCAGCCCAAATAAACAAACGACCATCTCTTGGAAGACCGTCCCACCGTGGCCTAGATGAATTTATTGCTATGGGCCTATCCTGCTCAGTTATAAACCATCGAGCCTCATGCCGATCCCAGCCTTCAGAAAAATTAAATTCGCGCAAGTCTAAATGGGCCAAATTATGCAATGAATTCACATGGCTTGGCGCCAGCTCAATCGACCTCCCATAACTTTTCCTTGCATCCCCCAGCATATCTAGCTTCCAATAAGCGTTGCCTAAATTACAAAAAACTTCAGGGTTATTTGAATCAATTGAAATTGCCCTCTTATATAAATCAATGGCTTTTGTATTTTCACCAAGCTCTTGATAGGCATTGCCTAGGTTGCTATATACCTCTGCATATGAAGGGCTCTGCTTGATTGCCACCTCATAAGATGCAATCGCTTCTGATAGCATTCCCAGGCTGAGTTGAATATTCCCTCGATTGCTATAAGCAATCCCGTTTCTTTTATCGGCAAGAATGGCTTTTTCGATCATCTCTAACGCGAGATTATTATGACCTTCTTGGGCAGAAATGACTGCAGATAATCTGAGTGCCTCAGAATGATTTGGCCTCACTTTGATGATTTGCTTCAAAAGCAATTTAGCGCTGCTAAAGTTACTGCTTTGAATATAAAGTAATGCTTGATTAAGAAGAAAGTTAAGTTGGTTGCTCATTCTTTTCTTCCCAAATGCTTATGGCAATAATCAACCTATAGAATCTCTAAACTCTTTTTATCTTGAGATTAAATTGATTAGGAGATGGTGGTGCCCCTTGTCCGACTCGAACAGACCACCTACTGATTACAAATCAGTTGCTCTACCAGATGAGCTAAAGGGGCAACGGATAATATTTTAACCTATTTCACAATTGTAAAGATGGGTCTACTAGCTTTTGGCTTTTCAGCATTCTCAGGGCTTATGTCTTTGGACTTTTTCGACTCGCTAGCATCAAAAGGAAAGGACATCCCCTGACCATTTTCTCGCGCATAGATTGCCAAAACGTGGCTTACCGGAACCATGATTTTTCTTGGGACCCCACCAAATCTTGCCTGAAAACTGATCCAGTCATTCTCTAGCTGTAGCTGATGGCATGCCTCAATCGATAGATTTAAAACAATTTCATCCTTTTTCACAAACTCCATGGGGACTTCAACACTAGAGTCTACAAATACCGCCATAAAGGGTGTAAAACCAAAATCCGTGCACCACTGATGTAGGGCACGGATTAGGTAGGGTTTATTGCTTGGGATATCAGACATGCCTATTTTGCTAGCCTGAATAATGAGCCGCTTAGCGGCGCATTACCTTCTCTGAAGGAGTTAAGGCTTCAATGTAAGCAGGCCTACTGAAAATACGCTCCGCGTACTTCAAGAGAGGGGCTGCATTACGCGAGAGGTCTATACCGTAATGCTCTAAACGCCACAGCAAAGGGGCGATAGCTACATCAAGCATAGAGAACTCTTCGCCCAACATGTACTTGTTCTTCACAAAAATCGGGGCAAGCTGAGTTAAGCGATCACGAATAGCTAAACGCGCTTTTTCATGAGACTTCTCTGCTGGTTTGCCTTTTTCGTTCTCCAGGGCTGAGACATGAACAAATAATTCTTTCTCAAAATTGAAAAGGAAGAGACGTGCGCGTGCGCGTGCAACAGGGTCAGGCGGCATCAATTGGGGATGAGGGAAGCGCTCATCAATGTATTCATTGATGATGTTTGACTCATACAAGATCAAGTCACGCTCAACCAAGATTGGAACTTGGCCATAAGGGTTCATCACCGAGATGTCTTCTGGCTTGTTAAACAAGTCCACATCACGGATCTCAAAGTCCATGCCTTTTTCAAAAAGCACCAAACGGCAGCGTTGCGAGAATGGGCAGTTTGTGCCCGAGTACAACACCATCATAAATTGATTTCCTTAAATATCTACTTCAATACAACAAACGCATAACCTGCTGCGGCTTAAATCCGTTAAAGCTTAAACTTAATGGATATCTTTCCAGTAAGCTTTATTCAAACGCCATGCTAACAAAGTAAAGATCGCCAAAAAGATCAGCACAACAACGCCAAGGCGCTTACGCTCGAGCTGTACAGGCTCTGCCATCCAGGACATGAAAGCAACCAAGTCAGCAATATTATCGTCATACTCTTGTGGCTTCATAGTTCCGGGTGTTAGTTGCTCAAAGCCCACGAACACTTTTTCCATACGACTCGCATCATGTGGATCTTTGCGCTCTTCAAACTTTGCGGCACGTTCACCCTGCAACTCCCAAAGAACATGCGGCATACCGACGTTCGGGTAGACCAAGTTATTCCAACCAGTTTGAGTGGTGTCGTCTTTATAGAAAGTGCGGAAATACGTGTAGAGCCAATCATTACCGCGTGCACGAGCCTCAACAGATAAATCAGGAGGCGTCTTACCAAAGAATGCCTTGCCTTCTTTTGGTGTCATGGATATCGTCATCAGGTCGCCAACCTTAGCATCAGTCAAAATCAAGTTATCTTTGATTTGCTGATCAGTCAAACCAATGTCACGCAAGCGGTTGTAACGCATGCTTGTGGCCGAATGGCAGTTCAAGCAATAGTTGACAAATATCTTGGCTCCGTTTTGCAAAGAAGCATTATTGCTAACGCGATTTGGGGCAGTCTCTAATGGGAAACCACCCTCGCTTGCATTTGCAGTTAAACCAAAACCAAGGGCAACAGCCAAAACTGTAACCTGACAGATGCCCATCAATGTGTGCAGAATTCGTTTCATACTAGTTCCTAATTTCTCGGATATCTGAATTAATGGGACTTAAAAGTAACGCGAGTTGGAACTGGCTTGAATGTACCAAGCTTGCTCCAAAAAGGCATTGCCAAGAAGAAGCCCAGATAGTAAATCGTACAAATCTGAGAAATCTTTTCAAATACGGGTGATGGCGGCTCGATACCCAAGTAGCCCAAGATGACAAAGCTCACAATAAATACTCCGTAGATATATTTATGGAACTGTGGACGATAACGAATCGACTTCACTGGGGAGTGGTCTAACCAGGGCAAGAAGAACAGTATGACAACTGAACCGCCCATGATGACAACACCCCAAAACTTCGCATCAAACGCATAGAAGCCTGCAGCCAACACAATTGCAATTGCTGCACAAGCACCCTTGACCTTAATATTGTTGGACTTGAGTGCAAACATTCCCAAAATCACGGCCAAGAAAATCCACAGTGGTAATAAGAAATTCGAAGTAGTTGCACGCAGCATTGAATAGAACGGTGTGAAATACCAAACCGGTGCAATATGCGTTGGAGTTACAAATGGATTTGCAGGAATAAAGTTATTCGCTTCCAAGAAATATCCGCCCATTTCTGGCGCAAAAAACACTATTGCCGCAAAAATAATCAGGAAACCACCTAAGTACATTATGTCATGCACGCTGTAGAACGGATGAAATGGAATGCCATCAACTGGATGACCATTCGCATCAAGCGTATCTTTAATCTCTATTCCGTCAGGATTATTTGAGCCTACTTCGTGCAAAGCAAGAATATGAGCCGCAACTAATCCAATCAATACCAGTGGAATAGCAATCACGTGAAATGCAAAAAAGCGATTCAGTGTTGCGTCACCAACGACATAATCTCCGCGCAACCATAAAGAAAGGTCTGGCCCAATCAATGGGATAGCAGAGAACAAGTTCACGATCACTTGAGCACCCCAATAGGACATTTGACCCCATGGAAGCAAGTAACCAAAGAAGGCTTCGCCCATCAAGCACAAGAAGATTGCACAACCGAAGATCCAAATAAGCTCACGAGGTTTGCGATATGAACCATAAATTAAGCCACGGAACATGTGCATGTAAACCACAACGAAGAACATAGAAGCGCCAGTAGAGTGCATATAGCGAATCAACCAACCCCATGGCACTTCGCGCATGATGTACTCAACGGATTCAAACGCTTTAGCAGCATCTGGCTTGTAGTTCATTACCAAAAAAATACCGGTAATAATCTGTATGGCCAATACAACAATGGCTAATGCGCCAAAGATGTAGAAAAAGTTTAGGTTTTTTGGAGCGTAATACTCGCTCATGTGACGTTTAAAAGCTTCTGTTACAGGCAGGCGTGAATCCACCCAAGCCATTAACTTTTGGGCTCCGGATGCGTCCGCTGGGACTTCTTTTTCGTGAAATGCCATTTATCTCTCCTTAGGCCTTCTTATCTTCGCCAACCAGAATCTTGGTATCGCTCAAATACATATGTGGCGGTACTTCCATATTGTCTGGGGCTGGTTTGTTTTTAAATACACGGCCTGCCATATCAAAGGTTGAGCCATGACATGGGCATAGGAAACCACCCTGCCAGGTGTTAGGCAAAGAAGGCTGGGCACCAGCCTCAAACTTAGGTGTAGGGGAGCAACCCAAATGCGTACAAATACCCACTACCACCATATATTCGGGCTTGATGGAGCGCCATTGATTTTGGGCATAAGGTGGGGTGAATTGAGCTGGATCTCTTAATGAATCTGGATCTGCAAGCTCTGAGTCAATTTTAGAGAGCTCAGCAACCTGCTCAGGGGTACGGCGTACCACCCAAACAGGCTTTCCACGCCACTCAACCATCCGCATCTCGTCGGGCTTCATATCGGAAATATCAATCTCAACTGCAGCTCCAGCCGCCTTAGCTCTCTCTGAGGGCTCAAAACTATCTACAAAAGGATAAAGGGCTGCTGCAGCACCAACGCCGCCAACCGCTGACGTAGCGATCAACCAATTACGGCGATCCTTGTCCATACAGGGCTTGTCACTCATTTACAAAATTCCTCGGAAGAGCATTTATAGGTCGAAATTGCTTAAAGCTAAGATTTTAAAGTAAAAAGTGGGGTATGCAAGTAAGTTATGGGGTTAATCTTGAGTTAATCTCAATCTAATAGGAAAGAAAGGTATTTATGGCGGTTTTAAAAGAGTTTCGGGACTTTGCAGTCAAAGGCAATGTGATTGATTTAGCAGTTGGCGTAATCATCGGAGGGGCTTTTGGGAAAATCGTCGACTCCCTAGTAAATGACATTGTCATGCCCATCATTTCAACCCTACTTGGGGGGCATATTGACTTTACCAACCTATTTTTAGTGCTTGGCAAGATCCCAGAAGGTGTACCTCGCACATTTGATGCTCTCAAGAAGGCTGGAGTCCCCATTTTTGCATATGGCAACTTCATCACCATCTCCATCAACTTTATTTTGCTGGCATTTGTGATTTTTCAGATGGTCAAGATTGTGAACAAGGTACGGGCTATGGATGCCCCTCCAGCCTCACCAACCCCAGAAGATATTATTCTTCTAAGAGAGATTAGGGATAGCTTAAAAAAGTAGATTAAATCAGGGTGCTTGCACCCTTTCAAACTTGTAGACCCGCATCGTACGGCCAGCTAATTCATTAGCGGCCTTGGCATACCACAGGCATTTGCCATAGCGGAGTGTTCTGATCATATTCACAGTTTACGCCGACAGGTGAAGTGGTGCTTGCAAGGCAGCCGCTCAATATGAGTGTTAGTAGAACTAAAAAAGCTGTTGAGAAAAATTTCATATCTTGATGGCTTAATTAAAAATTGATGTGGGCATTGCTTCGATATGGCTAAGCAATAAAAAACCCATCGCGTTTCCACGATGGGTTCAAATTTACAACTAATTTCTTAGTCTAAAACTAGCTTAAGCTAGCTTTAAATTAGAAAGTGTGACGTACGCCAACTGCGAACTGGCTAGCAGCAGCACCGCCAACTGTATTAGTTGTGCTTGATGTCAAACTTTGACCATAGATACCGTACAGATTTGTACGCTTGCTGAGGTAGTAGTTTGAACCCAACTGCCATGCATTGAAGTTAGCTGTTGGTTTGTTTGCACCATAAGCAGAGTAACGGCCAGTACCAATAGAGGCCCAACCTTCGATTGTTGGAGTGATGTAGCTACGAACACCAATCTGCTGACCAGAACGCTTGAGGTACTGGCTGCTATCGACGTTACTAGTTATCTTACGGCTGATGTAGTTAGCATATGCTTTGAGGATGCCAAAGTCATAAGTAGCCGCGCCGTAGAAACCATTATCTGTTGTATTGCTTGAAGTGCTAACAGTGTTGTCGGTTGACCAGCTAGTTGGAATGGCTGCAGTTGCAGAGCTAGTTTGCTCCTGCTTAAATGACTGGTATGCAACTGTTGCATACAATTTTTTCCATGAATAATCGCCAGTTACACCCCAACCTGAGTAGTTAGTGGTACCACCAGTATTTGTAGCAGTCTGAGTTGCATTCTTACCATTTTGTACATACATTGCATTCAGACCAAAACCAGCAAACTTTTCGGTGTTGAACTTCAAGTTGTTGGTAGAAGCAACTACTTCAGCAGTAGAAGCATTGTATTGACCAGATTCCTGGTTAGTGGAGCTACCAGCTGGACGAATGATAGAGCCAACCACGTTATTGCTTCCGCCTGGATCAGTTGCTGATACTTGATCATGCAGAACAGTGTACTGAGTACCTAAGGAAGTTTTACCCAAACCTTTTTTAGCTAAACCAACGAATGTCTGGCGGTTATCCATGCTAGACGCGGTTGTAGATTGTGGAGTTAAACCAAACTCAGCAGTGAAGAATGCTGAAGTGCCGCCACCCAAATCTTCAGTACCTTTGAAACCTAAACGGCTTGAAGTTTCACGTGATTGATCGAACAGGCTTGTGTTTTGTTTAGTAGCTGCATTACGTGTTGATGTATTGGAATAGCCAACGTCCAAAATACCATAAACAGTCACTGATGACTGAGCTTGAGCTGCACCAGCAATAGCTGATAACGCTGCAACTGCGAATAGCGATTTTTTCATTCTTTAAATCTCCATAAATTGAAAGTAATGCCCAAATAAAACTGGGACTTACGAATTTTGCTTGTTTTGCCCAGCTAGACTGGGGGTAAGGGTAATTAGGAGCTCTTTTTGCTTGTCAAAAGGCAGTTTTTTGGCTTTCTTCGTTGTATCAGGGCAACAAGGGCTTTGATTTCTGTCTTTTTGAGGCCATGAATGCCAAAATTGTCATATGGCAAGCCGAGAATTCTTAAAAATCCTGCAATCCGCCCGAATAGGTGATGTATCCGCACAACAAAGTTTGGCGTCAGCCTATTTGACGGGAGCCTTTAAAACCCCTATCCAACCCGCTAACGCCCTGATTTGGCTGGAGAAATCTTATTTATCCATTCAGAATCAACTAGCTAACCAACTAAGTCCAGACGATACTCAGCCCCCTGAATTTGACAGTACTTCTCCTGAGTTTTTGAGGGTGCTCCAGCAAATCTCAGCAGTGCCTTTGGTAAAAACCTTAGATTCACCAGCCTTTTCATTTGGCTGGAAATCATTTTGGGCGCTGGCTGAATCTCATATTCCTGAAAGCCATGCGGCACAGTGGCAACTTGCTGAACTACTTTTACATCCCGATAAAAAAGATCTTCAAGCGGAGATTGCGAATTGGCTTTCTAAACAAGAGGGGGATAAAGATCTTGCATCACTGATAAAAATCGCCAAGCAATTTTTATCCAAGTTAGCTGAATCAGAAAATGCTTTCACTAATTTCGCAAAAGAGCTATCGATCAAGCTTCAACCAAAAGATGAAGCGCTCACCTCTCTCTGGAATAGCTGGCTTATCGATCAAAACGAAGACGCGCTTTTACAAGCAGCTGAACTAGGTCTAACAGTGGCGAGATTAACCTTAGGCTTAAGACTAGCTCAGCTCCATGAGTCTAGTAGCAAGTCAATCGGTAAATCGAATGCCTCCCTCAAGAAGGCGGCCTACTGGTTAGAGTTAGCAGCCAAAGATGGTGATCGTGCTGCATGGTTTGCATTGGGAGAAATTTATCGTCGCCCACAATTTTCTGGATATAACGCTGCGGAAAGTGATCGATGCTTTGATCGTGCGGCAGACTTAGGTCATGCGGAAGCCCAGTTGAGAAGGGGCGCTAACTTATGGCGCAAGCGCGAAAAAATTGAAGAGAAAGTTCGTGGCTTGCAAGCCTCGTATTGGATATGGCAAGCCCACCAACAAGGCGTACCTGAAGCAAAAGAGCTACTAGGGAAAATTCTTGAAAACGTTTCGAACCCAAAACAGAATGATTGGCATGAGCTTGCTACTTTTGCTGAAGAAGCGCTAAACCATCATGCCGAACATAAATTGGATGAAGAATGGATCTTGCTATGTCATCGCATCATCATTGCTAATCAATTTAATTTCAGCAAGGCAGAATTACTTTTATGTGATGTCGGGCAGCTGCAACATGAGCACTGTGTAGTTGTGGATATTCGTCATGAGCTTCCGAAAATCCTACCTAGATTAATTCAGATAGATAGCACTCAACAGCGTCGCACTCTATTAGCCGCTGGCAAAGCATTTGTCGGTATTGAAACGGAGCAGGAGGGCAACCTACGACAAAGGCGCTATCGTTTTGACCGAGTTACAGAATGGCTTAAGGCCACATTCTCACAAGATCAGGCGCTAGCTTGAGTATCCGGAGTTGTTGTGTCCTCATCATCCGAAGGTTTAGGGACATAGAAACGCGCAATTAAGAGGCCCAACTCATAGAGCAAGCTCATTGGTATTGCCAGGAGCAGTTGTGAAAGTACATCTGGCGGTGTCACTATCGCTGAAATAACAAATGCGCCAACAATCACATAGGGACGAATCTCTCTGAGCTTTTCCAGGGGAACCATACCCATTCGAACCAACACAACGACAACAACCGGAACTTCAAAAGTAAGTCCAAATGCTAGGAAAGTATTCATAGCAAAACTCAGGTACTTATCAATATCAGTAGACATCTCCGCACCCAAGGGCGCGTTATAGCTGGCCATAAATTCAAATACAGTAGGAAATACCAAAAAGTAGGCGAATGCCATACCAAATATAAACAAGCTATAGCTACTCAAAATGAGTGGCACGATCAACTTACGCTCATGTTGATATAAGCCAGGTGCAATAAATGCCCAAAGTTGATACATCACCACTGGTAATGCAATTAAGAAGGCAACCAGCATGGTGACCTTCATGGGCACAAAGAATGATCCCGTGATGTCAGTTACGATCATCTTGCCACCAGAAGGTAATGAGTCCAGGAGCGGCTGCGCAAAGAAATGAAAAATGTCAGGCGCCCAATATACGAGAGAAACAAAAACCACAATAATGGCTAATGCTGCCTTAATAATACGATCGCGCAACTCAAACAAATGAGATAGAAAAGATTCTTGTAGGCCTGAATCTTCTGTTGAGTTATTTTGCGTCATTTATAAGATTTTTTACTTGGCTATAAGCGTATTTATTTGCCGGCGCTGTGATGAAAGCGTTTCATTCTTGCAGCGCCGGATTGAACGCGTGTTCGCATGCCTGTAGTGTGCTTAAACCAAATTGGTCTGGCAGCACGCTTAACGCCCCAGCTTTTACGACCCTGGCGTATCGATTTTTGCAAAACTTCTTTTTCATCCAGCGGCGCTCTGGTGTAGTTATTTTCAAAGATATCCGCCTGATCACTCAGATTTACGCCAGCTTCTTGAACGGTGGACTGAAGACTGCTTTCCACATCCTTAAATGCAGATACACTCTCCTCCCGCAGCTTCTTAAACTCCTCGACTTCCATCTGGCGACTGACTTCAGATTTCACATCCGCCATATAGCGTTGAGCGCGTCCGAACAAATTACCCGCCATACGGGCTATCTTAGGAAGACGTTCTGGACCAACCACCACCAATGCAACTACTGCAATGAGTGCAAGCTTTGAAACTCCGAGATCAATCATTGCAGGCGCGCATTATTTCAATCTAAATTATTTATTCAGATCTTTTGCCTGCACATCTACAGTTTTTTCTGTTGATGCGGCAGCACTCTGAATCTGCTCTTTTTTCTCTTCAGCCTCTTCAGGGGTTTTCATACCATCTTTAAAACCCTTAACAGCGCCGCCTAGGTCTGTACCGATATTGCGCAATTTCTTGGTACCAAATACCAACATCACGATTACCAAAACAATTAACCAATGCCAAATGCTAAATGAACCCATTTTTAATCTCCTCGGACTATTTTTTCCAGGGGCGGGGACCGCCCATCACATGCAAGTGCAAGTGATATACCTCTTGCCCACCATCTGCACCATTGTTCACTACCAATCTAAAGCCACCATCTTTACCGGGACGGCAACCCTGCTCTTTGGCGAGACGTGGTGCTAATTCCATCATTCTACCTAGCAATGGCGCATCTGCCACATCCGCAGACTCCAGCATGGGAATATGCTTTTTGGGAATCATCAAAAAATGAACGGGGGCGGCTGGATTAATATCCTTAAAGGCATAAATCTCATCATCCTCATACACTTTTTGGGACGGGATTTCACCCATGGAGATCTTGCAAAACAAGCAATTCGGATCGTGGCTCACGCTTTCGCCTCTAGTTTTGATGAATTTATAAGGTTTTTTACTTACTCTTGACCAGCAGCTTTTCTAGCAGCCTTCTCTTCAATGCCAGAAGTACCCAAACGACGATTGAGCTCCGCGACAACGTCTTCAGGGCGTAAACCAAACTGTGACAAGGCAATCAGGCAGTGAAACCAAAGGTCAGCCATCTCACCCACCAAGAGTTTTAGCTGCTCGGGGTCCAGATTGGAGCTGCGCACATCTTTAGCTGCCATCACCGTCTCGGTAGCTTCTTCACCAATCTTCTTTAAGATCCCATCGTCGCCCTTTGAGAAAAGCAAGGCAGTGTACGAAGTCTTTGGATCAGCTTGACCAGCTTTAAATGCATCACGTCGCTGATCGACCACATCAGCCAAATGAGCCAAAGCGAAATCTAAATTAGAGGGTTTTTGTACTGGACTAGTCATAAAACGATTTTATGTCTTTTATTGCCGAAAAGGACAAGACAGCATTATTTATGGTCCTTAGACTCATCAACCCAAGCGGATGTACCAGAATCCCATCTCAGAAAAAAGCAGCTGTGCTCACCAGTATGGCAAGCAATACCGTCTTTTTGCTCAACCATAAGCAAAATCGTATCGCCGTCACAGTCAAGGCGAATTTCGCTCACCTTTTGAGTATGACCAGACTCTTCACCCTTGTGCCACAGTTTTTGCCTTGAGCGTGTCCAGTAAACAGCTTCGCCCAAACGCAAAGTAGCCAATAGGGCGTCGCGGTTCATCCAGGCCATCATCAAGACATCTTTACTACCCACCTCTTGAGCGATCACCGGTACTAAACCCTGCTCATTCCAAGTAACAGCATCTAGCCATGTTCCTGCCTGTAAAGATTCAATGGGGGTGAATGCGCTCATGTAGATTTTCTCTGAATTTATTTTGTTGAGCTTTAAATGCGAACCGGGATACCTTGGCTCGCCATATATTCTTTTGCCTGGCTAACAGTGTATTCGCCATAGTGAAAAATACTTGCTGCAAGTACTGCATCAGCATGACCTCTAGTAATGCCATCGACCAAATGCTGTAGATTACCCACACCACCAGAGGCAATCACAGGGACAGTCACTGCATCACTTACTGCGGCAGTCAGCTCTAGATCGAAACCATCTTTGCTACCGTCACGGTTCATGCTGGTGAGTAGAATTTCTCCAGCGCCACGTTTGGCAACTTCACAGGCCCAGGTAACTACATCCATACCTGTCGCAGTTCTTCCACCATGGGTAAATACTTCCCAGTTACCGGCTACAGTTTTTTTAGCGTCTATAGCAACGACGATACACTGCGAACCGTAATAAGCTGCTGCATCTGAAACTAAATCTGGGTTTGCTACAGCCGAAGAGTTCATGCTGACCTTATCAGCACCGGCATTAAGTAAGCGACGTACATCAGCTACTGCACGTACACCGCCACCAACAGTCAAAGGAATAAATACCTGGGATGCAACATCTTCAATGATGTGCAATATCAGATCGCGTCCATCGGAAGTCGCAGTGATATCTAAGAAAGTAAGCTCATCCGCACCCTGAGTATCGTAACGTTTTGCAATCTCTACTGGATCACCTGCATCACGCAGGCCAATAAAGTTCACACCCTTAACTACGCGCCCTGCTGTGACATCAAGGCAAGGAATGATTCTCTTAGTTAGCACTGATAAGCACTCTAGGTAATTTTCTTAGCGAACTTCAGCGTTAACTCATCAGCATATTTTTGCGCTGAAGTTAAATCTAAATCACCAGCGTAAATTGAACGCCCGGCAATTACACCCATAACACCTTCAGATTCAGCTTCGCAGAGCGCTTCAATGTCTTGATTGTTAGATAAGCCACCACTAGCAATCACCGGAATTCGAATAGCTTGTGCTAACTTAATAGTGGCATCCATATTGATGCCCTTCATCATGCCGTCTCGGCCAATGTCGGTATAGATGATTGCCTCAACACCGTAATCTTCAAATTTCTTTGCAAGGTCAATCACTTCGTGTCCAGTAATCTTGCTCCAGCCATCTGTTGCTACCTTGCCATCACGTGCATCTAACCCTACCATGATTTGACCAGGAAAAGCTGTGCAGGCATCTTGTACAAAGCCGGGGCTCTTGACTGCGGCAGTACCAATAATCACAGTACTAATACCATCATCCAATAAACGCTCGATGGTTTCAAGATCTCGAATACCGCCACCTAACTGAACTGGAATCTCATCTCCTACTGCTTTCAAAATAGATTTGATTGCAGACTCATTCTTCAGTTTGCCAGCGAAAGCTCCGTTTAAATCTACGAGATGTAAACGGCGCGCGCCCTTACCAATCCAATGGGCAGCCATCGCCCCTGGATCCTCAGAAAACACAGTGGCTTTATCCATGTCACCTTGCTCGAGTCGAACACAGTGGCCGTCTTTTAAGTCAATCGCGGGAATCAGCAGCATAGCGGTAATTAGAAAATATTAAGGTTGCCAAGAAACAAAGTTTTTGTAGAGCTTTAATCCGTATTCTGCACTTTTTTCTGGGTGAAATTGCGTTGCAAAAATATTATCCCTTGCAACTGCAGAAGTAAACCAATCACCATATTCTGTTGAGCCTGCAATATCTTCCTTGCGCTGCGGGACAGCATAGTAACTATGTACAAAATAAAAGCTCGTCAAATCCGGAATACCAGCCCAAAGCGGATGCTGAGAATCCTGACGAACCTGATTCCAGCCCATATGTGGCACCTTGTATACGGAGTTATCTGGCTGTAATTTTCCAGCCAAGTCAAAACGTCGTACTTCGCCAGAAATTAATCCCAAGCATGGAGTCCAATCTGATGGGGAATTTGCTCGCACTTCTGCGCTTTGATCAAAGAGCATCTGCTCGCCCACACAAACACCTAAAAGTGGTTTATTTTTAACGGCATCCAACAGTGCCTCCAATAAACTAGACTCTTCGAGATGCTTCATACAATCTGGCATGGCGCCCTGGCCTGGAAGTACTACCCGCTCTGCGGAGTTGATCTCTGCTGGAGTATGTGCAATCAGCACATTAGCATCGGGCGCCACATGCTGAAAGGCTTGATATACGGAACGTAGATTACCCATTCCGTAGTCAATGATCGCAATGGTCTGCGCCAATTGTTAGCCTATGTTCTGTAGTTTTTTGACAGTCTTCTACTCAACGCTAGAAATTTTCTAGATTAGAGGCTGCCTTTAGTAGAAGGAACGACACCGGAAGCGCGTGGATCGAGCTCTAGGGCCATGCGTAAAGCACGACCAAAGGCCTTAAACACGGTTTCAATTTGGTGATGAGCATTAATTCCGCGTAAATTATCAATATGCAAAGTCACACCAGCGTGGTTTACAAAACCACGGAAGAACTCGATGCTGAGATCTACGTCAAAGTCACCCACACGTGCACGGGTAAATGGAACGTTGAACTCCAAGCCTGGACGACCTGAAAAATCAACCACTACGCGGGAAAGGGTTTCATCCAAAGGAACATAGGAGTGGCCATAACGAGTAATGCCTGCTTTATCGCCAACCGCCTTGGCAAATGCCTGGCCCAAGGTAATGCCCACATCTTCAACAGTATGGTGATCATCAATATGGGTATCGCCTTTTGCGACCACTTTAAGGTCAATCATGCCGTGACGGGCAATTTGATCCAACATATGGTCCAGAAAGGGCACGCCAGAGGCTAGCTCAGCTTTACCTGTGCCATCTAAATTGATGGCAATTTGAATTTTGGTTTCCGAAGTGTTTCGGGTAACGTCGGCTTGCCGCATGCTTCAGTGCGCCGCGAGGCGAAGTGTTGATTGAAGCCTCATAATATCATTCCTAATAGAGATATAAATGCCGATTTTGATTGCTGGCTTTTATTCATTTTTGCTGATTTTTGACTAGAGTCCCTCATGAGCCGCTTTTGGAGCCCCGTTGTTCAGACCCTTACCCCTTACGTTCCCGGGGAGCAACCGCAAATGCAACGCTTGGTAAAGCTCAATACGAATGAGAGCCCATATGGTCCCTCCCCTAAGGCTTTGGCTGCCATTAATCAGCAAAACACGGATGATTTAAGGCTCTATCCAGACCCAGAAGGAATGGCTCTTAAAAGGGCTATAGCCGATTTACACGGTCTAGACCCTAAACAGGTGTTTTTAGGAAATGGCTCCGATGAAGTGCTGGCTCACGTCTTTTTAGGCCTCCTCAAACAAGCTCAACCGGTCCAATTTCCGGATATCACGTATAGCTTCTACCCAGTGTATTGCAAGTTATTTGGTATCGACTACCAAACAGTTCCCTTGGGTAGCAATTTTGAGATCCAAACCCAGAACCTCAAAGCCCCTAATGGCGGAATTATTTTCCCCAATCCCAACGCCCCTACTGGTCGCGCCATTCCACGATCAGACATCGAGACCCTTCTCCACAGAAATACAGAATCCGTAGTGGTGATTGATGAAGCTTATGTCGACTATGGAACCGAGTCTTGCATTCCATTGCTTCGCGGGAATGCTTGCCCAGAAAACCTCTTGGTCGTTCATACCCTATCAAAGTCACGCGCTCTGGCAGGACTACGAGTAGGATTTGCAGTGGGGCACCCGGCGCTGATTGAGGGTCTAGAGCGAGTCAAGAACAGTTTTAACTCCTACCCACTAGGCCGCTTGGCACAAGCTGGAGCAATTGCTGCAATACGAGATCCAGCCCATTTAGAATCGACGAGTAAAAAGGTAATTCAGACTCGCGAGCACCTGGTAAATGAACTGGCAGCGCTAGGTTTTGACACTCTGCCATCAACAGCCAACTTTATTTTTACGCGCCATGCGAAATACGCTGGTGCAAAGCTATATCAATCTTTACGCGATCGTGGAATTATTGTGCGTCACTTCAAGTCACCAAGGATTGAAGAATTTCTGCGCATCACCATTGGTACCGATGATCAAACAAATGAATTGATTAGCGCCCTAAAGGAAATTTTGGCTAGCGCTTAAATTTATTTATTCAGGCGCATCTCTGCAGCACGGGCATGAGCTGTTAAGCCCTCACCATGTGCGAGTGTACTGGCGACAACACCTAGTGTTTGAGCTCCTGCTTCGCTCACCTCAATCATGCTCGAGCGCTTGATAAAGTCATACACCCCCAATGGAGAAGAGAAGCGCGCAGTACGAGCTGTTGGTAAAACGTGATTTGGGCCAGCGCAATAATCACCCAAGGATTCACTGGTGTAGTTACCCATAAAGATAGCGCCGGCATGACGAATTAACTCAGCCCACTTGCGAGGCTCACCAGCACAAATCTCTAAATGTTCCGCAGCAATCGCATTAGCAATTTCACAGGCCTCACCCATATCATTTACCTTAATCAATAACGCACGATTAGTAAGCGATGTTTCAATCACTTGCTTTCTAGGCATTTCAGGTAATAACTTATTAATACTTGCTTGCACTTGCAGAATAAATTGCTCATCTGGGCAAAGCAAAATAGATTGCGCCAACTCATCATGCTCAGCCTGCGAGAACAAATCCATTGCAATCCAATCAGGATTGCTAGAGCCATCACAGAGAACTAAAATTTCTGAAGGGCCGGCGATCATATCGATGCCAACGGTGCCAAATACTCTGCGCTTAGCTGCTGCTACATAGGCATTACCAGGACCAACAATTTTATCTACCGGCGGAATAGTTTGTGTGCCGTAGGCTAAAGCACCAACAGCTTGGGCACCACCAATCGTAAAGACGCGATCAACGCCAGATAAATAAGCGGCTGCCAAAACTAAAGGGTTACGAGCGCCATCGGGGGTAGGTACCACCATGATGACTTCTTTGACACCAGCAACTTTTGCAGGGATCGCGTTCATTAACACGGAGGATGGATAGGCAGCTTTACCGCCGGGAACATAAATTCCGACGCGATCTAATGCTGTGACTTTTTGACCCAAACGCGTGCCATCAGCCTCCTCGTACTCCCAAGAGTGACAACCCGCTTCATTCTTTTGCTTCTCGTGATATGAGCGTACTCGCTGTGCAGCAATATCTAAGGCATTTTTTTGCTCAACCGATAAATCATCGTAAGCATTTTTTAATGCTTCTTGAGATATCTCTAACTCAGCAACACTAGCAACATTTAAGCGATCAAACTGTTTTGTGAAATCCAGCACTGCAGCATCGCCATTCACCTTTACTTGCGCCAAGATGTTAACTACTGCAGCATCAATTGCCTCATCATCTGCCATTGGCAAAGATAGGCTAGAGAGCAAGGTTGCCATAAACCCTGCATCTTGGCTATTAAGGAGTTTGACTTTGACGTCTGCTGACATGTGAATTTCTTTACTTCAGCAACTCAAAGAATGGTTGAAGCTTTGTGCGCTTACGTTTATAAGAAGCTTGATTAACCACTAAGCGTGCACTGATATCAGCGATTGGTTCGACCTCAACCAAACCATTTGCGCGTAAGGTATTGCCTGTAGACACTAAATCCACAATCGCATCTGCTAGACCAACCAAGGGAGCTAACTCCATCGAACCATATAAATGAATCGTATCAATGTGAACACCTTTGTTGGCAAAGTGTTCGCGTGCGCAATTGACATACTTAGTGGCAACTTTTAAACGAGAACCCTGCTTTACTGCAGCAGCGTAATCAAAACCTTCTTTAACCGCAACAGACATGCGACATTTAGCAATATTCAAATCAAATGGAACATATAGGCCATCGGTGCCGTTTTCCATCAAGACATCAAGGCCGGCAACCCCAAAATCCGCCCCGCCAAACTGAACGTAAGTCGGCACGTCTGAAGCGCGCACAATAATGAGGCGCACATCTGGATTTGAGGTCTCAATAATGAGTTTGCGTGACTTCTCTGGATCCTCAAGCGGACGAATGCCGATCTTAGATAAGATCTCGGCGGTTTCTTCGAAGATGCGCCCCTTCGAGAGGGCTAGAGTTAACTTCATGGACTAATTATCCATCAGGCTTACTTGATTCGCTGAATGTTGGCTCCTAACAGGGTCAACTTTTGCTCCATGCGGTCATAACCACGATCTAAGTGATAAATTCGGTCCACCTGGGTTTCACCTTGGGCGGCCAGTCCGGCAATCACCAGGCTGGCGGATGCTCGTAAATCTGTAGCCATCACGATTGCCCCAGAAAGCTTCTCTACACCTTGCGCAATCGCTGTATTGCCTTCAATCGCAATATCTGCGCCGAGGCGATTCATCTCTTGGACGTGCATAAAGCGGTTTTCAAAGATCGTTTCAGTGATCGTGGCATTACCTACAGCAATCGCATTGACTGCCATGAGCTGAGCCTGCATATCCGTTGGGAAAGCCGGATACTCAGAGGTACGGAAACTAACTGCTTTTGGGCGGCTTTTCATGGAGGCCCTAATCCAATCAGGGCCCACTTCCATCTCTAAACCGGCTTCTTTAAGTTTGACGATTACAGCATCTAATGTATCTGGGCGGCAGTGCTTTACTAAAATCTCACCGCCAGTAGCTGCGACTGCGCACAAAAATGTACCCGCCTCGATCCTGTCGGCAATCACAGCATGTTCTGCGCCATGAAGCTTTTCAACCCCCTCGATGACTAAGCGATCACTACCGATACCGGTAATCTTCGCACCCATTTTGACGAGCAACTCTGCTAAGTCACCTACTTCAGGCTCACGTGCGGCATTCTCGAGAATGGTTGTTCTCGATGCCAAAGTAGCGGCCATCAATAAATTCTCTGTACCGGTTACGGTGATCATGTCAGTCAAGATTGAAGCGCCTTGTAAGCGACCCGAGGTAGATTTAGTTTCTGCCTGGATGTAGCCACTCTTAATCGTGATCGTGGCACCCATCGCTTTTAGACCCTTAATATGCTGATCAACTGGACGCGCGCCAATCGCGCACCCACCCGGTAGTGAAACCTTAGCGCTATGCATTCTGGCAAGAAGTGGGCCCAGTACCAAAATAGAGGCGCGCATGGTTTTCACCATCTCATAAGTTGCTTCAGAGCTCTTAATATTAGCCGCATTTAGCACTACATGATTGCGATTATTCGTATCTGGGAAGGTAACGAGCACACCAATTTCTTGCAAGAGCTTGAGCATGGTTCGAACATCTTGTAAGTCAGGAACATTTTGCAAACTAATGGGCTGATCAGTGAGTAAACAAGCGCATAAAATTGGTAATGCCGCGTTCTTTGCGCCAGCAATCGCTACCTCACCCTTCAGGGGGGTGCCGCCAACCATTCGTAATTTGTCCATGAATCTATTCCAATGAAAAGCTAATGTCGTATTTTAAGTTGGGGTACTTTGCGAAAACTCTTGTGGCGTAAACGCTTTGATTGATAAAGCATGAACTTCTGCTTTCATGCGATCGCCCATGGCACCATATACCAATTGATGGCGCTGAATCAAACGCTTACCCTCAAACTCTGGACTCACAATCGTCGCAAAGAAGTGTTGACCATCACCTTCAACTTTGACATGAGTGCATGTGAGGCCTTGCTGAATATAGCCTTCAATTTGCTCTGGGGTTGGGAACATCACAATCTCCTGATTTCTAATTTCTGAATAATGCTTCGTATGTATTTGGGGAAAGCTCAAGCTCAACTAGTGCCTGAGCTTGTAGCCTTTTTGTAGCAAACGTAAAGCGATTGCTGATACCACAATAAAGAAGCAAGCAACAATCGCAAAACTATTCCAAGGAGAAATATCTGACACTCCAAAGAAGCCGTAGCGGAATCCATCAATCATGTAGAAAAATGGATTGAAGTGAGAGACCACTTGCCATGCTGCTGGCAAAGAATGGATGGAATAAAACACGCCCGATAGCATTGTTGCTGGCATGATGATGAAATTCTGGAAGGCCGCCAATTGATCGTACTTATCGGCCCAGATACCTGCAATTAAACCCATGCTTCCCAAAATTGCAGCGCCCAAAAGCGCAAACGCTATGATCCATAGTGGATATTCAAAAGATGGCATAGCAAACCAGGCGGTAATCAGCAATACACCGGAGCCCACGACAATGCCACGCAACACTGCAGCCAAGACATACGCAGCATAAAACTCTAAGTGACTAAAAGGGGCCAGTAAGACAAAAACTAGATTTCCCGTCACCTTAGATTGAATGATTGATGAGGAGGTATTAGCAAATGCATTTTGCAACACACTCATCATGACTAAACCAGGAATTAGGAAGGCCGTGTAATTGAGACGACCGTACACCTCTTTGCCCTCGAGCACATGCCCAAAAATCATTAAATACAGCACAGCGGTAAGAACTGGAGCTGCAACCGTCTGAAACGCCACCTTATAAAAACGCTTCACTTCTTTTCGTAGAAGCGTTGGAAAGCCACTGCCATAAGAGATGGGTAATTTATTCAAAACAGATTTCATCGAGCGCCTCCCGACATGATGTTGACAAACACATCTTCGAGATCCGTCTTGCCCTCACCATCTTTTTTTACCGAGCCATATTGACTCAATAAATTCGCAGTAGTGTCTAAGGCAACAATCTTGCCTTGCTTGAGCATGGCAATGCGCTGACATAATGCCTCAGCTTCCTCGAGGTAATGGGTTGTTAAAACAATCGTATGGCCATCTTGGTTTAATCGACTAATGAATTGCCAGAGAGATTGCCGCAGCTCTACGTCAACACCTGCTGTAGGTTCATCTAAAATAATCACGGGTGGTCTATGAACTAAAGCCTGCGCCACCAATACACGGCGCTTCATACCGCCAGATAAGGAGCGCATATTACTATCAGCTTTATTAGTGAGATCTAAGTTGGCCATAATCTCGTCAATCCAAGCATCGTTGTGACGAATGCCAAAATAACCAGACTGAAATTGCAAGGTCTCTCTAACGGTAAAAAAGGGATCAAATACTAACTCCTGTGGCACCACACCTAGCATTCGGCGCGCATCACGAAAGCGAAATTGAACATCAGCACCCATAATTTCTGCATACCCGCTATCCGCAGTAATTAAGCCAGCAAGAATGGAGATAAGGGTTGTCTTACCTGCACCATTGGGGCCAAGCAAACCAAAGAACTCGCCCTGCTCAATTGATAAGGAAACGTCATCTAAGGCTTGGAGTGCACCATAATTTTTAGATACGTTTTTTATGGATATTGCTGCGTGCATGCTATGACAAACCTAGCAACTCTGCAACACCATACACCCTAGCTAATACAGTTAATTTTTCTGGTACGTTTTGCACTGAAATCTGCCGGCCATCTGCCTGTAGTTTTTTCTGCCACGCTAATAAAACCGTTAATACTGTAGAGTCAAAATCCTTGAGATTGATGCAATCCACCGTTTTCAATGTCGCAAGATTTAACAGGCCATCTTTTTCTAATTGCAAGACATTGTCCTGTGTCACAGAAACGGGCAATAAAAATGGCATCTGATATTTTCTTTAATTGGTCTTATGTGACATCTAGTTGGCTGGCTTCGTAGCAGCAAGCTGTTTATTACGATCCTGCAAAAACTTCACGAGACCATCGACACCATTCTGGCTAATTTGATTCGCAAATTGATTGCGATAGGCCTCAACCAACCAGACACCCATGATATTCATGTCATAGACTTTCCAGCCATTACTTGTTTTTTCAAGGCGATAGTCAAGCGGTATCGGATCACCACGACCAATCACTACAGTCCTCACAACTACCTCTTTGTCATCTGGAGCTGCACGCAAAGGTTTAAATTGAATAGTCTGGTCACGCAACTGGCTCAAGGCGCCAGAGTATGTGCGAATGAGCAAGCTTTTAAACTCATTAACCAATTGCACTTGCTGTTCAGGCGTTGCTTTTTTCCAATTGGGCCCCATGGCCATTTCAGTAGTGCGGCGCATATCGGCATAAGGAAGAATTTTCTTTTCTACCAGCTCTACGATACGCGGAATATTCCCTTTTTGAATTTCCGGATCAGACTTCACGGAAGCCATCACGTCAGACACTACAGTCTTAATCAAACCGTCTGGCGTGGACTGATCAACTGCCTGAGCAGAAACGCTAGCGGCAAACAAAGCCAAGCTTGATAGCATTGCTGCAAAGTATTTTTGAATCGTTTTTTGGCTTTTCATGTGTCCTCGATTAATGACGGTCATTGGGTCTCATTTTAGCCCTTAAAGGAAATCAGCCTAGGCTTGATCGCCTTTATTCGTAGGGGTTTTCATAAACCGGCATGAGGGGCTCCCTATCTTCGCGTCCTTCATTAATTTGATATTCCCGTCGCTGAATATAAGCATCTCGCATAAAACTATATTTATCGATTGCTGCCCCGTCTAATAGGTCGCCCGCTTCGTAATACGTGTTACGCGCGTTAACTACGCGCAGGCCAGTAATGCTATTACGCAAACCAATATCTTTAACGTAAGCAAAAAGATAATCTGACTCCAAATCAGCTGCCGTCCCAAAGGTATCTCGGACACTACTGGGGCCAAAGAACGGTAAAACCACATATGGGCCAGAAGGAATGCCCCAGACGCCAAAGGTTTGACCCCAATCTTCCTTATGCTTCGGTAGGCCGCCAGGCGTTGCCATATCGATTAGGCCTCCCAAACCAAAGGTGGTGTTGACCACTACCCGCATAAGATCACTAAAGGCATAGTCGGGCTTGCCCTGCAAAAGATTCTGCAATGCGGTGTAGATATCACTGTAGTTACTAAAGAAGTTATAAATGCCGTCACGCACAAACTCTGGCAAGACAAAGCGGTAGCCAGCGACTACTGGCTTGAGTAAATAGGCATCTAAGCCTTCATTGAATTCAAAAACAGAACGGTTGAACGGCTCCCATGGATCCTGTGGGGAAGGCTCTACGCCAGCAGGAATAGAGGCACAACCTACCATTCCAGCTGCCATGCCAAGCAGAACAAGACGTTTAAGTTTCACAAGCCACTGCATTACTTTTCAGCGCCCTTATCTTTACCGCTATCGGCAGCCTTGTTATACAAGAACTGGCTAATCAAATTTTCAAGGACAACCGCAGACTGAGTCTGAGTAATCTTATCTCCAGTAGCTAACATTTCATCAGAGCCACCAGCTTCAAGCCCAATATATTGTTCACCCAATAAACCTGAGGTCAAAATCTTGGCAGCAGAATCCTTAGGAAATTTATAAGTATCTTCAATGGTCATAGTGACAGTAGCTTGATAAGTCTTGTCATCAAAAGCAATATTGGCAATACGGCCAACAACTACACCAGCACTTTTGACAGGTGCACGTGGTTTGAGTCCACCGATATTGTCAAAACGCGCAGAAATTTTGTAAGTAGGAGCAAAGGAAACGGCATTCATATTGCCGACCTTCAATGCCAGAAATAAAGCAGCCAGCAAACCAATGGCTACAAAGATTCCAACCCAAACATCAATTGCACTTTTTCTCATAAGAGTCCCAGTTTATTCTTTCTAATTCGAGAACATCATCGCGGTCAGCAAGAAATCCAATGCCAAAACCGATAAGGAGGAGATGACCACCGTTCTGGTGGTTGCTTGCGATACTCCCTCAGGTGTAGGCTTGGCTTCATAACCTTGATACAGCGCTATAAAAGTCACAGCCACACCAAATACCAAGCTTTTAATCAAGCCATTCCCAATATCAGAAAAAAGATCTACCCCGCCCTGCATCTGGGACCAAAAGGCTCCGGAATCCACTCCAATTAAGGGAACTCCGACAAAGTAACCGCCCATCACACCAACAGCAGTAAAGATCGTAGCCAAAATCGGCATAGCAATAATCCCAGCCCATAGACGCGGAGCAATCACTCGACTCAATGGGTCTACTGCCATCATTTCCATTGCACTGAGTTGTTCGCCAGCTTTCATCAAACCAATTTCGGCAGTTAAAGACGTACCAGCACGGCCCGCAAATAACAAAGCGGTAATCACGGGCCCTAATTCACGAGTTAGTGAGAGTGCCACCAATAAACCCAAAGCCTGCTCTGAACCATAGCGGTTAAGGGTGTAATAACCCTGTAAACCTAGAACAAAACCAACGAATAAACCAGAAACCGCAATAATCACAAACGAATGATTGCCGACAAACAAAATTTGATCAGAAACTAAGCGAGGTCTTTTTAATAAAAAGCCTGAGCGCCAAATCACTGCGGCGAACATGCGCGCAGCAAGTCCAAGGCTCGTTAAGTTGCGACGAACAAAAAAACCAAGGTCACCAAAAAAATCTACGGCGCTATGAATTATGCTCATTTCAAGCTCACCCCAAAATCTTCCGCAAGGCTTAGGCCTGGATAATGAAATGGCACAGGGCCATCAGGTGATGCATCTAGAAATTGACGAACAAACGGATCACTTGAGCGACTCAACTCTTCCGGAGTGCCTTGAGCACCAATACGACCATTAGCAATAAAGTAAACGTAATCTGCAATCTCAAAGGTTTCTTCAACGTCGTGCGTCACCAATAGACTCGTTGCGCCCAGAGCTTGATTCAAATCCCGAATCAAACGCGCAGTAATCCCCAAGGAGATTGGATCTAAGCCAGCGAAAGGTTCGTCATACATGATCAATGGGGGGTCAAGCGCAATTGCCCTTGCTAAAGCAACACGTCGCGCCATGCCACCAGAAATTTGTGAGGGCATTAAATCACGTGCGCTACGTAAACCAACCGCATTGAGCTTCATCAACACTAAGGAATGTAATAGATCTTCACTTAAATCGGTGTGTTCACGCAAAGGAAAGGCAACATTTTCAAAAACACTAAGGTCCGTAAAGAGCGCTCCAAACTGAAAGAGCATACCCATACGACGACGAGCAGCCATTAATTCAGAGCTGTTCATTTTGCCAATGTCACTACCTTCAAATAAAACTTGGCCAGACTGTGCTGTGAACTGACCACCAATGAGCCTCAAAATAGTAGTCTTGCCACAACCAGAGCCGCCCATCACGGCAACCACTTGGCCACGACGGAACTCCATATTAAGTCCCGATAAAATTTGCCGCTCCCCGGGGGCATAAGAGAAATTGACGTCTTTGATTGAAACGACAACTTCGCCATGCCCACCACTCACGGTATTTTGCGTTACTTCCGCGGGGTTGGAGTGGCTACTGTTCATATCCTGGATATTATCGCGGGAGAACGGATGACCCCATTAAATACTCGTCTACTGCCTGCGCAGCTTGTCGACCTTCACGAATCGCCCAAACCACCAAAGATTGTCCGCGACGCATATCGCCAGCAGCAAATACCTTTGGAACATTGGTTTGGTAGGCATTTTGACCATCAACAGGAGCTTTTGCATTACCGCGAGCGTCTTTTTCAACACCAAAGGCATTGAGGACTTGGGCTGCAGGAGACACAAAACCCATTGCCAAGAAAACCAGATCTGCCTTAATCTCAAATTCAGAATTTGGCATTTCTGACATTTTGCCGTCTTTCCACTCTAGGCGGACGCAGATCAACTTCTCAAGCTTGCCATCTTTGCCTTCAAATCGCTTAGTCGCAACAGACCAATCGCGCTCACAACCTTCTTCATGCGAAGATGAAGTACGCAACTTAGTTGGCCAGTAAGGCCATACCAAAGGCTTGTTTTCAGTTTCTGGTGGCTGTGGCAATAATTCAAATTGGGTAATCTTGGCGGCGCCATGACGATTCGAAGTACCTACGCAATCAGATCCAGTATCACCACCGCCAATCACAACAACATGCTTGCCAGATGCAGAAATTTCGTTCTTGAAATCGCCAGCGTTTTCTTTGTTCTGTGGAATCAAAAATTCCAAAGCGTAGTGAACACCCTTCAACTCACGGCCAGGAACTGGCAAGTCACGCGGTTGCTCAGATCCACCGCTAATTACAACTGCATCAAAATCTTTCATCAACTGATCAGGTGAAACTGTTTTTGTTGAGTAGTTTTTTACTTCAGCACCAATTGCTTCTTTGCCAACAAATACACCAGTCTCAAACTTCACGCCTTCAGCTTGCATTTGCTCAACGCGACGATCGATCAACCACTTTTCCATCTTGAAATCAGGAATACCGTAGCGTAACAATCCGCCGACACGATCATTTTTTTCGAATACGGTAACCTCATGACCAACGCGCGCCAATTGCTGAGCAGTAGCCATGCCAGCAGGTCCACCGCCAACTACAGCAACCTTCTTACCTGTCTTAGTTTTAGGTGGTTGCGGCTTAACCCAACCATTCTCCCAGCCCTTATCGATAATGGCGTGCTCGATAGACTTAATGCCCACTGCATCGCTATTGATTCCTAAAGTGCAGGCAGCTTCGCAAGGTGCCGGACAAATACGACCAGTGAACTCAGGGAAGTTGTTGGTCGATTGTAAAACGTCTAATGCATTCTTCCAGTCATCATGAAATACCAAATCATTGAAGTCTGGGATGATGTTATTTACAGGGCAGCCGTTATTACAAAATGGAATACCGCAATCCATACAGCGTGCGCCCTGTACTTTGGCTTCATCATCCGTTAATACTGCAACGAACTCTTTGTAGTGATGGAGGCGTTTAACGGGGGCTTCGTAGGTTTCATCTACGCGCTCAAACTCCATAAATCCAGTGACCTTACCCATATTGAATCCTTAGTATCTTTTCTTAATGTCTTTATTAATTAAGCTGCAACAGTTTTGTTTTGCGCTTTTTCCCATAGCTCACCCAAAGCACGTTTGTACTCAGTAGGCAGCACCTTCACAAAACGACCGCGAGCGTTTTCCCAATCAGCCAGGAGCGCTTTAGCGCGCTCTGAACCTGTATGGCGGAAATGACGCTCAATTAGACTCTTCAAAATTTGCTCGTCTGTCATGCGCTCGCCACCATCTTTGACGTCGACTGGAGCATGCCACTGTGACTGAGGCATCTTGGCAATCTGCTCAGTTGAAGGCAATACTTTTTCCAAGGTTGCCATGCTGGTATTGCAACGCTTCTCAAAGAGGCCATCTTCATCGTAAACATAAGCAATGCCGCCGCTCATACCTGCCGCAAAGTTACGGCCAGTTGCACCCAATACAACTACAGTACCCCCAGTCATGTATTCGCAACCATGATCACCGGTGCCTTCAACTACAGTTGTTGCACCAGAGTTACGAACTGCAAAACGCTCGCCTGCAACACCATTGAAGAATGCTTCACCGCCAATTGCGCCGTAGAGAACAGTGTTACCAACAATAATGTTCTTCGCTGTGTCGCCACGGAATTCGTGTGGCGCACGCACAATCACGCGTCCACCAGACAGGCCTTTACCAACGTAGTCATTACCATCGCCAACCAAGTCTAGCGTGATTCCGCGAGCCAAGAATGCTGCAAAACTTTGTCCTGCAGTGCCGTTCAATTGAATATGAATAGTGTCATCAGGCAAACCAGCGTGGCCATAACGCTGAGCGATTTCTCCGGAGAGCATTGCGCCAACAGTACGATTCACGTTTTTTACTGGAACAATGAAGGAGACTTTCTCGCCACGCTCAAGCGCAGGCTCACTCTTTTCGATAAGAATGTTATCTAAAGCACTATCTAAACCATGATCTTGGGTCAAGATCTGGTAGCGAGGAGCATCTTTGGCTACAGCTGGCTCAGCAAAAATCTTACTGAAATCTAAACCATGTACTTTCCAGTTCTCAATACCTTTGCGGGTATCTAGGAAGTCAACGCGACCGATCAAATCATCAAACTTACGAATACCGAGTTGCGCCATGATCTCGCGTACCTCTTCCGCAATAAAGAAGAAGAAGTTCACAACATGCTCAGGCTTACCTGAGAACTTTTTACGCAATTCAGGATCTTGTGTAGCCACACCAACTGGGCAGGTGTTCAAATGACACTTACGCATCATGATGCAACCCTCAACAACCAATGGCGCTGTTGCAAAGCCGAACTCGTCTGCGCCTAACAATGCGCCAATCACAACATCACGACCGGTTTTCATTTGGCCATCAGCCTGTACGCGAATGCGGCTACGCAAACCATTAAGTACTAATGTTTGTTGTGTTTCAGCTAAGCCCAATTCCCAAGGGGAACCAGCATGCTTAATAGAGGATAGTGGTGATGCACCGGTACCGCCATCATGCCCGGCAATCACTACGTGATCCGCTTTTGCTTTAGCAACACCAGCAGCGATCGTGCCAACACCTACTTCAGATACCAACTTCACTGATACGTCAGCGGCTGGGTTCACGTTCTTCAGATCATGAATCAACTGGGCGATATCTTCAATAGAGTAAATATCATGATGTGGAGGCGGAGAAATCAAACCAACGCCCGGCACAGAGAAACGCAACTTACCGATGTAATCAGAAACTTTGCCGCCTGGCAATTGACCGCCTTCACCTGGTTTAGCGCCTTGAGCCATCTTGATCTGAATCTGATCGGCAGAGCGAAGGTATTCAGTAGTAACGCCAAAACGTCCTGAAGCAACCTGCTTAATTCTGGAGCGCAGTGAATCACCGTCAAGCAAAGGGATATTTGCCTCAACCACATCGTCACCCAAAATGCTGGCTAAGGTTTCGCCCTTCTTGATTGGAATGCCTTTGAGCTCATTTACATAACGATTCGGATCTTCACCACCTTCACCAGTATTGGACTTACCGCCAATACGGTTCATAGCAATTGCCAAAGTAGCATGTGCCTCAGTAGAGATAGAACCCAAAGACATCGCGCCCGTTGCAAAACGTTTAACGATTTCTTTTGCAGGCTCTACTTCGTCCAATGGAATTGCTTTAACTGGATCAATCTTGAACTCAAACAAGCCACGCAGGGTCATCTGACGTTTGGTTTGGTCATTTATCAGATTGGCATACTCTTTATAAGTTTGATAGCCCTTATCAATACCAGCGCGAGTAGAGTGCTGCAACTTCGCAATCGTATCCGGAGTCCACATATGGTCCTCACCACGAATGCGGAATGCATACTCACCACCAGCATCCAACATATTGGTCAATACAGGATCATTACTAAATGCAGACTGATGCATGCGCAAGGCCTCTTCAGCTACTTCAAATACACCGATGCCACCCACGTTAGATGGCGTGCCTTTGAAGTAATGATCAATAACGTCTTTATTTAAACCAATCGCTTCAAAAATCTGAGAACCGGTGTAAGACATATAAGTAGAGATGCCCATTTTAGACATTACTTTTTGCAAACCCTTACCAACTGCTTTCACAAAATTCTTGACGGCTTTTTCGGCCGATAGATCACCAGATAAACCTTTAGCCATCTCAGCCAAAGTCTCCATTGCAAGGTATGGGTGAACTGCCTCAGCGCCATAGCCAGCCAAGAGTGCGAAGTGATGTGTCTCACGGGCACTTCCAGTCTCAACTACGAGACCAACACTGGTACGCAAACCTTTTTCCACCAAGTGCTGATGAATGGCTGAAGTAGCTAACAATGCTGGAATGGCAACATGCTGCTCATCAACCTGACGATCGCTCACGATCAAGATGTTATAACCAGAGCGGACCGCATCAGCCGCTTCAGCGCATAAGGATGCTAAGCGGGCTTCAATACCAGCCTTGCCCCAAGATGCTGGGTAGCAAATGTCTAGCTCATATGAGCGGAACTTACCGCTAGTGTAATGACCGATATGACGAATTTTAGTCATATCATCAAAATCTAAAATCGGCTGGCTTACTTCCAAGCGCATTGGTGGGTTGATATTGTTGGTATCCAACAAATTCGGCTTAGGCCCAATGAAGGATACTAAAGACATCACCATGTTTTCACGGATAGAGTCAATCGGGGGATTGGTCACCTGAGCAAATAATTGCTTGAAGTAGTTATAGAGTGGCTTGTTTTTATTTGATAACACGGCTAATGGGCTATCGTTACCCATCGATCCAATCGCTTCTTCGCCATTCATAGCCATTGGTGCCATGAGGTACTTAATATCTTCCTGGGTGTAACCAAAGGCTTGCTGACGATCTAGTAATTTTGCTGCTGGGCGAATAGTTATCTTTTCATCAACCAAGTCATCCTTAGTTGCATCAACTTCATCGAGCTTCACACGCACTGCATCGATCCAACTCTTATATGGCTTGGCTTTTGAGACGGCGTCCTTCAGTTCGACATCATCAATAATGCGCCCTTGTTCCATATCAATCATGAACATCTTGCCTGGTTGCAAGCGCCATTTTTGAATAATCCTACTTTCTGGAATAGGCAATACACCTGCCTCAGAACCCATAATGACCAAGTCATCATCGGTAACGTAATAACGTGCTGGACGTAAACCATTACGGTCCAAGGTTGCACCAATTTGACGACCATCAGTAAACGCCATTGCTGCTGGGCCATCCCATGGTTCCATCATTGCGGCGTGGTACTCATAAAATGCACGACGGTTTTCATCCATCAATGTGTGCTGTTCCCATGCTTCTGGAATCATCATCATCATCGCTTGTGCCAATGGATAACCTGACATGACTAATAACTCTAAGCAGTTATCAAAACAGGCCGTGTCAGACTGGCCTGGGTAAATCAGTGGCCATAATTTTTTGAGATCTTCCCCTAGCACCGGGGAGCTAATAGCGCCTTCCCGTGCGTTCACCCAATTCACGTTACCTTTAACTGTATTGATTTCACCGTTGTGCGCAATCATGCGATAAGGGTGAGCCAATTCCCAAGCAGGGAATGTATTGGTTGAGAAACGCTGATGCACTAATGCTAGCGCTGATACTGTGCGCTTATCTTGCAAATCCTGATAGTAGGCACCCACTTGGTTAGCTAACAACAAACCCTTATAAACAATAGTTCGAGCTGACATCGAAGCAACAAAGTATTCTTTTCCGTGCTTTAAATGTAAATCCTGAATTGCATGGCTCGCTGTCTTACGAATGACGTACAACTTGCGCTCAAGCGCATCAGTTGTCATGATCTCGCGACCGCGTCCAATAAAAATTTGACGAATAAATGGTTCTGTCATTTGCACGGTTGGGGACATTGGTAATTTCACATCTACCGGCACATCCCTCCAACCCAAAACAACTTGACCCTCTAAGCGAACGGTGCGCTCTAATTCTTGCTCGCAAGCTAAACGGGAGGCATGCTCTTTAGGCAAGAAAATCATGCCAACACCGTATTCACCAAAGGGGGGCAACTCTACACCCTGCTTTGCCATCTCTTCGCGATATAAAGTATCGGGGACCTGAATCAAAATTCCAGCCCCATCACCCATTAGCGGGTCAGCGCCTACTGCTCCTCGGTGATCCAAGTTCTCAAGAATTTTTAATCCCTGAGCAACAATCTCATGGGACTTCTTTCCCTTGATGTGAGCGACGAATCCGACGCCGCAAGCATCATGCTCATTTTGCGGATCGTAGAGGCCCTGTGAGATTGGACGAAGGTCTGTATTCATTTGTGTAGTCATGGTATTTCCGATGGCCCAGCGGGCTTGATTACTTTTGGAGGATCAAATATAGGGGAATACCCATGCTGATGCAATAGAAATAAAATGAGTCCGTCCCATTTAAATTAGACTTTTAGCAAAATGAATTATAAAAAAAGGGACAGAGTCAATACTTGATGCCAGCAGCATCAAGTAAATTGATTTTAGAAAATCATCTAACTTACTGAATTGATAGGGATTAATTTCTTTGGGCGACCACGCTGGCGGATTAATGCCTGCTCAGGATTCTCTTTAAATACATTTTTTGCATAGATATCGCCTACCCAGGGCTTAGATCTTAGCAATGCATCGGTAATTTGGCGGTCTTCCCAATGGGGCGCGCCCTCCTTCACAAATGCCGCCCAAGTCATTTGTCGCTCAAAAGGAGTATTACCTAACTTCCAAAAATGTTGGTGATCCACTAACCATGGCTCTGCATTTCCACCGATGTGGGAAGCAAAACTGGTCCAAGTGGAACCTTGGGGGCTAGCTTCAAAACCAGCCCTCACAGGATTAAGCTCAATATAGCGTTGACAACGTAAAAAATAATCAGGGTCTATCAGCGAAGAGCGATAGCGTCCCTCCCAAATAGTTCCCGAGCGGTTGTGCTGTTGATTGAAATACTGGGCATAACGCCTACCTAAAGATTGCATCGTCTTTGCCAGAGAATCCGTATTTTGGGGAGTCATCAGGAGATGTACATGATTAGGCATCAAAGCAAATGCATGGACCGAACTACCAAATTGCTTTGCAGCTTCTCGCAGCCAATCCAAATATCTGCGTCGATCAGTCTCATTAAAAAAAAGTATTTCCCGATTATTGCCGCGAACCATGACATGCATTGCTTGGCCAGGAATAATGGTGCGTGCTTGCCTTGCCATTACTAAAACGAACTATTGCAGTTCGCGCGCACCGCCACTATTAGAAAACTCGGGAATAAACCAATCACCATCAACTTGGGTTACACCCGCAGGAACTTCACGACCTTGTTGGGGATGATCTTTTAAGGCCGTACTCATGTAAGAGATCCACATTGGTAAGGCAAGGCCACCACCGGTTTCACGATCACCCAAACTTACAGGCTTATCAAAACCAATCCATGCAATGGCCACTACCTTTGGACTGTACCCTGCAAACCAAGCATCGTGTGAGTCATTGGTTGTGCCTGTTTTACCTGCGATATCACTACGACCTAATTTCGCTCTTGCACTTCCCGCAGTCCCAGTTTTTGTAACCTCTTGCAACATGCTGTCCATTACGAAGGCTGTACGAGCGTCTAGAACACGAGTCGCATCTTCGCCTGCATGTGTTGGTTTGGCCTCAAATAAGACCACTCCTTTTGAATCCGTCATCTTATTAATCAAGAATGGATCTACGCGATAGCCACCATTAGCGAACACACTATAAGCCGATGCCATTTGCAGAGGCGTTACAGAGCCAGCACCTAAAGCCATTGTTAAATAAGGCGGGTGCTTTTCTGACTCAAAACCAAAGCGCTGAATATATTCCTGCGCATAAGAGGGGCCGATGGCGCGAATAAGGCGCACCGAAACTAAGTTTTTCGATTTAGCCAAAGCTGTACGTAAGCGCATCATGCCCTCATATTTACCATCGTAGTTCTTAGGCTCCCAAGCTTTACTACCAGTCTCCATGCTGCCAATGGATAGCGGCGCATCATTGGCCATCGTGCTTGGAGAGAATCCTTTTTCAATTCCAGCGGCATAAATAAAGGGTTTAAATGAAGAGCCCGGCTGACGTTGTGCCTGAGTCACGTGATTAAATTGATTGCGGCGAAAATCGAAGCCGCCCACCAAGGAGAGAATCGCACCCGTCTCGGCATTCATAGAAACAAAGGCTGCTTCAACTTGTGGTAACTGCGCTAACTTCCAAATGCCACCATCGGAAAGCAACCTCACAATCGCACCAGGGCGTAAACGTTTTTTGGGTTGCGTACTGTCAGTCAAGGAGGCGGCCGCAAGCTTCAAGCCCTCGCCTTTGAGTGTGATCATATCTCCAGTTGAAATCATCACTTGCATTTCTTTTGGTTTGATATCAAGCACTACGCCGGACTGTAAATCATCTAACTGCGGGTAAGCTAACAAGGCCTCATCAATTGCCCGTTGACGCTTCACAGTATCCTGTGGCAAATCAATAAATCCCTCTGGTCCACGATATGCGTGCCGTAAATCATATTCAAAAATACCGCGACGCACTGCTCTATAGGCTGCTTCCTGATCTGCCTTCAAGATCGTGGTGTAAACGTCTATTCCCTGAGAATAAATTGCTTCGCCATATTGGGTAAACAACAATTGACGTACCATCTCCGCAGCAAAATCGGCGCGGGTACTAAATTCATTTCCCAAGCCTCGAATTTTTAACTCTTCAGCCATGGCGATTTGATATTGCTCAGGCGTGATGTAGGACAAATCACGCATACGCTGCAAAATATATTCCTGACGAATCTTGGCGCGGCGGAAATTGCTGACGGGGTTATAAGCCGAGGGTGCTTTAGGCAATCCTGCCAACATGGCGGCCTCCGCAATGGTAATGTCCTTTAATTCTTTACCAAAATAGATTTGAGCCGCACTAGAAAATCCATAAGCTCTCTGACCCAAAAAGATCTGATTCATATAAATCTCAAGAATCTTGTCTTTACTTAATTGAGACTCGATTTCCCAAGACAGAAGCACCTCATAAATCTTGCGACTGAAAGTCTTCTCGTTACTAAGAAAAAAGTTTCGTGCCACCTGCATGGTGATGGTTGATGCACCTTGGGAGAGGTTACCGCGCAAATTAGTTAACGCAGCCCTGAGGATGCCTATGTAATCCACTCCACCATGTGAGTAAAAGCGATCATCCTCAATGGCTAAAACTGCATTGCGCATACTCATTGGTATCTCATTCAAAGGGATCACCTTACGGCGCTCCTCTCCAAACTCACCAATAAGCACTTTGTCAGCCGTATAAATCCGTAATGGTGTTTTCGGGTTGTAATCAACCAATGCCGAGATCTTGGGCAAATTCGGCTTTGCTATTAAAAAGGCGTACCCCAGCAATAGCGTAATCACTACAGCAAAGACCACGCTGATAATGAGCAGCGCCTTAATGAGGGGGTTGCCTCCTGACTTAGCAGACGAGAAATTTTCCCCTCTTTGCTGACTGGGACGTTTATCAGGCTGTCGGTTAAACCGCCGATTTAAGGGCGGCCTGTCTTTTGGAGGTAGAGCCATAGACTCAAATTATAGGGTGCTTACCGACTTTTCCTTAAAGCTCCAAAACCCTTGTTTGAAATATTTCTGGGCTGATTTTTCTGACGCTAAATTCTGCTTTTCCTGATCGCCTTTAACATCCCCATATTGAACAATATGGCATGCCTGCACGCCATATCTCCCCCCAAACATTTGATGATATTTTGAGCGAGCTGGGTGATGACCCCGCCATTCCAGATCCCCACGGAATTCGCAAAACATCATCTCCTAGAGGGGTGGATATGGGGCCCCAAAGTAAGCCTCCAAAGCCCTTTTTTTCTACTAACTGGTTTGAACTCAACAGCCTTACTTGCAGCCCACTTTGGGTCTTTGGTGGAAGCTTAATACTCTTTGGAGGCAGCCTCTTTTTTTATTTTGAAACAAAACAATCTGGGGCTGAGATAGAAATTAGCACCTTACAGAATCAGCATTTAACACTCAAAGAGGAATTTGAATACTCTCAAAGCAAATGGCATTCTGAGCAAGAAGATCTATACGAAGCAATTGATGAAATAGAAGTAAGTATTCACTTATTAGAGATAAAACCACCAATTCAGGCGCCCCAAAACAAGCCCATGGTTATTCCTGAGGAAGCAGACCTTCGTCGCTGGAGATACTTAGGTATCGCCCGAATTGGCATGACGGAGCAAGCTTTTTTCCATACCGGCAAATCCACCACCATGGTGCTCAAGGAGGCAATAGCTTTAGGGGAATGGCGACTGACTCAATTGTCAAAAGAGCTGGCCGTCTTGACCCACCCCAAAGGCAAATCTATCACCTTTAAATCCACCCGATCGGAGTGACTTTATTGAAAATCTTTCCAAAACTCTCTGCCAGTATGCCGCTCATAATCCTGGCTTTATTACTCAAGCCAGCGCTGGGAAATCACGCTGAAATGAGCTCATCAAGCAAGCCTGAAGAAAGTCAAATTAGCCTGCAATTTAGCCAAATTGAATTGACTGAGCTTTTGCAAGTTTTAGCCAAAATGGGAGATACCAACTTTCTCCTCAGCGAATCGATTGAGGGCAAGATTTCAGTTGATCTCAAAAATACTCCTTGGCAAACCGCCCTCCATTCGATCTTAGCTAGCCGAGGATTACGGCTGGTCCGAAATGGCGATATTTACTGGATTGGTCCTCATGCAGAAATTCAAACTTTTCAAAAATTTCGACGGGAGGATGCTGCACTGCCTTTTGGGGGAGACCACATCAATAGCCCTCGCCAGATACTCATAGAGGCTCGTATCGTTGAAGCCGATCAGCGCTTTGCCCGTGAGCTAGGTATGAAGTTGGGATTTCAAGCTAATGCAATTGGCAACCACCCAAACCAAAATGCAAGCGCTAACCTTGATCTCGCCGGAACTGGCTTGGCTGGATTCAATCCAGCTACATTAGCTGCAACTTTAGTTTCTAAAAATGCGGCCCGTCAATTACAAATTGAGCTCTCAGCCCTCGAATCCGATGGCCAAGGTAAGATTCTCTCCAACCCCCGCATCATGACAGGCGATCAGGTGAAAGCAACGATTGAACAAGGAACTGAGTTGCCCTACCAAGTGAGCTCTCAAAGCGGGAGTAAATTACAGTTTCGCAAAGCTAATTTACGGCTAGAAGTCCTGCCTAAGATTCATCCGGATGGGAAAATTTCTATGTTGGTGGGTATTAATAAAGACACCATTGGCATGAAAACTGAGCAGGGTTATGCGATTGATACCAAAAATCTCAGCTCCGAAGTCACAGTTGAAAATGGGGGTACAGCGATCATAGGCGGGATTTTTCAAACCACCGAACGCGATGACGAGATCAAAGTACCTTTACTGGGTGACATTCCTTTGATTGGGCATTTATTTCGCCATAAATCCAAATTGGCAGATAAAACTGAATTATTAGTCTTCTTAACCCCCACCATCCTGGACAAACACTAATAAAATCATAGGGTGAACACTTCATCCAACAATATCTTTCTTATTGGCCTCATGGGCGCCGGAAAGTCGACGGTCGGGAAATTGCTGGCCAAGAAATTAGGTCGTCGTTTTTTAGATGCCGACCATGTGATTGAAGAGCGTTGTGGCGTCAAGATTCCCGTCATTTTTGAAATGGAAGGCGAGGATGGCTTTCGCAAACGCGAGGCTCAGGCCATAAAAGATATTACAGCTGAACATGAGCTCATTTTGGCTACCGGGGGCGGGGCTGTTCTCCTTCCCGAAAATCGTCAATTTCTTAGTAAAAGAGGCACAGTAATTTATCTCCATGCTAATCCCATAGAACTGTGGCATCGCACCAAAGGCGGCGAAGGTAGGCCACTTCTTAAGAATGGTGATGCAAAAAAGATTTTAGAAAACCTCTATGCTATTCGTGACCCCCTGTATCGCGAAATCGCTGACTATGTCATTGAGACTGGCAAACCTAGTGTTAATCAACTGGTCAACACTCTCATCATGCAACTCGAACTCTCCGCATAAATCTATCCATGAAAACATTAGAAGTTGATCTAGGCAGCCGCAGTTACCCCATTCATATTGGTACAGATTTAATAGATCAACCAGAGCTATTTAGCGCTTGCAAAAAAGCGACATCGATTTATATCGTTACCAATACAACTGTTGCTCCCTTATATGCACAGCGTCTCACTAAGACTTTAGAAAAACTAGGTAAGCCCGTCAGAACGATTGTCTTGCCTGATGGGGAGTCTTATAAGGACTGGAAAAATCTTCAGTTGATTTTTGATGACCTCCTCAAGTTTGGCGCTGATCGTCAAACCATGTTGCTGGCCTTGGGGGGTGGCGTCATCGGTGATATGACTGGCTTTGCTGCTGCCAGTTTTATGCGTGGCATCCGCTTCATTCAAGTGCCAACAACATTATTGGCTCAAGTGGACTCATCTGTAGGTGGTAAGACGGGCATCAACCATCCGCTGGGGAAAAATATGATCGGAGCATTTCATCAGCCAGTAGCAGTCATTGCCGATCTCAATACTTTGAAGACATTACCTGCACGCGAACTCTCTGCGGGCCTAGCTGAAGTGGTAAAGCATGGCGCTATTGCAGATGCTGAATTCTTAAGCTGGATTGAGGCAAATGCAAAAGCATTACTGGCATGTGACACGGCAGCAATGGCTCATGCAGTTTTAAGGTCTTGTGAAATTAAATCAGCAGTTGTTTCAGCAGACGAGAGAGAGGGTGGAATTCGTGCCACACTCAATTTCGGACATACCTTTGGCCATGCGATTGAAGCCGGCATGGGTTACGGCGAGTGGTTGCATGGTGAGGCTGTTGGTTGCGGCATGGTCATGGGTGCAGACCTCTCACGACGTCTGAACTTCATCACTCAAGCTGAGGTTGATCGTTTAACTCAGATTATTCAAGCGATGAACCTACCTATTGCGCCACCGAAGTTCGGCACACAGCGTTATATGGAATTAATGCAAGTAGATAAAAAGACTGAAGGCGGCCAGATTCGCTACGTCGTTTTAGAAAAAATTGGTAAAGCTCAAATTAAGAGCGTACCCGACGCTCAGGTCATCGAGACCTTAATGGCGACCGGGGCAGTTTAATTATTTCCTTACTTATTTCTGAAGTAGGCTAATAGTAATTGCCTGCCCAGCTTGAGCGCTGGCAAATTCTGATAAATCGCCCATTAATTCGCGCCCAGTTTTAGTATCTAACCACAATGGGGAGGCCAGAGTGCCAGCCCATCTATAGTGATAGCCACCAGATTTAGCTGCTACCCAAATCTCATGTAAAGGGGGCTGTGTATTGACGACAATGACGCTACGATCCCTAAATCGAATATTAATTACGTTGCCACCCTGACGCTCTACATCGAGATCTAGATCCAGTGCGTCGTCCGCAGCTTCCAAAGCCACCTCTATCGACTGCAACAAATTGCTACCCAACTGGTGGAATTGCTTGTCATCAATGGTTTCCGTCGTTAAATTGCCTAGCTTCATATTGGAGTCCTGCATGCTATATTCAATCATTCGTTTTAGAGACATTCATGATAGCGATTCTTAAAAGAACTCTTGGCATTAGCCTTCTAATATCCCTTGCTGGATGTGGGGTTAGAGGGCCCTTATATCTACCAAACGTACCGCCCGCACCCGCTCCCCCTTCTGAGGCAGAGCCCAAAGGCAAGCTCTATCCACCCCAAAGCCCAGCTGCTAACAACCCAACATCGGCCAAGCAATGACAATTAAAGCAATTCCACTCCCCAACTTAGCGGGATTTACAGAGCGTAATGGCGCCTGGTATGCAGAAGAAATTCCTCTGGCAGATTTAGCTAAAGAGTTTGGTACGCCTTTATATGTTTACAGCAAAAAAGCGTTAACCGAGGCTTATCAAGCCTATGACAAAGCTTGTGTTGACCCTTTTGGAAAAAGGCGTGCTCGCGTTCACTACGCCATGAAAGCCAATAGCAATTTAGCGGTAATTGATTGTTTTAAAAAATTAGGTTCTGGCTTTGACTTAGTCAGTGGCGGCGAATTAGCTCGTGCCATTGCAGTTGGTGCAGATCCAAAAAGTTTGGTTTTCGCAGGTGTAGGTAAGTCTACAAAGGAAATCACCCAAGCATTGCAAGCGGGTGTTAAATGCATCAATGTGGAATCGATTGCAGAGCTCCATCAAATTAATCGGGTTGCCACTAAGCTTAACTGCCGCGCCCCAATTTCCTTACGAGTAAATCCCGATGTGGATGCGCAAACACATCCTTATATTTCTACCGGATTAAAAGGAAATAAATTTGGTATTGCTTATTACGAGGTTCTAAAAACCTATCGTGAGGCTGCATTACTTTCACAAATTGATGTGGTTGGTATTGATTGTCATATTGGCTCACAAATCACAAGCACTGCACCCTATCTTGATGCACTTGATAAGGTACTCGAATTAGTTGCTCAATTGAAAAAAGAGGGTATTGAGATTCATCATCTCGATTTGGGTGGAGGACTTGGGATTTCTTATGGCGATGACAACCCACCTGACATTACTGAGTTCACTAATACCTTGCTCAATCGTGTTGCCGAGCGTGGCTTTGCTCACCTCGATGTGGTCTTAGAGCCCGGTAGATCATTGGTTGGCAATGCTGGCGTCCTCTTGACCCAAGTGGAATACCTCAAGCCAGGTGCCGAGAAAAACTTTTGCATTGTGGATGCAGCGATGACAGAATTAATGCGTCCCGCCCTCTATGAGGCTTATCACGCCATTGTTCCAGTCCAAAGCAAGCATATTGCAAACTCTATGTATGACATCGTTGGGCCTGTATGTGAGTCTGGTGATTGGCTCGGCAGGGACCGTGAGCTTGCAGTAGAAGAAGGTGATTTACTGGCTATTCTGTCTGCTGGCGCTTATGGTTTTGTAATGGCTTCGAATTACAACACTAGACCAAAACCTGCAGAAATTATGGTTGACGGTAAGAATGCATATGTCATTCGTACTCGTGAAAATGTTTCCGATCTCTTCGCTAGTGAATCTACCCTGCCAAAATAAATGTAATTAAAAAATTCATTTTGCTTGGTAAATCTCTATGCAATAAAAAACCCCGCTACACCAGCGGGGTTTTTGTTTTGTACTTAAATAATGATTAATGCAAGCCTGCCATGTAATCAGAAACTGCTTTCATTTCTTGATCAGAAAGCTTGGTAGCAATCGTTGTCATCTGTGTGCTATTTTTGCGAGTACCTTCACGGAAACTCACTAGCTGATTATAGGAATATTCAGCCCACTGCCCACCTTGGCGAGGATATTGCGCAGGAATGCCTGCCCCATTCGGGCTATGACAGCCAGCGCAAGCCGGAACACCCTTTGACGCAATACCGCCACCATAAATACTCTTGCCCAGCTGGATGGTATCTTTACTTTGAGCAAGGCCTTGGGATGGAGCCTGCTGAGCGAGGAAAGTGGCAATATTGGCCATATCTTGATCATTTAAAGGCATAGACATACCCATCATGATCGCATTCGCTCTAGTACCTTCTTTAAAGTTTTTCAACTGCTTTGCTGTGTATGCAGCATGCTGAGCAGAAAGCTTGGGCCAAGTAGATATGGCACTCTGACCCTTGGGGCCATGGCATGTAATACAAGCCACAACTCCGCGAGTTGCATCTCCGGAGTTATAGAGTGCTTCGCCAGCAGCCACGTCAACCTTTGGCTTACCTGGAACCACAGCCTTTGCCTCTGCAGTTGCTGCCATGGGCGCTGGATCAGCTGCAAAAGCTTGTTGGGTAAGCCCGCTTAGAGCGAAAATAGACAGGACTGCAAAGCCAGCGCGTAAGCTAGTTAATTTGGAGATTTGAGAGGTTTGACGCATTATGTTTACCTTGGCAAAAATTCCTAAAAGTGTTTGGGCCCTACTTTTACAACCTTTTACCCAACACCATGAGATATTTCATGATTTTGCGTGATTTTACAATAGCTTCTGGACATGTCTAAACTCTTTCAAGCCCGATTTTCGACCACAGTCAATGACACCCATTGTCTGCCTGCCACTCCGCTCCGAGAGGTAGCCTTTGCTGGACGATCAAATGCTGGAAAATCCAGCGCAATCAACGTGCTTTGCAACCAAAAACGTCTCGCTTTTGCAAGTAAAACGCCAGGGCGTACCCAGCACATTAACTATTTTGGGCTTTTTGCCAAAGATGATCTATTAGCTTATTTAGTTGATTTACCTGGATATGGCTATGCAGCAGTCAATCACGAGACCAAATACCACTGGAATACCCTGCTCAGCGACTATCTCCAAGAACGAGAGCAGCTGGTAGGCATGGTCCTTATTGTCGACTCCAGACGTGGTATCACCGAGCTAGATGAACAAATGATTCAATGGTTTGTGCCAACCGGCAAACCTATCCATATTTTGCTCAGCAAATGCGATAAGCTCAACAAAAGTGAGTGTAAGCATGCTTTAGAGGCAGTTCGTAAGCAATTAGAACAATATGCTCCAGCCCTGCCCGATGGCCATGGTAACTCCCAGCAACTTACGGCACAATTATTCTCTAGTACCAAGCGCATTGGTCTTGAAGAGGCCGACAATATTGTTATTAAATGGTTATTTGAAGCAGAGACTCAAGAAGATGAAATCACAAGCTAACTCTTTATTGAACTTTCCACGACACCGCCCCCGTCGCATGCGACGTGATGATTGGTCACGTCGCCTGATGCAGGAGAATCATCTCAACACAGGCGATTTAATATATCCAGTCTTTTTGCTCGAAGGTACAAATCAATCCCAAGTAGTTGCTTCCATGCCTGGGATCAATCGCGTGTCACTCGATTTGCTTTTTAATGTCGCTGAAGAATGTGTTGCCCTTGGCATTCCAGTGCTGGCACTTTTTCCGGTAATTGATTCATCCCTGAAAACACCTGATGGCAAAGAGGCGTTTAATCCAAATGGTTTAGTTCCAAATGCAGTGCGTGAACTCAAAAAACGCTTTCCTAATTTGGGCATCATGACCGATGTAGCACTTGATCCATATACAAGTCATGGCCAAGACGGCGTCTTGGATGAGCAAGGTCGCATCCTGAATGATGAAACCACAGCAATCTTAGTCCAACAAGCTGTTGCTCAAGCACAAGCTGGTGTTGATATCGTTGCACCATCGGACATGATGGATGGCCGCATCGGAAAAATTCGTGAGGCACTAGAGCAAAAAAACCTCATTCATACTCGCATCATGGCTTACTCGGCTAAATATGCTTCCGCTTTTTATGGGCCATTTCGTGATGCAGTTGGTTCAGCAAAAAATTTAGGTAAGGCTGATAAAAAAACGTATCAAATGGATTACGGCAATACTGACGAGGCTTTGCGGGAGGTTGCACTGGATATTAGCGAAGGTGCTGACATGGTGATGGTTAAACCTGGTATGCCTTACCTCGATATCGTTCGCCGAGTGCGTGATGAATTTAATTACCCAACTTATGTTTATCAAGTGAGTGGTGAATATGCCATGCTCAAAGCGGCCACACAAAATGGTTGGCTTGATCATGATGCTGTGATGATGGAATCTTTACTCGCATTTAAACGTGCCGGTGCTGATGGTATCCTGACTTACTTCGCACTTGAGGCGGCGCGCTTAATCAAGGCTAGCAAATAATCTGCGAGGATGAAGACTGAATAAGTGCAGACTTATTCAGTCTCAAGTGCTTTAGCTTCCTAGTACTTTTTTCAAACGCTCAATAAAACGTTGAGGTGGCATATAGCCAATTACCCGTTGATCTTTTATCTCTTCTGAGTTGAGATTAAAGATCAAAATACCAGGCGGGCCAAATAATCCAAAGCGTTTCAACAATGCCTGATTCTCTGGACTATTTTTTGTCACGTCGGCCTGCAGTAATATCAATTTCTGTAACTCTTGATTCACTTCAAGATTACCGAAAGTATTGACTTCCATCTCCTTGCAAGAGATGCACCAGTCCGCATAAAAATCTAGGAGTACTAGTTTCTTTTGTTCTTTTGCTTGGGCTAAAAATTGATCTAACTGCTCACTAGATTCAATCACGATAAAATTAGCACTTCCGATCTGATGTTGGCGCTGACCATTGGCCATTATTTTGTCACCTGCTTCGCTGCTGCCACCCTGTAATAAGGGTGAGGCAATCCAAGCTGCAGTTGCGACTAACAAAACACCTAATGTCCTTTGCAACCAAACCATCCAAATTCCAGTTGACGGAATTAAGATGCGTGCTTCGATAGCAATAAATAAAAGTGGCAGTCCCATGCCCAGAGCCATCACAAAAAGTAGGCCCGCACCCAAGCTCATTGATCCAGTTTGGGCAATAAAAGCGAGTACACCAGCCAAAGGGGCGGTAATACAAGGGCTCGCTACCAATGTAGAAATTCCGCCCAAGGCAAAAGCACCAGCAAAGCTCCCGCCCTTGTGGCGCCCTGCTAATTGATCTACCTTTTCCTGCCAAGATTGAGGCATTCTGAGTTCATATAGACCAAATAGGCTACCTGATAGGGTTAGCAGGAGTAAGGAAAAGGCTGTGAGGGCTATAGGGCTTTGTAAGGCTCTCTGAACGCTACCGCCCAGCGCTGCCATCAACAAACCAGCTAGGGCATATACACAAGCCATTCCAAGCACATAGGCTGCTGCCAGTAGGCTTGCACGGCTCTTAGCTATAGCATGCTTGCCCTGTGTTCCAAACACCACACTCGACAGAATGGGTAGCATCGGAAGAACGCAGGGAGTGAAAGCTAATGCTAGTCCCAGAATGAAGAAAGCCAGGAAAAGATATTGAGTGGGCGTACTCTCTAAGAAGCGACTAATGACATTAACGTCATCGCGCTCACGCCATACATCCATTAGGCTCAATTCTTTTTTGGGTGCATTGCCAGCTTGCACCCCATCCAATACTTCTGGTATCGGTCCGGCCTTTACCCCAGGACCTGCAAGTAGAAACTTGAGGGTCATTGGTGGATAACATATTCCCGCTTCAGCACAGCCTTGTAATTCCAACTCTAGATATAAAGGCTTTCCTGCTTCTGCTTTTTTATCTAGGGTGAGCATAAATGCCTGCTTATAAACCTGCATTTTCTTTTGAAAAGTTTCGTCATACTTTTCAATCCCAGCAGGGAGTAATGCCCTTAAAGACCCTAATTTATTAGACTCGGAGCCCATCTTGAAATGTAGAGATTCTTGATAGATGTAATAACCCTTGGCCGGAAAAATCTCCAACTCAATGTCGTTTGTATTTACCGCCCATGTTGCTTGGGCCTGAAATGCCTTCTCAGGCAGAAGAAACTCTGGAGCTGCAAAAGCAGTACCAACAAAGAATAGGAGTGCGGCTAACAACGGGATAAATTTATTAATCAATCTCATAGGAGTCACTTTACCTCGGCTTGCACCCACTTGCCATACAGCGCTTCATATTTTGCAGGTACATAAGCCATCACCTCTGGTAAATCATAAGAGTGATGACTTTTTATGAAATTAGAAATATCTATCCATTTATCTGCAGTTGTCTTTGCAGACAACAAAACTTCGTTTTCCTCACAAACCTTTCCCTCCCATCGATAGACAGAATGCATGCCTCCTTGAATTTGTACGCAGGCAGCTAATCGACCTTCTATCAATTGATGCGCCATTTTCTTCGCATCCTCTATTGATTTGAAAGTAGTGATAACAATCAGTAACTCAGTAGATTTATCAGGGGTCATTACGTATTTATAACCATATAAATGAAAAAAGCCAGACCGAAGCCTGGCTTTTAAACTAGCTAGAAGGCTTAAGCCTCTTCAGCTGCTGCTGTTTCTTCAACTTCTGGACGATCTACCAACTCAACCAAAGCCATAGGTGCATTGTCACCATGACGGAAGCCAAACTTCAAAATACGAAGGTAGCCACCTGGACGAGTTGCGTAACGTGGGCCGAGCTCTGTGAAGAGTTTGGTCACGATATCGCGATCGCGCGTGCGATTAAATGCTAAGCGACGGTTTGCTAAGTTATCTTTTTTACCCAAGGTAATCAAAGGCTCAACAACCATGCGCAATTCTTTTGCTTTTGGCAAAGTGGTTTTAATCACTTCGTGCTCCAAAAGAGAATTGGACATATTGCGCAGCATCGCCAAGCGATGTGATGACGTTCTGTTTAGTTTGCGTAAGCCGTTTCCGTGACGCATGATGCTTCCTTTCTAATTATTTCTCGAGGTTAGCTGGAGGCCAGCTTTCGAGTTTCATGCCAAGACTTAAGCCACGAGCCGCCAATACATCTTTGATTTCGTTCAAAGACTTGCGACCTAGATTAGGCGTCTTCAACAATTCATTCTCTGTACGTTGAATCAAGTCACCGATGTAGTAAATATTCTCAGCTTTCAAGCAGTTTGCAGAGCGAACTGTGAGTTCAAGATCATCCACTGGGCGCATCAACATTGGATCAACCATTGAAGAGCGGCTTGGCGCTAGATCACCAGAAACTTCGCTGCTTTCGAGGGCTGCGAATACAACCAACTGATCAACCAAAATAGTAGCGGCTTGACGAATTGCTTCCTCGGGAGACAAAACACCGTTTGTTTCGATTGTCATTACGAGACGATCGAGGTCGGTACGTTGCTCAACACGAGCAGATTCAACAGCGTAACTAACGCGGCTTACAGGGCTAAATGAGGCATCCAATACGATACGACCAATGATCTTGGTAGCTTCGTCATGGTATTGACGCATATTGCCTGGTACATAACCACGGCCTTTTTCAACCTTGATCTGCATATCCAACTTGCCACCAGCTGACAAGTGGGCGATAACATGATCAGGATTAATAATTTCAACATCATGTGGCAAGTCGATATCTTTTGCAGTTACAACGCCTGGACCTTCTTTGCGCAAATTGATAGTAACTTCATCACGTGACTGCAACTTAAATACGATACCTTTGAGGTTCAACAAAAGGTTAACTACATCCTCTTGAACTCCATCTAATGTGGAGTACTCATGAACAACACCAGCAATTGCTACTTCTGTTGGTGCATAACCAACCATCGAGGATAACAAAACGCGGCGTAATGCATTACCGAGTGTGTGGCCATAGCCACGCTCGAACGGCTCCATAACAACCTTAGCTTGGTTGGCAGTAAGCGCTTCAACAGAAATAATTTTTGGCTTGAGCAAATTTGTTTGCATATTTTTTCCTTGAGAGTGCCTAATTAGCGTGAATACAATTCGACGATCAAACTTTCATTAATTTCACCGCTAATATCTTCACGGTCAGGCACTTGCTTAAATGTTCCCTCGAGCTTGGTTGCGTCAACTGAAACCCAAGTAACAGCTGCCATTTGTCCAACCAAATTGAGTGATTCTGTAATACGCGCTTGCTTCTTCGCTTTTTCACGAATAGCTACTACATCACCAGGCTTAACCTGAATCGATGGAATATTTACTGGGCTACCATTGAGCATAACTGCACAATGAGAAACCAATTGGCGCGCTTCAGCACGAGTAGAACCAAAACCCATGCGATAAACCACGTTGTCTAAACGTGACTCAAGCAACTGAAGTAATGTTTCACCAGTGTTGCCCTTACGACGCTCAGCTTCTGCGAAGTAACGACGAAATTGACGCTCTAATACGCCATAGATACGCTTAACCTTTTGCTTTTCACGCAATTGATTACCGTAATCAGATGTTCTTGAGCCAGATGTACGGCCATGTTGACCAGGCTTAGTATCTAACTTGCACTTGTCTGACAAGGCGCGACGTGCGCTCTTTAAAAATAAGTCGGTACCTTCCCGACGTGCTAATTTGGCCTTAGGCCCTAAGTAACGTGCCACGATGCTTTCCTTTCTTTGCCGCAGTCTTACGACCGGCGGTGAGTTCACCTTTTAATTCAGATGAACGGTGGGCTTTTATAAAAAACTACTAAACTTGTACTGTCAACTTCTCAGCTTAAATACGACGACGCTTAGGAGGACGGCAACCATTGTGCGGAACTGGGGTTACGTCTTGAATCTCAGTGATCTTGATGCCCAATGAGTTCAATGCGCGAACTGCTGATTCACGACCTGGGCCCGGACCCTTGATCTGAACTTCTAAGTTCTTGATACCGCACTCAACAGCAGCTTTACCAGCTACTTCAGCAGCTACCTGAGCAGCAAAAGGCGTTGATTTACGTGAACCTTTGAAGCCCTGTCCACCAGATGTTGCCCATGAGAGCGCATTACCTTGGCGATCAGTGATCGTAATAATGGTGTTATTAAAAGAAGCATGAACGTGTGCAATACCATCAGCAACGTTCTTTTTAACCTTCTTGCGTGCGCGCTGTGAAGCTGCGGAAGCGGATTGTTGTTTTGCCATGTTAATAAACTTTCTTGATTATTTCTTGAGTTGCACGCCGGACTTACGTGGGCCCTTGCGGGTACGCGCGTTTGTTTTGGTGCGTTGACCACGTACAGGCAAGCCCTTACGATGACGAACGCCGCGATAGCAGCCTAAGTCCATCAAACGCTTGATGCTCATCGTTACTTCACGACGAAGGTCACCTTCAGTGATGAATTTACCTACCTCATCACGCAACTTTTCCAAGTCACCATCAGTAAGATCTTTAACTTTTTTGTCGATAGCAACACCTGTGGTTTCACAAATTTTGCGAGCACGAGTTGTGCCAATGCCAAAAATTGCTGTTAAACCGATAACAGTATGTTGATGATTTGGGATATTTACCCCAGCGATACGTGCCATGAGATTTCCTCTTAATTAACCAGATCAGCCTTGACGCTGCTTATGACGTGCGTCTGAAGAACAGATCACGCGCACAACGCGTTTGCGCTTAATGATCTTGCAATTTCTGCAAATACACTTAACGGATGCCAAAACTTTCATAACTCACCTCTAAAAAAATATGTACTACTTAATCTTTTACTTCGCTCGGAATATGATTCTGGCGCGCGTCAGGTCGTAAGGAGTCATCTCCACCGTCACCTTATCTCCTGGCAATATGCGGATGTAATGCATCCTCATCTTTCCAGAAATGTGCCCTAGAACCACATGTCCGTTCTCTAGCTTCACGCGAAACATTGCGTTCGGCAAATTCTCAATAATTTCTCCCGCCATCTGAATTACATCGTCTTTAGACATTCAGTTAAGCGCCCATCTTAAAGTTAGCTTTTTTCATTAAAGAACCATACTGTTGCTGCAATGCGAATGACTGAACTTGAGCCATAAAATCCATTGCAACAACGACAATAATCAACAAGGAAGTGCCGCCAAAGTAAAATGGCACGTTGTACTTCAACACTAAAAATTCTGGCAACAAACAAACCAAAACCATATAAATTGCACCTGCCAATGTCAAACGAATTAAGATCTTATCGATATAACGACCTGTCTGATCACCAGGACGAATACCCGGAATAAAGGCGCCGCTCTTCTTCAAATTCTCAGCAGTATCACGACTATTGAAAACCAAAGCAGTGTAAAAGAAACAGAAGAAAATGATCGCTGCTGCATACAGAATCGTGTACACAGGTTGACCTGGAGCTAATGTTGCAGCCAAATCTTTGATAACTCTGCTGAACATATTGGCAGGCTCGCCTGATGTAAACCAGCCAGCAATCGTTGCAGGGAACAAAATAATAGATGAAGCAAAGATTGGAGGAATAACACCAGCCATATTTAACTTCAACGGGAAGTATGAAGACTGACCGCCATATATCTTGTTGCCGACTTGACGCTTAGCGTAATTCACTAAGATGCGGCGCTGACCACGCTCTACAAACACTACAAAATAAGTTACTGCAATACAAATGACCACAATCAGCAAAGCTGACAAAATATTCATAGAACCAGTGCGCACTAGCTCGAGTAGGCTGCCGATTGCTGAAGGCAATCCAGAAACAATCCCACCGAAAATAATGATAGAAATACCGTTGCCAAGCCCACGCTCAGTAATCTGCTCGCCTAGCCACATTAAGAACATCGTGCCAGTAACTAAAGTCACTACTGTGTTGAGTTCAAACATCAAGCCAGGATTAATAACCAAACCTGGTTGAGCCTGCAGTGCTACTGAGATGCCTAATGCTTGGAATGTCGCCAAGAACACAGTGCCATAACGGGTGTACTGAGTAATCTTGCGCTGTCCCGCTTGGCCTTCTTTTTTCAAAGACTCCAAAGAAGGAACGACAATCGTCATCAACTGCATGATGATCGACGCAGAGATGTAAGGCATGATTCCTAAAGCAAAAACTGTAAAGCGCGATAAAGCACCACCTGAGAACAGATTGAACATCCCTAAGATGCCATCTTTTTGACCGGAGAACAATTGAGCTAATTGGTCAGGATCAATACCTGGAACAGGAATGTGTGCGCCCAAACGGAACACGAGCAATGCCAAAACCAGGAATATCAAGCGTTGGCGTAATTCGCCAAACTTGTTTCCTGATTGAGCAATATTTGCTGTGTTGGTAGGAGCGAGTGCCATCGTTTACTAAAAACTAATTAAACCAAGTCAACCAATTTGCCGCCAGCCGCTTCAATAGCCGCTTTAGCACCTGCAGTTGCTGTAATACCTTTGAGAGTCACAGCAATTGATAGTTCGCCAGTCTTAATTACTTTAACTGCATTAATCTGCTCACCAGCAAAACCATGGGCTCTCAAAACCAACAAGTCTACTTCTGGCAGGTTGATTTTCGCTAAGTCATTCAAAGTGATTTGACCAACGTGACGACGTGTCAAAGAAACGAAACCGCGTTTTGGTAAACGTCGATACATTGGCATCTGACCACCCTCGAATCCAACTTTGTGAAATCCACCGGAACGTGATTTTTGACCTTTGTGACCGCGGCCTGCAGTTTTACCAAGACCTGAACCGATGCCACGACCTACGCGACGACGGTTTTTCTTGGATCCCTCTGCGGGTTTTAGTGTATTGAGTTGCATATTCTTCGCCTATTTGCTTGCTAGTTATTAGCCAACGACTTTAACTAAATAAGAAACTTTATTAATCATTCCGCGAACTGCTGGAGTGTCTTCCAATTCTGAAACAGAATTGATGCGACGCAGGCCTAAGCCGCGAACAGTTGCACGATGGCTTTCGCGTGTGCCGATCAAGCTGCGTACTAATTGCAGTTTGACTTTGGAGTTAGATGTTGTCATATATAGATTCCTAATCTTTTGGTCTTAGCCGAGAATCTCTTCAACTGACTTACCGCGTTTAGCAGCAATTTCAGAAGGAGTGCTCATCTTGCTCAAGCCATCAATCGTTGCACGAACCATGTTGTAAGGATTTGTTGAACCAAGTGACTTGGCAACAACGTTAGTTACACCCATTACATCAAAAATTGCGCGCATTGGGCCACCAGCGATAACGCCAGTACCATCTTTTGCTGGAGAAATCATCACGCGTGACGCGCCATGTTTACCAATCACAGTGTGCTGCAAAGTACCTTTACGTAAGGAAACTTTGATCATCTTGCGACGTGCTTCGTCCATTGCCTTTTGAACAGCAACTGGAACTTCTTTTGATTTGCCTTTACCCATGCCGATGCGGCCATCGCCATCACCAACTACAGTGAGTGCAGCGAAGCCGAGAATACGACCACCCTTAACCACTTTAGTTACACGATTAACAGCAATCATCTTCTCGCGAAGACCATCATCACGCTCTTCGTTTTGCATCTTAGTTTGCATTTTTGCCATGTTTTTTCCTAAACCCTATTAGAACTTCAGGCCGGCTTCACGCGCAGCTTCAGCTAAGGCCTTAATACGGCCGTGGTAACGATGACCGGAGCGATCAAAAGCAACATCAACAATGCCCGCCTTAACAGCACGCTCAGCAACTAATTTGCCGATTTGTTTAGCCGCATCAGCGTTGCCGCCGTTTTTGATTGCTTGGCGTAAATCTTTTTCCATTGTTGAGGCAGCTGCTACAACTTTGGTTCCACATGGGCTATATACCTGTGCAGAAATATGGGAGTTGCTACGGATAACTGTTAAGCGATTTGCCAATGCTTCGGCAATGCGAATACGAGTCTGCCTAGCGCGTCTTTGTCTGGATTCGTCTTTATTCATTTTTTAATCTCGCTTACTTCTTCTTAGTTTCTTTCAGGTGTACAACCTCATCCACGTAGCGAACGCCTTTACCTTTGTATGGCTCTGGTGAACGGTATGCGCGAACTTCAGCGGCAACCTGGCCAACTTGCTGCTTGTTGGAGCCTTTAATAATGATTTCAGTTTGAGTTGGGGTCTCAGCTTTTACGCCCTTTGGTAGGTTGTAAATAATGTCATGCGAGAAACCTAACTGCAACTTCAATGAATCGCCCTGAGCAGCAGCACGATAACCAACGCCTACCAAGCTGAGCTTGCGCTCAAAGCCAGCAGTTACACCAACAACCATGTTGTTTACCAAAGCACGGGCCGTACCTGACTGTGCACCGGCTTCTGGTGTGTCGTTATTTAAAACAACTGTCAATACGCCGTCTTCTTGCTTCAAACCAACAGAAGGATGCAAGTTATGTGTCAAGGTACCCAATGGGCCTTTAACAGTAATATTTGCACCGTTGATGCTGATTTCAGCGCCCTTAGGGACTGGAATGGGTGATTTACCAACGCGGGACATATTTCTCTCCTTACGCGACGTAGCAAATAACTTCGCCACCAACGCCGTTTGCACGAGCTTTGCGGTCTGTCATTACGCCTTGTGGGGTTGAAATAATTGCAATGCCTAAGCCATTCATCACTTCAGGAATGTCGTGGCGGCCTTTGTAGATACGAAGACTTGGTGTAGAAACACGGTCAATTCGCTCAATAACAGGGCGGCCTGCGTAGTATTTGAGTTCAATATGCAGCACTGGCTTAGCTGCTTCACCCTTGATTTCAAAACTATCGATATAACCTTCATCCTGCAAGACTTTTGCAATAGCTACTTTAACTTTTGACGACGGCATCAAGACTACGGGTTTCTGCACTGCTTGCGCATTGCGGATCCTTGTCAACATGTCGGCGATTGGATCGCTGATACTCATGAGTTCTCCTAATTCTTTCGCCGCTTACCAGCTGGCCTTGGTTAAACCGGGGATTTCGCCACGGAAGGCGATTTCACGAATTTTGCTACGCGCTAGACCAAACTTACTGAATACACCGCGCGGACGACCGGTTAATGAACAACGATTTCTTTGACGAATCGGGCTCGCGTTACGTGGAAGTGCCTGTAACTTCAAGCGCGCTTCATAGCGCTCTTCATCGCTGCGTGATTGATCAGCAATGATTGCCTTGAGTTCAGCACGCTTTACAGCGTACTTCTCTACAGTTTTTGTGCGCTTATTCTCGCGCTCAATTAGGGATAGTTTTGCCACGTTAGCCTCTTAATTGCGGAAAGGGAATTTGAACGCTGCCAACAAAGCTTTTGCTTCTTCGTCAGTCTTAGCGGTCGTCGTAATACTGATATTGAGACCACGGAGGGCATCAATTTTGTCGTATTCGATTTCAGGGAAAATGATTTGCTCTTTAACGCCGATGTTGTAGTTACCACGGCCGTCAAATGCCTTGCCGGAAATTCCTCGGAAGTCACGTACGCGTGGCAAAGCAACAGTCACGAAACGGTCTAAAAATTCGTACATGCGTGCACCACGCAATGTCACCATGGCGCCGATTGGGTAGCCTTGACGAATTTTGAAACCAGCAATCGCTTTTTTCGCTTTTGTCACAACTGGCTTTTGACCTGCTACTTTAGTCAAATCACCAACTGCATTTTCGATAATCTTTTTATCGTTCACAGCATCGCCTAAGCCCATGTTCAGGGTTACCTTAGTGATACGCGGAACTTCCATTACAGACTTGTAGCCAAATTTAGCGATCAAATCAGCAACTACTTTAGCTTGGTAGTGTTCTTGAAAACGTGTGCTCATAATTTCTCCGTGCCCCTTATGCGCTTAAAGTTGCGCCAGTGGTTTTGAGGAAACGTTGCTTTTTACCGTCCACGAGTTTGATACCAACACGTGATGGTTTGCCGTTACCGTCAACCACAGCCACATTAGAAATGTGAACAGGCATCGACTTGTCAATCATGCCGCCAGTAACACCGGCTGCTGGATTTGGCTTAACGCTCTTTTTGTAAATATTTACGCCTTCGATTACCAATTTGTTCTCGAGAACGGCTGTAACAGTTCCTTGCTTGCCCTTATCGCGGCCAGTCAATAGAACTACTGAATCACCTTTACGAATCTTTTTCATATCAGCCTCTTAAATAACTTCGGGGGCGAGAGAAACGATCTTCATGAACTTCTCAGTACGCAATTCGCGCGTAACTGGTCCAAAGATACGTGTGCCGATTGGCTCTAACTTAGCGTTGAGCAATACCGCAGCGTTTCCATCGAACTTAATCAATGAGCCGTCTGGACGGCGTACACCCTTAGCAGTTCTCACTACTACGGCGTTATAAATATCACCTTTTTTTACACGGCCACGTGGAGCAGCGGACTTTACAGTCACTTTGATGACATCACCGATACTGGCGTAACGACGCTTAGAGCCGCCCAATACCTTGATGCACAAAACTTCACTGGCGCCTGTGTTATCGGCGACCTGTAATCTACTTTCGGTCTGAATCATTTTTTAATCCCCAACTTGTTAGCCAAAGGCAAACAGTCTTGGTTCCGTCTATGGGCTTTAACGAAAGTTAAAATCCGGAATTAATGAAAAAACACTGCTTCTCCCAATAAAACCAGAGAAGCCTTCTATCATACTACGCAAAACAGGGATTTGGCAAGAAACTTCGCCAAAATCCCTAATATTTCTTTAAATACCTTTTGATTCTTGAACTAAACGGGTCACAACCCAAGATTTAGTACGTGAAATTGGCTTAGATTCAGCAATTTCAACGGTATCACCCATCTTGTATTGGCCAGCTTCGTCATGAGCATGGTACTTTTTGGACTGTCCAACATATTTGCCATAAAGCGCATGTTTTACTTGGCGCTCAACTAGCACAGTCACAGTTTTTTGCATTTTATCGCTAACGACACGACCCACAAGGGTGCGGCGCAAGGGTTTAGATAATTCTGTCATATCCCTTTTTCCTTATTTCTGTGCAGTTTTTTGAGTAATAAAAGTCTTCACGCGAGCAATTTCACGCTTAGTTTTACCCAATTGGCTGGTATTGGTGAGTTGCTGAGTACCCTTTTGCATACGGAGTTTGAAGCTAGTCTTCAAAAGCTCTGTTAATTCTGCGTTTAAGGCAACCAGATCTTTGGATGCTAATTCTGTCTTTTTCATAATCTCTATCCCGATCAACCTAGGTGGCGAATCACGAAAGTGGTTTGCAATGGCAGCTTAGCAGCAGCAAGCTTGAAAGCCTCGCGCGCCAAACCTTCATCTACGCCATCCATCTCGTACAAAATCTTGCCTGGTTGAATTTCTGCTACGTAGTACTCTGGATTACCTTTACCGTTACCCATACGCACTTCAGCTGGCTTTTGTGAAATTGGCTTGTCTGGGAAAATACGAATCCAGATACGACCACCACGCTTAATATGACGAGTCATTGCTCGACGTGCAGATTCAATCTGACGTGCAGTCAAACGACCACGGCCAATAGCCTTCAATCCAAAGTCACCAAAGGCAACTGAACTGCCGCGTGTTGCTACGCCAGTGTTACGTCCCTTTTGTTCCTTGCGATACTTACGACGCTTTGGTTGTAGCATGCTTACTCTCCTGACTTCTGCGCTTCAGCACTTGCGGCTTCAACGGCTTTCGGTGCACGCTTCACTGCTGGCTTAGTAGCAACTAATGGCTTGCTGTCAGCAGCTGGTTTGCGTGCGGTTGTTTTAGCTGGTGCGCGACGTGGCTTCTTCTCTTCAGCTGCTGGCTCTGCTGTTACTGCTACAGCATCAGCACCGCGACCTAAAGTATCGCCTTTGTATACCCAAACTTTTACACCGATGATGCCGTATGTTGTTTCCGCTTCTGAAGTTGCGTAATCAATATCAGCCTTCAATGTATGAAGTGGAACACGACCTTCACGGTACCATTCGCGACGTGCAATTTCAGCACCGTTCAAACGACCAGAGGACATGATCTTGATTCCTTGTGCACCAAGGCGCATTGCATTTTGCATTGCACGCTTCATTGCACGTCGGAACATGATGCGCTTCTCTAACTGCTGAGTAATAGAGTCGGCGATCAATTGAGCGTCCACTTCAGGCTTACGAATTTCTTCGATGTTCACATGGACAGGAACGCCCATACGCTTCTGGAGTTCTCGACGGAGAACTTCAATATCTTCACCCTTTTTACCGATCACAACGCCAGGGCGTGAACTATAAATAGTGATGCGTGCGTTCTTTGCAGGACGCTCAATAATGACTTTACTTACGGATGCATTCTTCAGCTTCTTCTTGAGATAGATGCGGACATCTACGTCCTCTTTAAGCATCTTCGCAAAATCAGTATTGTTTGCATACCACTTTGATGTCCAGTTCTTCGTTACCGAGAGTCGGAATCCGGTTGGGTTTATCTTTTGTCCCATATCTTCCCTTAGTTACTCAAGGTCACGGTGATGTGACATGTTTGTTTTTCGATTTGATTGCCGCGACCCTTAGCACGTGCTGTGAAGCGCTTCAAGGAAGTACCTTTATCAACAATAATTGTTGAAACCTTGAGCTCATCAATATCAGCACCCTTATTGTGTTCAGCGTTGGCCATTGCGGACTCAACAACTTTCTTCACAATGAAGGCAGCTTTCTTGGGGCTGAAATTCAAAATGTTCATAGCGCGAGCAATTGGCAAACCACGGATTTGGTCAGCGACCAAACGTGTCTTTTGCGCAGAAATGCGGGCGCCCTTGTGAATAGCTTTAACTTCCATCATCATCCCCTTACTTCTTCGTTACTTTCTTGTCAGCAGCGTGACCTTTGAAAGTACGGGTCAAGGCAAATTCGCCTAACTTATGACCCACCATGTTTTCTGATACATATACCGGAACGTGTTGACGACCGTTATGTACAGCAATCGTCAGACCAATAAAGTCTGGGAGGATTGTTGAACGGCGTGACCAAGTTTTGATCGGCTTTTTGTCTTTGTTGGCTTGTGCAACTTCAACTTTTTTTACTAAGCTGGCGTCGCAAAATGGGCCTTTTTTAGCTGAACGTGTCATATCTATTTATCCTTATCGCTTAACGTTTTTGACGACGTTGAACGATCATCGAAGTTGTACGCTTATTGCGACGTGTACGATAACCTTTGGTTGGTGTGCCCCATGGGGAGACAGGTACACGGCCTTCGCCAGTTCTACCTTCACCACCACCGTGTGGGTGATCTACTGGGTTCATTGCCACACCGCGAACGGTTGGGCGAATACCACGCCAGCGATTTGCACCAGCTTTACCGATAACGCGCAAGCTATGCTCTTCATTACCAACTTCACCAATAGTTGCACGGCAATCGATCAAAATACGACGTACTTCACCTGAGCGCAAGCGCACCTGAGCGTATACACCTTCACGAGCCAATAACACCGCAGAGCCGCCAGCAGAACGTGCGATTTGAGCACCTTTGCCTGGCAACATTTCTACACAGTGAATCGTGCTACCAACTGGAATGTTACGAATTGGCAAGTTATTACCAGACTTGATTGGGGCTTCAGAGCCACTCATCAATGCCTGACCAACAGTCATGCCTTTTGCTGCAAGAATATAACGACGCTCACCATCGGCAAACACGATCAATGCAATATTTGCACTGCGGTTTGGATCGTATTCCAAGCGTTCTACTTTTGCTGGAATACCATCTTTGTCATTGCGTTTGAAATCAACAACACGATAGTGATGCTTATGACCACCACCTTTATGACGAGTAGTGATGTGACCATTATTATTACGACCTGCTTTTTGGAACTGTGGCTCTACCAACGCTGCAAAAGGTTTACCTTTATGCAGGTCAGGATTGACCACCTTGACCATTGAACGACGACCCGGTGAGGTCGGTTTTGTCTTCATCAAAGGCATGATTAATTCGCCTCCGCTTCAAAGTTAATTTCTTGACCTGGCTTCAAGCTTACATAGGCCTTCTTAGTGTGGTCACGACGACCTTCAAAACGGCCGTAGCGCTTTGGCTTACCTTTTTGGTTCACGATCTGAACTGAGTCAACTTGCACTTTAAAGAGCAATTCAACTGCTTGCTTCACATCGCTCTTATTAGCGTCGCGTGTAACCTGAAATACCACTTGTTCGTTTTTCTCTGCAACCATAGTGGCTTTTTCAGAGATCACCGGTCCAAGCAGAACCTTCATCAAGCTGTGATCGTTTTTACGGACTTGGCTCATTTCAGCAACTCCTCAATTTTTGCGATCGCTGCTTTGCTTACCAATACTTTTTTGTATTGAACTAAAGCTAATGGATCAGCGTGCTGTGGCTCACATACAGCAACCTTATGCAAGTTGCGTGATGCCAAGTACAAATTCTCGCTAACCTGATCAACGATGATCAAGACTGAATCCAAGCCCATTGCTTTAACTTTGTCAGCTAAAACTTTAGTCTTTGGAGCATCGAGATTAAATTGGTCAACAACATTCAAACGACCTTCGCGAGCTAACTGAGACAAAATTGATCTCATACCAGCGCGGTACATTTTCTTGTTTACTTTTTGGCTGAAATTTTCTTCAGGTGAATTCGGGAATATACGACCACCTCCACGCCACAGCGGGGAAGAGCTCATACCAGCACGTGCACGACCAGTACCTTTTTGACGCCAAGGTTTTTTGGTTGTGTGCTTAACTTGCTCTCGGTCTTTTTGTGCACGGTTACCGCTACGTGCATTTGCTTGGTAGGCCACAACAACTTGGTGTACCAATGCTTCGTTATATTCGCGCTCGAATACTTCTGGTGAGGCTTGGATGCCAGCGCCTAAAGTTCCGTTGTCTTGGAGAAGCTTAAGTTCCATATTCGCTCTCCTTATTTCTTCTTCAACGGTGTCTTCACCGCTGGAGTAACAATAACTTTACCGCCTGGGGCACCTGGAATAGCGCCTTTAACCATGATGAGATTGCGTTCTGCATCAATGCGTGCGATGACTAAATTTTGTACAGTGCGTGTTTCGTCACCAAGGTGGCCTGTCATGCGCTTTCCTGGGAAAACACGACCTGGATCTTGCGCCATACCGATAGAACCTGGCACGTTATGTGAACGTGAGTTACCGTGTGACGCACGACCTGAAGCGAAGTGATGGCGCTTGATGGTACCGGCATAGCCTTTACCAATCGTTACACCTTGTACGTCCACTTTTTGGCCAGCAGCAAATGCAGTGTCAGCAGGAATGACTTGTCCTGGTGTCATTTCTGCGATTTTTACTGCATCTAAATGAAATTCGTTGAGACCGTTACCAGCCATCACACCCGCTTTAGCGAAGTGACCAGCCATTGCTTTGGTAACGCGAGTAGCTCTACGTGTGCCATGTGCCAACTGGATAGCATCATAGCCATCAGTTGCCTGGGTCTTGATTTGAGCGATTCTGTTGTCGCTCACGTCAATTACGGTGACAGGAATTGCTTCCCCTTCGTCCGTAAATAGACGGGTCATGCCGATCTTGCGACCGATTAAGCCTAAGCTCATATTCATGCTCCACGCCGACTTCGATTGGTCGGCAAAATTAATTTAAGTGATTTACAAGTAAAAGTACTTCTAAATCAATAACTTACAACGTTTTTAATGCTGATAAAACTGAGATTTTCGCCCAAATAATTGAGCGAAGCTTTAGATTCTATCCCGAAATACCGATCTTGACAAGCAAAAAGACCGGAAACAGCCAATTACTGCAACTTAATTTCGACGTCTACACCTGCTGGGAGGTCTAATTTCATCAAAGCATCTACAGTTTTCTCCGTAGGATCTACGATATCCATCAAACGGAGATGGGTGCGGATCTCTAATTGATCACGAGATGTCTTGTTCACGTGTGGTGAACGCAGAATGTCGAAGCGCTCGATACGTGTTGGCAAAGGTACTGGACCCTTAACAACAGCACCAGTGCGCTTAGCTGTATCAACGATTTCAGCTGCAGACTGGTCGATCAAACGGTAATCAAATGCTTTAAGACGAATACGAATTTTTTGGTTTTGCATATTAATTCCAAAGAGCGTTGTGGTGCTGCCACGTTATACATCTAAAGAGCTCGGTGACATCAGCAGCACTGATGTCACCGGTTAGCAAACCGCTAAATATTTATTACTAGTAAAACTTAAGCCAAAATCTTTGCAACCACGCCGGCGCCAACAGTACGGCCACCTTCACGGATCGCAAAACGTAAACCTTCTTCCATCGCAATCGGCGCGATGAGTTTGACGGTAATTGTGACGTTATCACCAGGCATCACCATTTCTTTATCTTTTGGCAACTCGATTGAACCAGTTACGTCCGTAGTACGGAAGTAAAACTGTGGACGATAGTTGTTAAAGAATGGAGTATGACGGCCACCTTCATCTTTACCCAAGATATAAACCTCGGCTGTAAAGTGAGTATGTGGGGTGATTGAACCTGGCTTAGCCAATACTTGGCCGCGCTCAACTTCTTCACGCTTTGTACCGCGTAACAAGATACCAACGTTATCGCCTGCTTGACCTTGATCGAGCAATTTGCGGAACATTTCAACACCAGTACAAGTTGTCTTGAGTGTTGGCTTGATGCCAATAATTTCAATCTCTTCGCCAACTTTAACAATACCGCGCTCAATACGGCCTGTTACAACAGTACCGCGACCGGAGATAGAGAACACGTCCTCTACTGGCATTAAGAACGCACCGTCAACAGCACGCTCTGGAGTCGGGATGTATGAGTCAAGTGCATCAGCTAACTTCATGATGGCTTCTTTACCCAATGGGCCTTCGTCGCCTTCAAGTGCTAACTTAGCAGAACCTTGAACGATTGGTGTGTCATCGCCTGGGAAGTCGTACTTAGATAAAAGCTCACGAACTTCCATTTCTACGAGCTCTAACAACTCAGCGTCATCTACCATGTCGCACTTGTTCAAGAAAACGATGATGTATGGAACACCCACTTGGCGTGCCAAGAGGATGTGCTCACGAGTTTGTGGCATTGGGCCGTCAGCTGCAGAGCAAACCAAAATTGCGCCGTCCATCTGAGCAGCACCAGTAATCATGTTCTTAACGTAGTCAGCATGTCCTGGGCAATCCACGTGTGCGTAGTGACGATTCGCTGTCTCATACTCAACGTGTGCTGTATTAATCGTAATACCACGTGCTTTTTCTTCGGGAGCAGCGTCGATCTGATCGTATGCTTTTGCTTCGCCACCGAATGCTTTAGAAAGCACGGTTGCAATTGCTGCTGTCAATGTGGTTTTACCGTGGTCAACGTGACCAATGGTGCCAACGTTTACGTGCGGTTTTGTCCGCTCAAACTTTTCTTTTGCCATTTTTTGTCTGCCTTCTTAGCTAGTCAATATTCAAAATAATGTGGATAAATTACTTCGCTTTAGCAGCCATCACTGCCTCAGCAACGTTCTTAGGTGCTTCGGAATAATGCTTAAATTCCATGGTGTAGGTAGCGCGACCTTGGGTCAACGAGCGCAAGCCAGTTGAATAACCAAACATCTCTGCCAATGGCACTTCAGCACGAACGATTTTGCCGCCCCCTGGAATGTCATCCATACCTTGCAAAATACCGCGACGTGATGAGAGGTCGCCCATTACGTTACCCATGAAATCTTCTGGTGTTTCAACTTCAACAGCCATCATTGGTTCAAGCAACACAGGTGCCGCTTTGCGCATACCGTCTTTAAATGCCATAGAACCCGCCATCTTAAATGCGTTTTCATTGGAATCAACGTCATGGTATGAACCGAAGAACAATGTTGCTTTGATATCTACAACTGGATAGCCAGCCAAAATACCGGAATTTAATGTTTCGATAATTCCTTTTTCTACCGCAGGGATGTATTCACGTGGAACGACACCACCCTTAATTGCGTCAACAAACTCAAAACCCTTACCTGGAGCTTGTGGCTCTAACTTCAATACCACATGACCGTATTGACCACGACCACCAGACTGTTTAACAAACTTGCCTTCAATCTCTTCGCAAACCTTACGAATAGTTTCGCGGTATGCAACTTGTGGCTTACCAACAGTTGCTTCAACACCAAATTCACGCTTCATACGGTCAACCAAAATTTCCAAGTGGAGCTCGCCCATACCGGAAATAATGGTTTGGCCTGACTCTTCATCTGTCTTCACGCGGAAAGATGGATCTTCTTGTGCCAAGCGATTCAAAGCAAGACCCATTTTTTCTTGGTCAGCTTTTGTCTTTGGCTCAACTGCTTGAGAAATCACTGGCTCTGGGAATACCATGCGTTCCAAAATAACGATGCTATCTGGATCACACAATGTTTCGCCAGTAGTTGCGTCTTTTAGACCAACTGCAGCCGCGATATCGCCAGCGAATACTTCTTTAATTTCTTCACGTTCGTTTGCATGCATTTGCAGCAAACGACCAACACGCTCTTTCTTACCCTTAATTGGGTTATAAATTGTGTCACCAGATTTCATTACGCCTGAGTAAACACGGAAGAAGATAAGCTGACCAACAAACGGGTCGGTCATGATCTTAAATGCGAGAGCTGAGAACTTAGCGCTATCAGAGGCTTCGCGTGTTGTTGGCGTGCCATCTTCCAATTCACATGGAACTGGTGGAACATCTAATGGTGAAGGCAACAATTCAACCACTGCATCCAACATCGCCTGAACACCTTTGTTTTTGAAAGCTGTTCCGCACAACATTGGAACGATTTCATTAGCAATAGTACGCTGACGCAATGCTGCTTTAATTTCTTCCTCGGTCAACGCTTCGCCGCCAAGGTATTTTTCCATCAACTCTTCTGAACTCTCTGCAGCAGCTTCGAGCATTTTCTCGCGCCACTCTTCTGCAGATGCTTGCAATTCAGCAGGAATATCTGCGTAGGTAAATTTAGTACCTTGTGATTCTTCATCCCAATAGATGGCTTTCATTTTCACCAAGTCCACAACGCCTTTGAAGTTTTCTTCAGCGCCGATTGGAATTTGGATCAAAATAGGATTTGCTTTGAGGCGCATCTTCATTTGGTCATAGACCTTGAAGAAATTCGCACCAGTACGGTCCATCTTGTTTACGAACGCTAAACGTGGAACTTGATACTTGTTAGCTTGACGCCAAACAGTTTCGGATTGGGGCTGCACACCACCTACCGCACAGTAAACCATGCAAGCGCCATCTAAAACGCGCATTGAGCGCTCAACTTCAATCGTGAAGTCTACGTGTCCTGGGGTATCAATAATATTGATGCGGTGCTCTGGGAAATTGCCAGCCATGCCCTTCCAGAACGTTGTAGTAGCAGCAGAGGTAATCGTGATACCACGCTCTTGCTCTTGCTCCATCCAATCCATGGTTGCAGCGCCATCATGTACTTCACCAATTTTGTGGTTAACACCGGTGTAGAACAAAACACGTTCGGTTGTTGTTGTCTTACCTGCGTCAATATGCGCAGAAATACCGATATTGCGGTATCTTTCGATAGGGGTTTTACGTGCCACTGTTGGTACCTTTTCTTTGCTGTGCGATTAGAAGCGGAAATGTGAGAAAGCTTTGTTAGCTTCTGCCATACGGTGAACTTCTTCACGCTTCTTCATTGCTCCGCCGCGACCTTCTGCAGCTTCTAATAATTCGTTGGCCAAACGTTGAGCCATGGATTTTTCACCGCGCTTTTTAGCGGCTTCGCGCACCCAGCGCATTGCCAAAGCGGAACGGCGTGATGGGCGAACTTCGACAGGAACCTGGTAGTTTGCGCCTCCGACACGACGGCTCTTCACCTCAACCATTGGCTTAACGTTGCCCATAGCTGTTGAGAAAACTTCGAGTGGTTCTTTATTTGCTTTTTTCTCGATGTGATCAAATGCACCGTAAACGATACGCTCTGCAACCGATTTCTTGCCGTCCAACATCAGGACGTTCATAAATTTTGCTACTTCTACATTGCCGAATTTTGGATCAGGCAGGATTTCCCGTTTGGGAACTTCACGACGACGTGGCATAACTACTCCTTCAGTTCAGTTAGGGGTGGCCCACATGGATCACCCGCTCCGGCTGTCCTACTATCCAGAGAAATCTCTGGACGGAACAGCCACTTACTTGTCTTTAAAGTCTGACAAACGAAGACTTACTGCAAATACTGTAAGTTGCTATTAAGCAGCTTTCTTAGCGCGCTTAGCACCGTACTTGGAACGTGATTGCTTGCGGTCTTTAACACCTTGCAAATCAAGTGAGCCACGAACGATGTGGTAACGAACGCCTGGCAAATCCTTCACACGACCACCACGAATCAACACAACTGAGTGTTCCTGGAGGTTATGGCCTTCACCACCAATGTATGAAATGACTTCAAAACCATTGGTTAAGCGAACTTTAGCTACTTTACGCAGCGCAGAGTTAGGCTTTTTAGGAGTGGTTGTATACACACGTGTACATACACCACGGCGCTGCGGGCTGTTTTGCAGCGCAGGGCTCTTGCTTTTAACGGTCAGCCGTGTTCTTGGCTTACGTAATAATTGATTAATTGTTGGCATAAAATAGCTCGGTTAGTACTTCTTTGTTGCTTTCTTCAAGAAAATCAATGACTTAGATAAATTCTAGGTCAAAAAGACCCTCTTCTGAATCAGTAGAACTCAGCATTCTAGCTTGGCCAGCCTTTTCCGTCAACCACATGGGGAAAAAACTGGCCATTTCTGGCCAGAATTACCAAATTAGCTCGGATCAGCCTCCCCAGCAGGAGCAATCACTTCAGCCTCTATTTCTACAGGCATATCAGCCATTGCTTCCTCTTCGGCGGCAATCATTTGAGCGCGATCACGCTCGAATTGCTCTCTGACCTTGCGTGCACGGCGGTAAGACAAGCCGGTACCAGCAGGGATCAGGCGACCAATAATGACGTTTTCCTTGAGGCCACGGAGTGTATCGGTCTTGCCCATAATTGCAGCTTCGGTCAACACACGGGTGGTTTCTTGGAAAGAAGCCGCTGAGATGAAGCTGTCTGTCGACAAGGACGCCTTAGTAATACCAAGCAACACGTTCTCGAACTGAGCTGGGCGCTTACCTTGTGCAATCACAGCATCGTTTGCGTCATACAACTTAGAACGCTCAACTTGCTCACCAGTGATGTAGGCAGTATCGCCACCATCAGTAATTTGCACACGACGCAACATTTGACGCACGATCACTTCAATATGCTTGTCATTAATCTTCACGCCCTGCAAACGGTAAACGTCTTGCACTTCATCCACGATGTAGATCGCCAACTCTTCAATACCTCTGAGTGTCAAGATGTCGTGTGGATCAGCAGGGCCTTCCACAATCATCTCGCCCTTGTTCACAACTTGACCGTCATGAACGAGAACTTGCTTCTCTTTAGGAATGAGGAATTCGTTAGCTTCGCCATCCATATCGGTAATCACTAAACGTTGCTTACCTTTGGTTTCTTTACCGAAGGAAACAGTTCCAGTTACTTTAGCCAATACAGCTGCATCTTTTGGTGAACGTGCTTCGAACAATTCAGCAACGCGAGGTAAACCACCGGTAATGTCGCGAGTCTTCTGTGATTCGATTGGAATACGCGCTAATACTTCACCAACTTCAACTTTTTGACCATCTTTAACAGTGATCAAGGCGCCAACTTGCAAGCCGATATTTACTGGGTGATCTGTACCGGCAATCATCACTTCACCGCCCTTATCATCAACTAAGTTGATCATTGGACGAACGCCTTTGCTTGCAGCACTTCGACGCTTGCCGTCAATCACTACCAAAGTGGAGAGTCCAGTTACTTCGTCAACCTGCTTAGCTACAGTAACACCTTCTTCAACGTTGTCAAAGCGAGCAATACCAGCGTACTCAGAAATAATTGGGCGTGTTAATGGATCCCATGTAGCTAAGCTTGCACCAGCCTTAACTGCTGCATCCTCTTTAAACAAGAGAGTTGCACCGTAAGGTACCTTATGACGCTCGCGCTCGCGACCATTCTCATCAACGATCACGGCTTCGCCTGAACGTGAAATCACGATCTGCTCGCCCTTCGCATTCTTCACAACACGCATCGTGCCGGAGAACTTCAAGGCGCCATTAGACTTGGCTTCAATATTGCTTGCAACCAATGCGCGTGACGCTGCGCCACCAATGTGGAAAGTACGCATAGTCAACTGTGTGCCTGGCTCACCGATGGACTGAGCAGCGATAACACCAACCGCCTCACCAACGTTTACCAAACCACCGCGGCCTAGATCACGTCCGTAGCACTTAGCACACAAACCAAAGCGAGTTAAACATGACAACACTGTGCGAACTTTAACTTCGTCAATACCCAAGGCAACGATTTGATCTACATGATCTTCATCGAGCAAAGTGTCATTGGAAACGATGACTTCTTGTGTATCCGGATGAACGATATCACCGATACATACACGACCCAAAATACGATCGCGCAATGCTTCGATAATTTCGCCACCCTCAACAAGCGCCTTCATGGTTACGCCGGAAGTTGCACCGCAATCATCTTCGATTACAACGAGGTCTTGGGTTACATCGCACAAACGACGAGTCAAGTATCCTGAGTTCGCTGTTTTCAATGCGGTATCAGCCAAACCTTTACGAGCACCGTGAGTTGAGATGAAGTACTGCAACACGTTCAAACCTTCACGGAAGTTCGCAGTAATTGGGGTTTCAATGATGGAGCCATCGGGCTTGGCCATCAAACCACGCATACCAGCCAACTGACGAATCTGCGCTGCAGATCCACGCGCACCAGAATCCGCCATCATGTAGATGGAGTTAAAGGATTCTTGACGCACAGTCTTACCGTTACGGTCGAGTACGTCAACGTGTGACAACTCATCCATCATCGCCTTACCAACTTGATCACCAGCAGCACCCCAAATATCAACCACGTTGTTATAACGCTCTTGATTGGTTACGAGACCAGACATGAACTGCTTGTCATACTCCTTAACCTTCGTAGAAGCCTCGCTGATGATGCGCTCTTTAGAGCTTGGAATCAGCATATCGTCGATCGCAACCGAGATACCAGCGTTAGTCGCTAAGCGGAAACCAGACTGCAAGAGGCGGTCAGCAAAAATAACTGTTTCACGAAGACCGCACTTACGGAATGAAGTGTTAATCAAACGTGAGATTTCTTTTTTCTTCAGAGGCTTATTGATTTCCTCGAAAGACATGCCCTTAGGCAAAATTTCTGACAAGATTGCACGGCCAACTGAAGTTTGATAGATCTTGGTCTTCTCAGCAAAACGGGCATCACCCTCTGCCTTCTTATCCACAATCTCAAACTCAGTAATACGAACAGCAACGCGTGAAGCTAATTCAACCTGGCCAGCTTCGTATGCACGAATGACTTCAGTGATATTAGCGAAGACCATGCCTTCGCCCTTACCATTGATTTTGTCACGTGTAGCGTAGTAGAGACCCAACACCACGTCCTGTGAAGGAACGATTGATGGTTCGCCGTTAGCTGGGAACAATACGTTGTTCGAAGCCAACATCAATGTACGTGCTTCCATTTGTGCTTCGAGCGACAAAGGAACGTGAACCGCCATTTGGTCACCGTCAAAGTCGGCGTTAAATGCTGCGCAGACTAATGGATGCAATTGGATTGCTTTACCTTCAATCAGCATTGGCTCGAAAGCCTGAATACCGAGACGGTGCAATGTAGGCGCACGGTTCAACATGATTGGATGCTCACGAATCACTTCTTCGAGAATGTCCCAAACGATTGGAGTCTGACTTTCAACTTCTTTCTTTGCAGCCTTAATAGTGGTTGCAATACCCAAAGTCTCAAGCTTGTTGAAAATAAATGGCTTGAACAATTCTAAGGCCATCAATTTTGGTAAGCCGCACTGATGCAATTTCAATGTAGGGCCAACCACGATGACTGAACGACCTGAGTAGTCAACACGTTTACCCAACAAGTTTTGACGGAAACGACCGCTCTTACCTTTGATCATCTCAGCCAAGGACTTGAGAGGACGCTTGTTAGCGCCAGTCATAGCCTTACCACGACGACCGTTGTCGAGTAATGAGTCAACCGCTTCTTGCAACATGCGTTTTTCGTTACGAACGATGATCTCTGGTGCGCGCAACTCTAACAAACGCTTTAAACGGTTATTACGGTTGATCACACGACGATAGAGGTCGTTCAAATCGGAGGTAGCAAAGCGACCGCCATCCAATGGCACCAATGGGCGCAATTCAGGTGGCAATACTGGCAATACTTCCATAATCATCCAGTCAGGCTTGATACCTGAAGTCTGGAACGCCTCGAGCACTTTTAAGCGCTTAGCGTATTTCTTGATCTTGGCATCGCTACCAGTAGCTTTCAAGTCAGCACGAATGGTCTCGACTTCACGATCGATATCAATCGAACGCAAGAGATCACGAATACCTTCAGCGCCCATGATGGCAGTAAACGCACCGTCACCATACTCTTCAGTCTTGGCAATGTACTCGTCCTCAGACATGATCTGACCGCGCTTCATTGCGCCTTCAGGAGTCATGCCAGGATCAACAACTACATATGCTTCAAAGTAAAGAACGCGCTCGATATCACGCAATGTCATATCGAGAACCATGCCCAAACGGGATGGCAATGACTTTAAGAACCAGATGTGTGCTACAGGAGCTGCCAACTCAATGTGGCCCATGCGCTCACGACGTACCTTAGCGAGAGTAACTTCTACACCGCACTTCTCACAAATAACGCCACGGAACTTTAAACGCTTGTACTTACCGCATAAGCACTCGTAGTCTTTGGTTGGGCCAAAAATCTTGGCGCAGAACAAACCATCACGCTCGGGCTTAAAAGTCCGGTAGTTGATAGTTTCTGGTTTGCGTACTTCACCAAAAGACCATGAGCGAATTTTCTCAGGAGATGCAAGGCCAATCTTGATGACATCAAACTGCTCATCACCCTGCGTTTGCTTAAATAAATCGAGCAATGCTTTCATATCAGTTGCGCTCCATGTCAATGTCAATACCCAACGAGCGGATTTCTTTTACCAACACGTTGAAGGATTCGGGCATGCCAGCATCAATTGTGTGCTCGCCCTTGACGATGTTTTCGTAAACCTTGGTACGGCCTGCGACGTCATCGGACTTCACTGTCAGCATTTCCTGCAAGACATATGAAGCACCGTATGCTTCGAGGGCCCAAACTTCCATCTCACCAAAGCGCTGACCACCAAACTGAGCTTTACCGCCCAGTGGCTGTTGCGTTACTAAGGAGTAAGGTCCGGTTGAACGTGCATGCATCTTGTCATCGACCAAATGGTGAAGTTTCAAGACGTGCATTACGCCAACAGTTACAGGACGCTCAAACTGATCGCCAGTACGGCCGTCACACAAAATCATTTGCTGACGTGAAGGCGTCATCTTTAATGAAGTAGCTACTTCATCTGGATAAGCCAACTCGAGCATGCGACCAATTTCTGCTTCAGTAGCACCATCAAACACTGGAGTAGCAAATGGCAAGCCTTGGCGTAAATTCTCAGCCAAAACATTGATCTGCTCATCAGTGAAGTTATCGATATCTTCGATACGACCGGTTTCGTTGTAAAGCTGCTTCATGAACTTACGGAGTTCAGCTTGTTTAGCCTGCTGACGAACCATCTCGTCAATACGCTTACCAATACCTTGAGCTGCCCAACCTAAGTGGGTTTCCAAGATCTGACCGACGTTCATACGGGAAGGAACACCTAATGGATTCAAGACGATGTCAACAGGACGTCCATCAGCCATAAATGGCATATCTTCGGCTGGAGCGATTTTAGAAACCACACCTTTGTTACCGTGACGACCAGCCATCTTGTCACCAGGCTGTAAGCGACGCTTGACTGCCAAGTACACCTTAACCATCTTGGTTACGCCAGGCTGCAAATCATCGCCCTGGGTAAGCTTGGTGCGCTTCTCTTCAAAAGCTTCGTCAAACTGCTTACGCTTCGCTTCGATAGAAGATTTGATTGCTTCAACTTGTGTGGCAACCTCATCATCCGCCGGACGAACGTCAAACCAATGGTATTTGTCTAAGTCTGCAAGATATTCCTTGTCGATCTTAGTGCCTTTAGCTAATTTCTGAGGACCACCATTGGCAACCTTACCAATCAACAGTTTTTCTAAACGCATGAAGGCATCGCCTTCAACAATACGCAACTGGTCATTTAAGTCCAAACGATAGCGTTGTAATTCTTCTTGAATAATTGACTGTGCGCGTGCATCGCGCTCAATACCTTCACGAGTGAAGACTTGAACATCAATAACAGTACCGATCATTCCAGATGGAACGCGCAAAGAAGTATCTTTAACGTCAGATGCCTTTTCGCCGAAGATCGCACGGAGGAGTTTCTCTTCTGGAGTGAGAGTAGTCTCACCCTTTGGAGTTACCTTACCAACCAATACGTCACCAGCCTCAACTTCAGCACCGATATAAACAATACCGCTCTCGTCCAAGCGGGAGAGTTGTGACTCAGCCAAGTTGGAGATATCGCGTGTAATTTCTTCTGAACCAAGCTTGGTATCACGAGCAACAACCGACAACTCTTCAATATGAATAGAGGTGTAACGGTCATCAGCAACAACTTTCTCAGAGATCAAGATTGAATCCTCGAAGTTGTAACCGTTCCATGGCATAAATGCCACAGTCATGTTTTGACCCAAAGCCAATTCGCCCAAATCGGTAGATGCACCGTCAGCAACTACGTCGCCACGGGCTACACGATCACCAGCCTGAACGATTGGACGTTGGTTGATGTTGGTATTTTGGTTTGAACGGGTGTACTTGATGAGGTTATAAATATCCACACCGACTTCACCGGCCGCTGTCTCGTCATCGTTTACACGAATAACTACACGGTTTGCGTCAACATAGTCAACGATACCGCCGCGGGAAGCCAAAATAACCGTACCTGAGTCAACTGCAACAATGCGCTCTAAACCGGTACCAACCAATGGCTTATCTGGACGCAAGCAAGGAACCGCTTGACGTTGCATATTCGCACCCATCAACGCACGGTTCGCATCATCATGCTCCAAGAATGGAACCAATGAAGCAGCAGCAGAAACGATCTGACTTGGAGCAACGTCGATGAAATCGATACGCTCTGGGCTCACCATCATGGTCTCACCAGCTTGACGTGCTGAAACCAATTCATCGGCTAACTTACCGCTCTTGTCGATCGTTGCGTTTGCCTGAGCAATAACGTATTTCGCTTCTTCAATCGCAGAGAGGTAAACAACTTCGTCGCTTACTTTGCTATTGGAAACTTTACGATATGGGGTCTCTAAGAAACCATGCTCATTCAAACGCGCAAATAACGCGAGAGAGTTGATCAGACCAATGTTTGGTCCTTCTGGAGTTTCAATTGGGCAAACACGTCCGTAGTGGGTTGGATGTACGTCACGCACTTCGAAACCTGCGCGCTCACGTGTCAAACCACCAGGTCCCAACGCAGAAATACGACGCTTATGCGTAATCTCTGACAATGGGTTTGTTTGGTCCATAAACTGGGACAACTGTGAAGAACCAAAGAACTCACGAATTGCTGAAGAGATTGGCTTGCTATTAATCAAATCATGCGGCATGAGGTTTTCAGTTTCAGCTTGGCCGAGACGTTCTTTAACCGCACGCTCAACACGTGACAAACCTGCGCGGAATTGATTCTCTGCCAACTCACCTACGCAACGTACACGACGATTACCTAAGTGATCGATGTCATCGACTTCGCCTTTACCGTTACGCAAGTCAACCAAAGACTTGATGGTGTCGAGGATGTCTTCATCCGACAAAACCATTTTGCCTTCCATCTCTGAACGACCGAGACGGCTATTTACTTTCATACGGCCAACGCGTGATAAATCGTAGCTATCTTCGTTGTAGAACAAGCGCTGGAACAAAGCTTCAACAGCATCTTCTGTTGGAGGCTCACCAGGACGCATCATGCGATAGATGGCGATACGAGCAGCCATTTGATCGGCAGTTTCATCAGTACGCAATGTCTGTGAAATGTACGCGCCAGAATCCAAATCATTGGTGTAGATGGTTTCCAATTGCTTGATGCCTGCATCGCGCAATGTAGCCAACAACTCTTCAGTGATTTCATCATTAGCGTAAGCCAAGATTTCACCAGAGTCTGGATCGATAATGTTGCGTGCAACTACACGGCCAACTAAGTAGTCATCTGGAACAACGATGTTTTTAGTTTTAGCTGCTTCGAGTTCACGAATATGTTTTGCATTGATACGCTTGTCTTTTTGAATGACAACAACGCCATTCTTATCAAGCACATCAAAGTTAGCCAACTGACCACGCAAACGCTCTGGAACAAATTCCATTGACGCGCCATTTGCGCTCAATGAGAAATGGTCAAAGTTAAAGAAGTTTGCAAGAATCTGTTCGTTGTTTAAGCCAATTGCTTTGAGCAAAATGGTGACAGGCATCTTACGACGACGGTCAACGCGGAAATACAGAATATCTTTTGGATCAAATTCAAAATCAAGCCATGAACCACGGTAAGGAATGATGCGTGCTGAGAACAGCAACTTACCTGAGCTATGTGTCTTGCCCTTATCGTGCTCGAAGAACACGCCTGGGGAACGGTGCAACTGAGAAACGATGACGCGCTCAGTGCCGTTGATCACAAAAGAGCCGTTATCTGTCATGAGTGGAATTTCACCCATGTAGACTTCGCTCTCTTTTACCTCTTTAACCTTAGTTGGTGCTTCGCGATCATAAATAATCAAACGAACTTTTGCACGCAAGGCTGAGTGGTATGTGTAACCACGTTGTTGACATTCTTTAACGTCAAACGGTGGCTGTGACAACTGGTATGACACGTATTCCATACGTGCGTAGCCATTGTTGGACACAATTGGGAATGCTGATGTAAAGGCAGCTTGAAGTCCCTCTGTAAGACGAGACATTGCTGGCTTTTCAGCCTGTAAAAATTTAGCGTAGGATTCCAGCTGCGTTGCGATCAGGTATGGAACCTGATGATTATTTACTCGCTTAGCAAAGCTTTTACGGACTCGCTTGCGTTCGGTGAAGCTGTAGTTCATTTCATCTCCGAATTCAGCGACTGTACAAAGATTTGGCGATTGGCCACTACCAATCACTGGCGGACAACACTAAATCGAAAGATTCAGTGTCCGACCAAACTTGCATTCTGCAGTCGTATCAGAAGGCAAACCCGATTTCAATCACAAATGAAATCGGGTTTGACCTCTAAAGATCAAACCCAACGTAACTAACGACTCCTTTTGGGAGGCGTTAGAAAAGTTTGTATTACTTGATTTCTGACTTAGCGCCTGCTTCGTCAAGCTTCTTCTTAGCTTCTTCAGCTGTCTTCTTATCAACAGCTTCTTTGATTGGCTTTGGTGCGCCATCAACTAAGTCTTTAGCCTCTTTTAAACCAAGACCAGTAATTTCGCGAACAGCTTTAATTACTGAAACTTTATTTGCGCCAGCTTCGAGCAAGTTAACAGTAAATTCTGTCTGCTCTTCAGCAGCAGCGCCGCCAGCTGCACCAGCAGGACCAGCAACAGCCATCGCTGCAGCCGAAACGCCAAACTTCTCTTCAAACGCCTTAACCAAGTCGTTCAAATCCATAACGGACATGCTACCTACTGCATCAATGATTTCTTCTTTAGTAATCGCCATTTTTAGCTCCTAATACTTAAATAGTTAATCTGTCGCTTATTCAGCGGCAGGGGTTTGCGGTGTTTCTGTTCCAGCTTCTGGGGCTGCAGGCTCAGCAGCTGCTTCTGGAGCGGCCGCTTCAGCAACTACTTCTGCTGGTGCTGCTGCTTCAACTACAGGTGCTGCAACTGGAGCAGGTGCTCCGGCTGATTTTTGCGCTGCTACTGCGCCCAATACGCGAGCCATCGCAGATACCGGTGCCAACATCACACCCAACAACTGAGATAACAACTCGTCGCGGCTTGGAATTGTTGCAAGGGCTTTTACGCCTGCAACGTCTAACAACTTGCCGTTATATAAGCCAGCAGTAATGACTAGCTTGTCTTGAGTTTTGGCAAAGTTCTGCAATACTTTTGCCGAAGCAATCGGATCAGCAGAGATGCCATAGATCAAGGGCCCAACCATCGAATCAGCAAGAGGCTCAAACTGTGTGCCTTGTGCAGCACGGCGTGCCAATGTGTTCTTCAAAACGCGAAGATATACACCTTGATCACGTGCGCTAGCACGTAGCTTTGTCAACTGCTCTACTGGAATACCACGGTATTCAGCGAGCACGACTGTTTGAGCTCCAGCCAATTGAGCGCCGACATCAGCAACAATCGCTTTTTTGTCTTGTACATTCAAAGGCACGGTTTAACTCCTTAAAAACCAACTGTTTCCAGTTGGGGTTACACACCAGCGTCTGATCATTTGTCACAAGAAATTCTTGTGAAATCTTTTCAGGGTCGCCATCTGCGCTGGCTATTACTTTCGTAACGATTAAGAATTAGTTCTGAATAAGCAATTAATTCACCAACGGTCTTTGATGTTCGACTCTCGCTCAAAGAGCGGGAATCGACCCAAAGTTCTTTTTGCTACAGGCTAATTACTGAGCAGCCTGTATCGATGCCTGGTCAACACGTACGCCTGCACCCATGGTGCTGCTTACGGCAACCTTCTTTAAATAAATGCCCTTAGATGCAGGTGGCTTAGCTTTGTTCAAAGCCTCAAGCAATGCTAGCAAGTTTGATTTCAAAGCAGCTGGCTCGAATGAACGACGGCCAATGCTTGCGTGCACGATACCGGCTTTGTCCACACGGAATTGCACTTGACCTGCTTTTGCATTCTTAACTGCAGTAGCAACGTCAGGAGTAACAGTTCCCACTTTTGGATTCGGCATCAAACCACGTGGGCCCAATACTTGACCTAAAGTACCAACAATCTTCATTGTGTCAGGGGATGCAATCAAAATATCAAAATCGATTTTGCCGCCTTTAATTTGATCGGCAAGGTCTTCCATGCCAACGATCTCAGCACCAGCAGCTTTAGCTTGTTCAGCTTTTTCGCCTTGTGCAAATACCGCTACACGAACATGCTTACCCGTACCGGCTGGGAGCACAACCGCGCCACGCACAACTTGGTCAGATTTCTTGGCATCAATACCCAACTGAACTGCTACGTCGATAGACTCATCGAACTTCGCAGTTGCACATTCTTTAACAAGATTCAATGCATCTTCTAATGCATAAAACTTGTTGCGGTCTACTTTAGATTCGATCGCTTTTAAACGCTTAGATAACTTAGTCATGATTAGAGACCTTCCACTGTGATGCCCATTGAGCGGGCGCTACCAGCGATTGTTCTTACAGCAGCATCCATATCGGCAGCTGTCAAATCTGGCATTTTTGCTTTAGCAATTTCTTCCGCTTGAGCACGGGTAATTTTTCCTACCTTATCGGTATGGGGGCGTGGTGATCCTTTTTCGATCTTTGCAGCCTTTTTAATCATGATGGTCGCTGGAGGCGTCTTCATGATGAAAGTGAAGCTCTTATCAGCAAACGCTGTAATCACGACTGGAATTGGAAGACCAGGTTCCATGCTCTGAGTTTGAGCATTAAACGCCTTACAGAATTCCATAATATTGAGACCGCGTTGACCCAATGCTGGACCTACGGGAGGCGATGGATTTGCTTTACCTGCAGGAATCTGCAGCTTGATAAAGCCAATGATCTTCTTTGCCATTGATTGCTCCTAAAAGCGCGTCTGACCCTACTAGGAAAGACCGCTGTTGAGTAAACGCTTCACTAGTTTTTGGCTTTCTAGATCCGCTCCTCGGTTATTGCTAACCACTTAAATCCACTACTTTTTTACAAACACCCAAAAAAAACTGGGTGCTTTTACATCTTTTCTACCTGACCGAACTCCAGCTCAACTGGTGTACCGCGGCCAAATATTGTAACAGAAACACGCAGTCTTGACTTCTCATAGTTCACTTCCTCAACGTTTCCGTTAAAGTCTGTAAACGGGCCTTCTTTAACACGAACCATCTCACCCACTTCAAAGAGAGTCTTCGGCTTCGGCTTATCAACGCCAGCCTGCATTTGATCCATGATTTTGGTCACTTCAGCCGTAGAAATTGGGCTTGGTCGATTTCTTACCCCGCCAACAAAACCAGTCACTTTTGGTGTATTTTTCACCAAATGCCAGCTCTCATCGGTCATTTCCATCTCGATTAATACATAGCCTGGGAAAAAACGGCGCTCAGATACTGATTTAGTACCAGACTTGATTTCTACAACCTCTTCGGAGGGAACCAAGATACGGCCAAATTTTTCAGGCATTCCAGAACGTGCAATACGCTCCTCAAGACCTCTTTTAACACTTTTTTCCATGCCTGAATAAGCATGAATCACGTACCAGCGCATGTTGCCAGTAGCTTGTGGATTTGAGACTAATTCAGCATCAATCATTTTTTACTCACTTCCAGCCCAAGAAGACTGAAAAAACTAGCCATTCAATTAATTTGTCTGCAATCCATAAAAACAAGGACATGATCAGAACAAAGCCAAATACGACTAGAGTCATTTGAGTCGTCTCTTTGCGAGTCGGCCAAACAACCTTTTTTACTTCATACCAAGAATCTTTTGCGTAAGCAATGAAACGACGTCCATCTGCCGACATTGCCACAATCAAAACTGCCAGAGCGATGCCGCCTAACAAAACAGCTAAACGAATCAATAAAGATTGATCTGCCAACGTATAGTAAAGAACTAACGCTGCAACGACGATTAAAGCGGCGAGTCCGGAGACCCAGCCACTCTTTTCTTCAGTATTACCTGCTGTATGTTGAGACATATTACTTTCAGTTCAAATCGTGGCAGGGGCGGAGGGCATCGAACCCCCAACCTTTGGTTTTGGAGACCAACGCTCTGCCAATTGAGCTACACCCCTTTATTAAAACTATTAAGCCAAAATCTTTGCAACCACGCCGGCGCCAACAGTACGGCCACCTTCACGGATCGCAAAACGTAAACCTTCTTCCATCGCAATCGGCGCGATGAGTTTGACGGTAATTGTGACGTTATCACCAGGCATCACCATTTCTTTATCTTTTGGCAACTCGATTGAACCAGTTACGTCCGTAGTACGGAAGTAAAACTGTGGACGATAGTTGTTAAAGAATGGAGTATGACGGCCACCTTCATCTTTACCCAAGATGTAAACCTCGGCTGTAAAGTGAGTATGTGGGGTGATTGAACCTGGCTTAGCCAATACTTGGCCGCGCTCAACTTCTTCACGCTTTGTACCGCGTAACAAGATACCAACGTTATCGCCTGCTTGACCTTGATCGAGCAATTTGCGGAACATTTCAACACCAGTACAAGTTGTCTTGAGTGTTGGCTTGATGCCAATAATTTCAATCTCTTCGCCAACTTTAACAATACCGCGCTCAATACGGCCTGTTACAACAGTACCGCGACCAGAGATAGAGAACACGTCCTCTACTGGCATTAAGAACGCACCGTCAACAGCACGCTCTGGAGTCGGGATGTATGAGTCAAGTGCATCAGCTAACTTCATGATGGCTTCTTTACCCAATGGGCCTTCGTCGCCTTCAAGTGCTAACTTAGCAGAACCTTGAACGATTGGTGTGTCATCGCCTGGGAAGTCGTACTTAGATAAAAGCTCACGAACTTCCATTTCTACGAGCTCTAACAACTCAGCGTCATCTACCATGTCGCACTTGTTCAAGAACACGATGATGTATGGAACACCCACTTGGCGTGCCAAGAGGATGTGCTCACGAGTTTGTGGCATTGGGCCGTCAGCTGCAGAGCAAACCAAAATTGCGCCGTCCATCTGAGCAGCACCAGTAATCATGTTCTTAACGTAGTCAGCATGTCCTGGGCAATCCACGTGTGCGTAGTGACGATTCGCTGTCTCATACTCAACGTGTGCTGTATTAATCGTAATACCACGTGCTTTTTCTTCGGGAGCAGCGTCGATCTGATCGTATGCTTTTGCTTCGCCACCGAATGCTTTAGAAAGCACGGTTGCAATTGCTGCTGTCAATGTGGTTTTACCGTGGTCAACGTGACCAATGGTGCCAACGTTTACGTGCGGTTTTGTCCGCTCAAACTTTTCTTTTGCCATTTTTTGTCTGCCTTTAGTTAACTCTTAAACCAACACACGAAATTAAAATTTTTACTTCATAAGCCATGGTGCCCATGGGCAGGATCGAACTGCCGACCTCTCCCTTACCAAGGGAGTGCTCTACCACTGAGCCACATGGGCAAATACAAATACCGTTAAAACTGGAGCGGGATAAGAGAATCGAACTCTTGACCGAAGATTGGAAATCTGCTGTTTTACCATTAAACTAATCCCGCACATCTGGTGGAGGGGGTAGGATTCGAACCTACGTAGGCATAGCCAACAGATTTACAGTCTGCCTCCTTTAGCCGCTCGGACACCCCTCCGCGAACCCAATATTCTGACTCCAAATGGAGTTTCTGTCAATCTCTTAAACCTCAAAACACTTTGCACAAGTAAAAACGCCCAGACCTAAGAGGGTCTGGGCGTCGCATTGGTGCCCGGCAGTTACCTACTTTCACACGGGTAATCCGCACTATCATCGGCGTAAAGTCGTTTCACTGTCCTGTTCGGGATGGGAAGGAGTGGTTCCAACTTGCTATGGTCACCGGGCGTAGAGGGTCGAGTTGTTGATAATTATCAGCAACTCTATTTGAGTAAGCATGTAATTAAGGATGCAGATTAAATCTGGCAAACATCCAACACAATAGTGCTGGTTATAGGATCAAGCCTAACGGGCAATTAGTATCAGTTAGCTTAACGCATTACTGCGCTTCCACACCTGACCTATCAACGTTGTGGTCTTCAACGACCCTTTATGTAGGTTAAACCTACGGGAGATCTCATCTTCAGGCAAGTTTCCCGCTTAGATGCTTTCAGCGGTTATCTCTTCCGTACATAGCTACCCTGCGATGCTTCTGGCGAAACAACAGGTACACCAGCGGTACGTCCACTCCGGTCCTCTCGTACTAGGAGCAGCCCCCGTCAAATCTCCAACGCCCATGGCAGATAGGGACCAAACTGTCTCACGACGTTTTAAACCCAGCTCACGTACCTCTTTAAATGGCGAACAGCCATACCCTTGGGACCGGCTACAGCCCCAGGATGAGATGAGCCGACATCGAGGTGCCAAACACCGCCGTCGATATGAACTCTTGGGCGGTATCAGCCTGTTATCCCCAGAGTACCTTTTATCCGTTGAGCGATGGCCCTTCCATACAGAACCACCGGATCACTATGACCTGCTTTCGCACCTGCTCGACTTGTCGGTCTCGCAGTTAAGCACGCTTTTGCCATTGCACTTTAGGTACGATGTCCGACCGTACCAAGCGTACCTTCGTACTCCTCCGTTACACTTTGGGAGGAGACCGCCCCAGTCAAACTGCCTACCATGCACTGTTCCCGACCCAGATAATGGGCCAAGGTTAGAACCTCAAACAAACCAGGGTGGTATTTCAAGGTTGGCTCCAGCGGAACTAGCATCCCGCTTTCAACGCCTCCCACCTATCCTACACAGACCGGTTCAAAGTCCAATGCAAAGCTACAGTAAAGGTTCATGGGGTCTTTCCGTCTAGCCACGGGTAGATTGCATCATCACAAACATTTCAACTTCGCTGAGTCTCAGGAGGAGACAGTGTGGCCATCGTTACGCCATTCGTGCAGGTCGGAACTTACCCGACAAGGAATTTCGCTACCTTAGGACCGTTATAGTTACGGCCGCCGTTTACTGGGACTTCAATCAAGAGCTTGCACCCCATCATTTAATCTTCCAGCACCGGGCAGGCGTCACACCCTATACGTCCACTTTCGTGTTTGCAGAGTGCTGTGTTTTTATTAAACAGTCGCAGCCACCTTTTTATTGCAACCCTTTCGTCCTCCCCTTGTACAGGGTCAAACTACCAGGGCGTACCTTATCCCGAAGTTACGGTACAAATTTGCCGAGTTCCTTCTCCTGAGTTCTCTCAAGCGCCTTAGAATACTCATCTCGCCCACCTGTGTCGGTTTGCGGTACGGTCTTGTTAGACTGAAGCTTAGAGGCTTTTCTTGGAACCACTTCCAATTGCTTCGCGAATAAATTCGCTCGTCTCACGCCCTTGAATTACGCTACCGGATTTACCTAATAGCCATCTCCAACGCAAGAACCGGGACTTCCAACACCCGGACAACTTTCCGCGATCCGTCCCCCCATCGCATCTAACAATGGTCAAGGAATATTAACCTTGTTCCCATCAGCTACGCATCTCTGCCTCGCCTTAGGGGCCGACTCACCCTGTTCCGATGAACGTTGAACAGGAAACCTTGGGCTTACGGCGAGGGGGCTTTTCACCCCCTTTATCGCTACTCATGTCAGCATTCGCACTTCTGATACCTCCAGCATCCTTTACAAGACACCTTCACAGGCTTACAGAACGCTCTCCTACCATCACATTGCTGTGATCCGCAGCTTCGGTTATATGCTTAGCCCCGTTACATCTTCCGCGCAGGACGACTCGATCAGTGAGCTATTACGCTTTCTTTAAAGGATGGCTGCTTCTAAGCCAACCTCCTGACTGTTTTAGCCTTCCCACTTCGTTTCCCACTTAGCATATATTAGGGACCTTAGCTGGCGGTCTGGGTTGTTTCCCTCTTGACACCGGACGTTAGCACCCGATGTCTGTCTCCCGTGCTTGCACTTGTAGGTATTCGGAGTTTGCTATGGCGCAGTAATCCGCAATGGACCCCACTACCATGACAGTGCTCTACCCCCTACAGTGATACACGAGGCACTACCTAAATAGTTTTCGGAGAGAACCAGCTATTTCCAGTTTTGTTTAGCCTTTCACCCCTATCCACAGCTCATCCCCTAACTTTTCAACGTTAGTGGGTTCGGTCCTCCAGTACGTGTTACCGCACCTTCAACCTGGCCATGGATAGATCAACTGGTTTCGGGTCTACACCCAGCAACTAGCGCCCTATTCGGACTCGCTTTCGCTACGCCTTCCCTATTCGGTTAAGCTTGCTACTGAATGTAAGTCGCTGACCCATTATACAAAAGGTACGCAGTCACCCCTTACGAGGCTCCTACTGTTTGTATGCACACAATTTCAGGATCTATTTCACTCCCCTCCCGGGGTTCTTTTCGCCTTTCCCTCACGGTACTTGTTCACTATCGGTCGATTACGAGTATTTAGCCTTGGAGGATGGTCCCCCCATATTCAGACAGGATTTCACGTGTCCCGCCCTACTTGTCTCTAGCCTAGTACCACCCAATAATTTTCACATACGGGACTATCACCCTTTATTGTCGGACTTTCCATTCCGTTCTGTTAATTACTGAGCTATCACTAGAAGGCTGTTCCCATTTCGCTCGCCACTACTCTGGGAATCTCGGTTGATGTCTTTTCCTCTTGCTACTTAGATGTTTCAGTTCACAAGGTTCGCTTCTCATACCCTATGTATTCAGGTATGGATACCACAAAAGTGGTGGGTTTCCCCATTCAGAAATCCCCGGATCAAAGCTTATTTACCAGCTCCCCGGGGCTTATCGCAGGTTATAACGTCTTTCGTCGCCTGTAATCGCCAAGGCATCCATCATGTGCACTTATTCACTTGATCCTATAACGAGCACCATTGCTAGTACCTGTTACAGGTTTACTTCTACTTCTGACATGTTTGCCGTAATCCAAACTGTAAGTACTTTGTTAAGAACTTGGTAAAACTCGTTTGTATTACTGATTGATGATTCAATCTTTACCCTTATTACATTGTCAAATGTTCTCTCAAAGAAACATTTGACACTTTGCTTACTCAAATTTTTAAAGAACAGCCATAAATGGCAAAAATAAACGATTAAATGTTCGCTTAGTTTTGACATTTAGATGATGGTGGAGGATGACGGGATCGAACCGACGACCCCCTGCTTGCAAAGCAGGTGCTCTCCCAGCTGAGCTAATCCCCCAACGTCCCACTAAGTCTTGTTTCTGGCTGGTGGTGGGTCTGGTAGGACTTGAACCTACGACCCCTGCGTTATCAACACAGTGCTCTAACCAGCTGAGCTACAGACCCGTGGCTTTTATTGTCAACCGATAAGTGTGGGCACTAGAGCTCCAGCATCTTTCTCTAGAAAGGAGGTGATCCAGCCGCACCTTCCGATACGGCTACCTTGTTACGACTTTACCCCAGTCATGAACCCTGCCGTGGCAGTCGCCCTCCTTGCGGTTAGGCTAACGGCTTCTGGCAAAACCCACTCCCATGGTATGACGGGCGGTGTGTACAAGACCCGGGAACGTATTCACCGCGACATTCTGATCCGCGATTACTAGCGATTCCAGCTTCACGTAGTCGAGTTGCAGACTACGATCCGGACTACGATGCATTTTCTGAGATTAGCTCCCCCTCGCGGGTTGGCAACCCTCTGTATGCACCATTGTATGACGTGTGAAGCCCTACCCATAAGGGCCATGAGGACTTGACGTCATCCCCACCTTCCTCCGGTTTGTCACCGGCAGTCTCTTTAGAGTGCTCTTGCGTAGCAACTAAAGACAAGGGTTGCGCTCGTTGCGGGACTTAACCCAACATCTCACGACACGAGCTGACGACAGCCATGCAGCACCTGTGTTCACTTTCCCTTACGGGCACCTAATGTATCTCTACTTCGTTAGTGACATGTCAAGGGTAGGTAAGGTTTTTCGCGTTGCATCGAATTAATCCACATCATCCACCGCTTGTGCGGGTCCCCGTCAATTCCTTTGAGTTTTAATCTTGCGACCGTACTCCCCAGGCGGCTGACTTCACGCGTTAGCTACGTTACTCAGGATGTAAATCCCGAACAACTAGTCAGCATCGTTTAGGGCGTGGACTACCAGGGTATCTAATCCTGTTTGCTCCCCACGCTTTCGTGCATGAGCGTCAGTGTTATCCCAGGGGGCTGCCTTCGCCATTGGTATTCCTCCACATATCTACGCATTTCACTGCTACACGTGGAATTCTACCCCCCTCTGACACACTCTAGCTATACAGTCACAGGCGCCATTCCCAGGTTAAGCCCGGGGATTTCACGCCTGTCTTGTATAACCGCCTGCGCACGCTTTACGCCCAGTAATTCCGATTAACGCTCGCACCCTACGTATTACCGCGGCTGCTGGCACGTAGTTAGCCGGTGCTTATTCTTCAGGTACCGTCATTCCCGGACTGTGTTAGAGCCGGTGTTTCTTCCCTGACAAAAGAGCTTTACAACCCGAAGGCCTTCTTCACTCACGCGGCATTGCTGGATCAGGGTTTCCCCCATTGTCCAAAATTCCCCACTGCTGCCTCCCGTAGGAGTCTGGGCCGTGTCTCAGTCCCAGTGTGGCTGATCGTCCTCTCAGACCAGCTACTGATCGTCGCCTTGGTGGGCTTTTACCCCACCAACAAGCTAATCAGGCATCGGCCGCTCTAATCGCGCGAGGTCTTTCGATCCCCCGCTTTCCCCCTCAGGGCGTATGCGGTATTAGCACAGCTTTCGCTGCGTTATCCCCCACGATAAGGTACGTTCCGATGTATTACTCACCCGTTCGCCACTCGCCACCAGGTGCAAGCACCCGTGCTGCCGTTCGACTTGCATGTGTAAGGCATGCCGCCAGCGTTCAATCTGAGCCAGGATCAAACTCTTCAGTTCAATTCCTGTGATCCTTGCGGATCGTCGCACTCATTCAAGAAATTGACTTGGTAATAAAACCAAATCTTTTTACTGTCTATGAGTACTATTTATTTACATCTGTCCCGAAGGACTTGATGCTTTCACTTAGTACCCACAATTATCGGTTGACTAATTTTTAAAGAGGGGCTGATTTGTTTCGTATTTCTAAAAACATCCAGCAGAGAGATGAGACTTTATCCTACTCATTTGGATCTGTCAACACCTTTCGTAGTCTTTTTCTATTAAAAACCGAGGTTTTTTCTTATCTTTGAAATAAATCGTATAAAAAACAGCAGGATAGGCATTAAAAAATATTTTATTTTTTTTGAAAATATACGATTTTCATGGGTGTAGCTGAAAAATAACTGTGTACTGGGGGTTGTTTTTCCTGCTTTGTCGCTTTTTTCTGCACCAAGCCATATGCCTAAGGGAAAACCCTGAATATTCTGATCATTTCTGCTAAGATGTTGCTATGCACAAAAAATTAGCAAACAGTCACTCGCCCAGCAAGCCATATGCAGCAAGCCCGGTTGTTCCTGTTCGCGAATTGCATGCCGGCCATAGGGCTGAGATATTGCATCACTTATTAATCCTAAATGAAGAAGATCGACGCTTGCGTTTTGGCACTCAAACACCTGATGAAGTAATTCATCACTATGTTGAGGGCTTAGATTTCAATAAAGATACGGTGTTTGGTAGCTTTAACTCCCAACTCAGCCTCGTTGGTATGGCGCATTTAGCGTATTTGCCCAAAACTAAAGGCCAGCCACAGGCTGCTGAGTTTGGGGTTTCTGTTCTTCCTGATGGGCGCGGACAGGGTATAGGCACCGCCTTATTGGCGCGCGCTTCTGTTCATTCACGCAATGCTCGTATCGAAACTTTGTTTGTGCATTGCCTGACAAACAATAGGGCCATGATGCATCTGGCTCAAAAAGCCGGAATGAAAGTTGAATATGCTTATGGTGATGCAGATGCTTACTTGAAGTTGCCACCTGCGAATCCAGGCACGATTGTTGAAGAAGCTGCCAATGAGCAATGGGCTGACTTTGACTATGCGCTAAAGGAAAATCTTAAACGATCGAATGATGCGTGGTCTTGGTTTTTAGGTAAGCCCATCATTCGCCCGACTTAATTTGCGCTAGGTGCTCCGCGCAAAATCCAGCTCGCCAATAGGGATACATCGGCATCATTTAATTTCGCATTTGCCGGCATTGGCACAACGCCCCAAGATCCCGAGCCGCCTTTAATAATTTTGTTTTTTAAAAATACTATTGCGCCAGGATCGTTCGCATATTTTTTCGCGACGGCCTGAAAGCCAGGGCCAACAATTTTTTTATCTACAGCGTGACATCCCATGCAAGCATTTTGTTTTGCAACTGTCATCGCTCTCGCGTCATACGTTGATGAATACACACTCAGCGAACACAATGAAAGGAGAGTGGCAAGCAAAAAAAGTTTCACGTCTGATCTGAAAAAATAATTTTGCTAATATGCCACCAAAACAACTTACTGAACCGGGGCTGAGTTAGGCTGAGACTCATCTGCCTTGCCTTGTTTTTCTAAACGTGTTTTTTCTGCGTCAGAAATAATATCGAAGTAGGCGTAAACGTCTTTCACGCCGCTAACATTGCTCGTTAATTTTTTAGCAATCGCCGCTTCATTCTGCGTCAGAATTCCCATCAAATACACACTACTACCTTCAGCAACAATCGCCATCGAATTAGATGGAAGCTTATCCGTGAAAATCATTTGGGTTTTAATTTTAGATTCAAGGTAAGCGTCATTCGCACGAGCTGTAAAGGTGCTGTTTGGTCCAATAACTAATTCATTAAAAACGGAGCGAGCGTTCTTCATCTCCTTCACGTAGGCACCGGCCTGGCCCTTAATATCGGCGTCTTTAACCTCACCCGTCAACAACACTTTTTGATTAAATGAAGTGATGTTGATATGCGCATCATCGCCATAACGCTTAGCCAATGCATTCCCAGCCTCCAGCTCTATTCCCTTATCGATTGCCTGTACAGCTGGTGAGCGACGATCAGCTAAAACACTTGTACCCGCAACAACGCCGCCAACAGCCAGAACCCCACAGCCCGATAAGAATGATGAAATCAAAATCGCAATAAATAATTTGATGGTGAGTGTATTTCTCATATATGACTTTCTGATTGGTGATGCTGTTAATCGAGCAATAGATGATCTACGCCATCACATAGGGCATGGAGTAAAACTAAATGTGTTTCTTGAATACGGGCAGTGCGAGTAGAGGGTGCACATAGGTGAATATCATCCGCATCCAATAGGTTTGCAATTTTTCCACCGCCATTACCCGTCAGGGCAATAATTTTTATACCCATCTTTTTTGCAGCCTCGATTGCCTTCACCACATTTTTTGAATTTCCTGAAGTAGAAATACCCATCAAGATGTCGCTTTTTTTTCCAAGACCGCGCACTTGCTTTGCAAAGATCTCATCATAGCTATAGTCGTTTCCTACCGCAGTCAAAATTGAAGTGTCGGTTGTCAATGCAATCGCGGCCAACTCTTGTCGCTCTCTCTCAAAGCGGCCAATTAGCTCGGCAGCAAAATGCTGCGCATCAGCAGCAGATCCGCCATTACCGCAAGCCATTACTTTTCCACCAGCACGCAAACAGTCTGTCATAGCGACTATGCCGCGAGCAACCTGTTCAGGAAGTATTTTTTCAGCCGCTTGCTTTACAGCAATGCTGTCTAAGAAATGTTGGGATGCGCGAGCGCGCAAACGTTCGAGGGTATCTTTATCCATCATATTATTATGCGCCAAAATTTAGCTAGGATGTCTGTGCTGCCCCTGAATACAAAAGGGACGTATGCTCTTACTTATTAATATCTCTTTTACAAAAGATTGCGCCATGGAATTAAGCTCCTTTGACTTTTTAAAACAGCAGGATCTGCCAGCCGGGGCTTTATATATGATTGCCACCCCCATTGGCAATTTGGGAGACATCACCTTGCGCGCGCTTCATGTGCTCAATTCAGTGGATGGCATTGCCTGTGAAGATACCAGGCATAGCGCGCCTCTGCTTCAACATTTCGGCATTCATAAGAAATGTGTCGCTCTGCATGAGCACAATGAGATCGCTGGCGCTCAAAATATTATTCAGCATCTCTCGCAAAACGAACGCTGGGCCTACATCTCAGACGCAGGTACACCCGGCGTTTCTGATCCAGGCGCAAGACTGGTAAATGCCGTTCAAAAATCAGGCTTTCGAGTGATTCCTATTCCTGGTGCTAGCGCAGTGTCATCGGCCATTTCTGCGAGCGGCTCAGTCATGCTGCCATCAGAAGGTCGATTTCAGTTTCTTGGCTTTTGGCCGAATAAAGCCAAAGAGCGTGGCGTACTCATCCAAGATATTCGAACTAGCTCAAAGGCGAGCATCTTTTTTGAATCGCCACATCAAATACGCGACACACTAATTACACTGAGCAAAGAGCTCGAGCCAGGCCGACAAGTGCTGGTTGGCAGGGAGCTCACCAAAAAATTTGAGCAGCTAGTTACTCTAACTGCTGCAGCTATTCCAGAGTGGCTTGAGAAGGCAGAGAGCCTTAGGGGTGAGTTTATTATTTTGGTAGCAGGTCGCCAGGCTAGCGTAGACGAGGTGCCAGAACATCCGGCTCTATTACTGTGGGCAAATGCATTAAGTCCTTATTTAGGCAGCAAAGAAATTGCCGCCGTACTCGCTCAAGCGCTTGGACTCAGCAAAAAAGAAGCTTACCAGGTGGCGTTAGATGCAAAAGCTAAGAGTGAAGGGCAATAAAACTATTTAGCGGCAGCGGCAGACTCAGCTGGTGCGCTAGCATCTTTGAAATTCAATTGCGCCACAGGCTTAATGAGTTGCTCGGCAGACGCTTCTGTATCTACTCGCTTGCCATTGTTTACAAACACCATCAACAAAAGAATGATGATGAGTGGTACAAAAAAGCTGGCAAACACCATGATGATCAATTGTTTGGGTGACTTAATTAGACTTCCGTGTGCTTCGCTCATAGTACTTTTATTGTTAGACGGGTTGTAAGGTTAAATTTGTCCCAATTATAACGAGACTGTATGGGATCTAGACACTTACAATAGCGTTGTTAGCAAATTCCTCACTAGCGCCCGTAGCTCAGTGGATAGAGTATTGGCCTCCGAAGCCAAGGGTCGCAGGTTCGATTCCTGCCGGGCGCACCAAAACAGAGGGGGTTTTTTGACCTACATCATGCGTAAATTCGTGAAAAAGGCTATCATTTGCACCTAACTTATTGATTTTTATCATGTCAAACCATTTAAATCCTGCACTCTCTGAGCCATCTATAGCTAATCCCTTAGCTCCTGATCTTCCATTGCCGCACCGAAAAGTAATTCGTAGCTGGTTGATCCCAATGGCTCAAGGACAAACCGTGAAAGCGATCGCACTTCTAGCATTTGATGCTGTTTTGTGGCTTGCCTGTATCGCTGGAACGATTTTTGTTGAAAGCATCCTCATCAAGATCATCTTGGGATTGGTTGCTGGTTTTGTTACTGGTCGCATCTTCATCTTAGGTCACGATGCTTGCCATCAAAGTTATACACCACATCGCGAACTAAATAAAGTATTGGGTCGCATAGCGTTTTTGCCGTCCCTGACCCCTTACAGCTTATGGGATGTAGGCCATAACGTAGTTCACCACGGCCAAACTAATCTAAAGGGCTTTGACTTTGTGTGGGCGCCGCTTTCAAAAGCGGAATTTGATGCTCTTCCTTCGTGGCGCAAGGGTTTAGAGCGCCTCTACCGTAGCGGCTGGGGTCCAGTTTTCTACTACCTTATTGAAATCTGGTGGAGACGCGAGTATTTCCCTAACGCCAAGAACAAGCCGGGTGATCGCCCGATTTTCTTAAAAGATAATTTACTGGTAACTGGTTTTGCCATCATCTGGATTAGCTGCCTTATTGCTGGCGCTTTGGCTACAGGCCAATCAATTTGGCTGGGGCTGATTACAGGCTTTGCCATTCCTTTCCTGTTCTGGAATGGAATGATCGGTTTTGTAGTCTATGTTCACCATACCCACCCAAAGGTTTCTTGGTATGACAAAAAATCTGAGTGGTTACGCGCCCAACCTTTCGTATCCACCACAGTGCATTTAACGTTTAACTGGATTTGGGGCTCTTTAATGCACCATATCATGGAGCATACAGCTCACCACGTGGATATGAGCGTCCCCCTTTATCGCCTCCAAGAGGCGCAAAATACCCTGGAAACTATCCTTCCCGAGCGTATTTTTGTCCAAAAGTTCTCTTGGGCCTGGTACTTTGATACCGCTCGCAAGTGCAAGCTGTATGACTTCGAAAACAAGGCCTGGCTTGATTTTGAGGGCAATAAAACGGCCGATTCGGTCAGGGTCGTTCTAAGCCCAGCCCCAGCGGGACAAAACGGGTAAAATAGATCCTCTGTACAAGATTTGGCTTACCCGGATTGCCCATGACTACCTCGACTCCAGCTGCTACCCAAGAAACCTCACAGAGCCTTAAGTTTTGCTCTTCGTGCAGTCGCGAAAAGCGCCTAGAAGGCGGCACTTGGATTCCAACAAGTAACCGCAAGCAACGTTGGATTTGTGCAAGCTGTTTATATAATCGCACACATCGTACCGGTTCAGCAAAAACTTAATCTTTCAATTTAGTTTTACCAATTCAGTTTTGATTAGCCCCCAATATAAGGGTTAGTTTGACGCTCCTTCCCAAATGTTGACGTTGGCCCATGACCCGGAGCAAAGTGGGCATCATCACCCAATAGCCATAATTTCGTTTTAATCGCATTAATTAAATCTGCGTGAATACCAAGAATATATCTCACAGGATAAACAATGAAAACTCAAGATACCTTTAAATTTGCAGAAACGCATGAGTGGGCTAGCATCGAAGATGATGGTCTGGCGTGGATTGGTATTAGCAATCATGCGCAAGAAGCTTTGGGTGATGTCATGTTTTTTCAAGCGCCGATAATTGGCCAGCAAGTGAAGCAGGGCGAAGCCATCGCTGCAATAGAGTCTGTTAAGGCCGCTAGTGATATTCATGCGCCTATTAGCGGTGAAATCGTCGCTATCAATGAAGCGATGGATTCCAGCCCTGAACTTGTAAATGAAAAGCCTTATGGGACATGGCTCTTTAAGATCAAACCTTCGTCATCAGAATCTTTAAGTACTAATCTTGCTGGTTTGATATCTCTTGCGGAATATGAAACTGGCCCTGGTGCTTAAATCGCAATAGGATCACGCTCTACTAACCAACGAATTCGAGATGTTTTGCTGATTCTTCCTGCTGAATCCTGGCGCAATTCTTGATCAATTATTTCAAGAGCCTCTTGTAGAGCCTTGCGACTACCTGATTCAATTAATAATTGGGCACGCTCTGAACCAGCAATCCTCATGACAGGCTTGGGTACGGGGTCATAAACCTTTAGTTCCTTTGTAATCATGCCCCTGCTTTTCATGCCCGCTTTCAGTTCATGTAAAAACTGAATTGCTTTATCTAAACTTTTACCTTCTGCGTGAATAAGCGCTTGGTAAGCGTAGGGTGGTAGTTTTGCCTCCTCTCGCTCACTAGCAGTAAATGCTAAAAAACCATCTACATCATGTCTTAACAAATACTGAAACACGGGTGACTCTGGGTACCGTGTCTCGATATAAATATCGCCGCCAGTTTCACCGCTAGCCCCAGACCTTCCTGCACGTCCAGCAACTTGAACTAACTGTGCAAACAATCTTTCAGCAGCTCTGAAGTCGGCTGAATAGAGTCTACTATCTGCATCCAACACTGCCACCAACCCGATGTTCTGATAGTCATGCCCCTTAGCAATCATTTGGGTACCAACAACTATATCTACATTGCCATCATGTATTTCCTGAAAGAGGACCTCAGCACCCTTGCTCTTTCGACTTGCGTCTGTATCTACGCGAAGCACTCTTGCTTGCGGCCACATTTCCTCGATGGCATCCTCTAACTTTTGCGTTCCATGGCCAAGTGTTTTTAAATCGGCGTTGCCGCAATCTGGGCAAAACTGTGGAATTGATTTCACCAAGCCACAGTGGTGACAACTTAATACCGACCTTTTCCCCAGCGCTCCCGCCTTATGCAGAACGGTATAAGTTGAGCATTGTGTGCACTTTGACAGCCAACTACATGCCGAGCAACTGAGAACAGGGGCATATCCGCGACGATTAATCAAAATTAAGCACTGTTTTTTTTCAGCCAAAGACCTAGTAATAGCATTTGCAAGCGTTTTGGTAATAAGGCTTTTTTCCTTAGGCGCACCTATATCACCTGGACTAAATTGATTTTGTGGATCACGCGTATTGATTAAGTGCACGCTGGGTAGGCTTGCGCCCTTGGCGCGCTGATCGAGCCGAATGTATTCATACCGGCCCGATTGAGCAGCCAGCCAGGTTTCTAATGACGGTGTTGCAGATGATAGAAGGATGGGAATTTTTTGATCATGCGCTCGCCATATTGCCAAATCTCTTGCGGAGTAACGTGTACCATCTTGTTGTTTATAGGATGGGTCATGCTCTTCGTCAACCACAATTGCTCGTAAATTTGGTATTGGCGTTAAAGCTGCCAACCTGGTCCCTAAAATAATTTGTGCTTTTCCAGTCATTGCTTCATACCAAGCAATACCTCTTTTCTTTTCACTAACGCCACTATGCAATACCGCCATCCTTTTATTTGGAAAATATGCTCTTATGCGCCTCTCCAATTGTGGCGTTAAATTAATTTCAGGGACCAACAAAAGTACTTGGGCACTTTCTTCATTGAGGATACTTGCCAGCCAATTGAGGAAGACGGCAGTCTTGCCGCTCCCTGTTTGACCCTGCAATAGGATTGCTCTGTATTGATTTTCTTTTTCACCGGCTGCCAATAAGTCTTGCAAGGCAATCTTTTGGTTGGGATTCAATTGATTTTGGGTGATCAGCCCTTCCACTACCGTATCAACTTTCTTTTTGATTTTCTTTTCGGCTGACACTAGTTTTTCTGGGATTTTTTCCCAGTTATCGGCCTTTTTCCACATCTGTGGGATTGCTGGCAAGATGGTCTCTCCAAGCGCATGGATGTAATACTGGCTTGCAAAATTCATCAATCGCAAGAGGGCAGGATCGAACTCTGGAAGAGGGGCAAGGCGCTCTACAGATTTAAGTTTTTGAACTTCATATTCAGAGTGGTCGCTCACTTTTATTACCAGCCCTATTTCTTTTGTTCTGGCAAATGACACCTCAACTACATTACCAATTTCCGGTAATTGACCCAATGTATCCACATTCCATAGGTAGTCAAAGCTCTGGGCAAGGGGCTTATCTATCACTACCTGAACAACTATGGGTTTAAGCGTCATTTACTTAGATTTTCCACCCCATCCTGTGGATAAGTCTGTGGATATCATTCTTTCTTTACTGTTTCTATGCAAATTTTATAGGGCTGTGGTCTTTTGTAGAAAATTAATATTTTATTTATTTTCTATATAAATCAATAATTTATATTGATTACTAAAGGTGAAAGTTCAGAATTCCCCCGAATCTCACTGTATTTATTATTTTGCACATTTCTGTGCATAACTTTTAGCGGATTATTGCCTAAAGTTAGCAATTACTCGTGCTTATTGGGCTGCCCGCAGGGCTTTTGACCTGGAGATTACAGTCTCGGAGAGTGCCGTAACGCTTTCGGGTGGAGTAAATTGATTGATACCATGACCCAAGTTAAAGACATGGCCATCAAGTGCATTTAAGCCTGACTTCAAAACTGGGGCGGCGGCTAAGTCATCCAAAAGCGCGGTAACCGCTGCTGCAATCTGCTTTGGCTCAGAGAACAAAATTAATGGGTCTAAATTTCCCTGCAGGGCTAAAGGCTTATTTATGTCCAAGAGCTGTTTGCGTGCATGACTTAAGCGAACGGTCCAATCAAGGGCAATGACATCTGCTCCAACTTGAGCCATATCATTTAACCAAATTCCGCCACCCTTAGTAAACATGATGATTGGGATCTTGCGGCCTTCGTGTTCACGCGGGAGTAGTGCAATCACTTTTTGCATTGCTGCCAAAGACATACGCTGATACCAGCCATCAGGAAGCAGTCCTCCCCAGGTATCAAAAATCATGAGTGCTTGCGCTCCAGCTTTAACCTGCTCAATCAAATAGGCTGCAACTGACTGCACATTAATTTCAAGAATATGCTCAAGCAAATCAGGACGACTAAACATCATAGTCTTGGCATGACGGAAATCGTCGGAACCCGAACCATCAATCATGTAGCAAGCTAATGTCCATGGGCTTCCAGAGAAACCAATTAAAGGAACGCGCTGCTTTCCATCCTGAATCAATGCTTTACGAATTTCAGATACAGCATCAAAAACATATTTGAGCTGATCCATGTCGGCAACACGTAACTTTTTAACAGCCTCTTCGGTGCGAAGGGGATGATCAAAGCTGGGGCCTTCGCCTGCAGTAAATTTCAAGCCCAGACCCATTGCATCAGGAATGGTCAGAATATCGGAGAACAAAATTGCTGCGTCTAATGGGTAACGGTCTAATGGTTGAAGCGTTACTTCAGTAGCATAGGCTGGATTTTTAGCAAGGCCGAGAAAGCTGCCGGCTTTTGCACGGGTGGCGTTGTACTCCGGTAAGTAGCGGCCAGCCTGACGCATCAGCCAGAGCGGCGTTTGATCAACCGCTTCGCCCAAACAGGCTTTTAAAAACCGATCATTTAATAGCAAGGGGGTAACCGAATCTTATTTTTTGCGGCGGAAACGTGCAATCGCGGCGAGCTGAGCTGCTGCCATTGCAAATTCCGACTGAGCCAATGCCAGATCAAATTCAGTGCCACGATTTTGCATTGCTTCTTCAGCGCGCTTCTTAGCTTCATTAGCTTTGGCTTCATCTAAATCATGACCACGAATAGCGGTATCTGCCAATACTGTGACACGATCAGGCTGAACTTCTAAATAGCCGCCCGCAACGAATACAAACTCTTCATCACCGTCAGCTTTTTCAATACGAACTGAGCCTGGACGAATGCGTGTAATCAAAGGAGTGTGACCGCGCAAAATACCAAGCTCACCATTCTCACCAGGAAGCGCAACAAATTTGGCTTCGCCGCTGAAAATAGATTGCTCAGCACTTACTACATCGACGCGTATGGTTGACATAATTTCCTTAGATGAGTTCGATTAAAGCTTCTTAGCTTTCTCGATGGCTTCATCAATTGAACCCACCATGTAGAACGCTTGCTCTGGCAAATGATCCAATTCACCGCTACAAATCATTTTGAAACCACGGATAGTTTCTTTCAATGGAACGTATTTGCCTGGTGAACCAGTAAATACTTCAGCAACGTGGAAAGGCTGGGACAGGAAGCGCTGAATTTTACGTGCGCGTGATACGGCCTGCTTGTCTTCTGGTGACAACTCATCCATACCCAAAATTGCAATAATGTCGCGTAGCTCTTTGTAACGCTGCAAAGTCATCTGAACTTCGCGAGCAACCTCATAGTGCTCTTGACCAACTACTTGTGGGTCAAGCTGACGGCTGGTTGAATCCAAAGGATCAACCGCTGGGTAGATACCCAATGCAGCAATATCACGTGACAACACAACCGTGGAGTCTAGGTGTAAAAAGGTTGTGGCTGGTGATGGATCGGTCAAGTCATCTGCAGGAACGTAAACGGCCTGAATAGATGTTACAGAACCAGTCTTTGTTGAAGTAATGCGCTCTTGCAGCTTACCCATCTCTTCAGCCAGCGTTGGCTGGTAACCTACAGCAGACGGCATACGACCGAGCAACGCTGATACTTCAGTGCCGGCGAGTGTGTAACGATAAATATTGTCAACGAAGAATAAAATGTCGCGGCCTTCGTCACGGAATGCTTCAGCCATTGTCAAACCAGTTAACGCAACGCGCAAACGGTTACCAGGAGGTTCATTCATCTGGCCAAACACCATCGCCACTTTGTCTACAACATTAGATTCTTTCATCTCGTGGTAGAAGTCATTACCTTCACGAGTACGCTCACCAACACCAGCAAACACGGATAAGCCTGAGTGCTGCTTGGCGATGTTGTTAATCAATTCCATCATGTTCACGGTCTTGCCAACACCCGCACCACCGAACAAGCCGACCTTACCGCCTTTAGCAAACGGGCAAACTAAGTCGATAACCTTAATGCCGGTTTCCAACAGGTCAACGGATGGTGATAGTTCATCAAACTTTGGTGCTGGCTGGTGAATAGCGCGACGGTCTTCAGTAGCAATAGGACCTGCATCGTCAATTGGGCGACCTAAAACATCCATAATGCGGCCCAATGTTGCTGGACCAACCGGAACAGAAATTGGAGCACCAGTCGATTTTACTTCCATGCCACGACGCAATCCATCACTAGCACCCATAGCAATTGCGCGAACAACGCCATCACCAATTTGTTGCTGAACTTCAAAGGTCAAACCTTTTTCAGCAAATGATTTTTCTCCGCTCTCAACCAATGTCAAGGCATCATAAATGTTTGGCATGTTGTCACGTGGGAACTGGATGTCCACCACTGGACCAATACACTGCACGATATTTCCGTTACTCATCGCATTTCTCCGCTTTTGATTCCTGAATTCTTTCGTATTCCTAAACGCTGACCGCTTAAACCGCGGCCGCTCCACCAACAATCTCTGACAGCTCTTTAGTAATAGCAGCCTGTCGTGTTTTGTTGTATTCCAATTGCAATTCGCCAATCACATTCTTCGCATTATCTGAAGCGGCCTTCATTGAGACCATTCGTGCAGATTGTTCTGAAGCCATATTTTCAGCAACAGCTTGATAAATCATTGCTTCGACATAACGCTTGAGCAAACCATTCAAGATAGACTCTGCATCTGGCTCGTAGATGTAGTCCCAAGAATTTCCTGACTTTTCTTCTGGAGACAATGCAGCCGGCTCTAATGGCAAGAGTTTTTCTAAAACAGGCTCTTGCTTCATTGCATTTACAAAGCGGGTATATGCCAAATAAACAGCATCAATTTCACCGCGCTCAAATGCTTCCAGCTGGGCCGTAATTGCGCCAATCAAAACATCCATATGTGGCGTATCACCAATCTGAATTGTTTGAGAAATTAGTTTTGCTTTAGAGCGATTTAAAAACTGGAGGCCTTTTGAACCGATGGCAGTGTATTCAATGCCAATGTTGCTACCTTGCATATCGCGCACTTGGTTTGCAATCAGGCGCAATACGTTGGTGTTTAGACCGCCGCATAAACCCTTGTCTGTTGTTACCAAGATTGTGCCAATTTTCTTTTCATCACGAGTTGCCATATAAGCAGGGCGGAACTCGGGATTTGCCTTGGAAAGGTTGGCAACAATCTCGCGAATTTTTTCAGCATATGGACGTGCATTGCGCATGCGCTCTTGGGCGCGACGCATCTTAGATGCGGCGACCATTTCCATTGCCTTCGTGATCTTGCGCGTGTTTTGCACGCTCTTGATCTTAGATCGTATCTCTTTTGTGCTTGCCATGATTTATGCGGGCCCTCTTAGAAAGAGGCTGAACGCTTGTAGTCCTCAATTGCAGCACGCAAGGCAGCTTCATCATCCTTGCTCAAGTCTTTAGTCTCTTCAATGCGACCGACCAAGTCAGCGTATTTTGATTTCAGATGATCTTGCAAGCCTTTTTCAAATGCTAATACGTGCTTTACTTCAAGATCATCAAAGTAGCCGTTATTCATCGCATAAAGTGAAGCAGCCATTTCCCAAACCTGCAAAGGCTTGTACTGGGCCTGCTTGCACAACTCGGTAACGCGCTTACCACGCTCGAGCTGCTTACGAGTTGCATCATCAAGGTCAGATGCGAACTGTGCAAATGCTGCTAATTCACGATACTGCGCCAAGTCGGTACGGATGCCGCCAGACAATTTCTTAATAACTTTAGTTTGAGCCGCGCCACCAACACGAGAAACAGAAATACCGGCGTTAATCGCAGGACGCACGCCAGCGTTAAACAAGTCAGTTTCCAAGAAGATCTGGCCGTCGGTAATCGAAATCACGTTGGTTGGAACGAATGCAGAAACGTCACCGGCTTGAGTTTCAATAATCGGCAATGCAGTTAATGAGCCTGTCTTACCTTTAACTGAACCGTTTGTAAATTTCTCAACATAGTCAGCGCTTACACGAGCAGCGCGCTCTAACAAACGTGAGTGAAGGTAGAACACATCGCCAGGGTAAGCTTCGCGGCCTGGTGGGCGACGCAAAAGCAATGAAATCTGACGGTATGCAACAGCTTGTTTTGTTAAATCGTCATAAACGATCAATGCATCTTCACCGCGATCGCGGAAATATTCGCCCATTGTGCAACCAGCATATGCTGAGAGGTACTGCATTGCTGCAGACTCAGACGCACTTGCTGCTACAACGACGGTGTATTCCATTGCGCCTAGCTCTGTGAGCTTACGAACAACGTTAGCAATAGTAGAAGCTTTTTGACCAATCGCAACGTAAACGCAATAAACGCCTTTACCTTTTTGGTTAATGATTGCGTCAACCGCAACAGCTGTCTTACCTGTTTGGCGGTCACCAATGATCAACTCGCGCTGACCTCGACCGATTGGAACCATTGCATCAATCGCCTTCAAACCAGTTTGAACTGGCTGGCTAACGGATTGACGAGCGATAACGCCTGGAGCAACTTTTTCAATAAAGTCAGTCAATTTAGTATTGATTGGGCCTTTGCCATCAATCGGTTGACCGAGTGCGTTTACAACGCGGCCGAGCAACTCTGGACCAACAGGGACTTCCAAAATGCGGCCAGTACATTTAACTGGATCGCCTTCTTTAATGTGGGTGTATTCACCCAACACCACAGCACCAACTGAATCACGCTCAAGGTTCAACGCAAGGCCAATTGTGTTGTTAGGGAACTCCAACATTTCGCCCTGCATAACACCAGACAAGCCATGTACGCGGCAAATACCGTCGGTCACTGAAATTACAGTGCCTTCGTTGCGAAGTTGGGAATCAACACCCATTTCGCTAATTCGGCTTTTGATCAGCTCACTGATCTCGGAAGGGTTGAGTTGCATTACTTACTCCTGGGTCTTATTTCGTATGTTCTTAATAGGGATAACTTATGCGCCAAGACTTGTTTGCATGTGAGCTAACTGCGCCTTAACAGAACTATCCATCACTTCATCTCCGACTTGAATGCGAACTCCGCCAATCAATGCAGGATCTACTTGAATAGTTGGGCGTAATTCTTTACCCCCAAAGCGCTTCTTCAAACTTGACAACAAATCATTCAACGCAGAACCCTCTAATGGGAATGCGCTAGTAATCATTACTTCTGCTGCACCTTCGCCCTGATTTTTCATAGCCTCAAATTGACGAGCAATTTCAGGCATAGCAAGCAAGCGATGGTTTTGATTTACAAGACTTAAAAAACTTGCAATTTTGCCGTCCAGCTTTGTCTTCACCATGCCGGAAAGCAATTTACTTAAATCATCTGCAGATACTTTTGGATTGTTTGATAAAGCAGCAACCTCTGGCAATGCAGCAAGCTGCGCCAATTCATTTAACTGCTCTAAACAAGTAGCGAGCTCAGCGGGCCTGGCGCTTTGAAAAAGCGCTTCGGCGTAAGGGCGTGCAATCGTGGCTAATTCAGCCATATCAAAGTTCTGCCTTTAGTTGATCAAGCAATGCGCTATGTGTTTTTGCATCTACTTCACGACGCAAAATTTGCTCTGCACCTTTAACAGCCAACACCGCAACCTCAGCGCGCAAGACTTCACGGGCACGAGTAACTTGTTGATCTGCATCTTGCTTAGCTTGAGAAATGATGCGGGCTGCTTCAGCTTGTGCGTTGACGCGAATTTCTTCTGCGGACATTTGTGCACGTTTTTCTGCTTCTGCAACACGCTGCACACCTTCTTGGCGTGCTTTATTTAATTCTTGCTCTGCTTCATTGCTTGCTAGTGCGAGTGCTTCTTTACCGCGCTCGGCAGCTGCTAAGCCGTCAGCAATTTTGCTTGAACGCTCATCTAACGCCTTAACTAGCGGTGGCCACACAAAGCGTGCAACAACCCACCATAAGACGAAGAAAACGATCATTTGCGCGAATAGGGTCGCGTTCAGATTCACGATATTCCTTTCAGTATTGTTGAGAACGGTTGGATGACCCGATAGTCATCCACGCCAAAACAATTACTTAATAACTGCAAGCAGTGGGTTTGCGAAAGCAAACAACATTGCAACACCAACGCCGATCAAAAACGCAGCGTCGATCAAACCAGCCAAAAGGAACATCTTAGTTTGGAGTGGCTCCATCAATTCTGGTTGACGTGCACAAGCTTCGATGTACTTGCCGCCCATCAAAGCAATGCCTAAACAAGCGCCGATCGCGCCGAGGCCGATGATGATGCCGATGGCGATTGCTGTGAAACCTTGAATGTTTGCGAGAAATTGTTGCATGTTGCTGACTCCTGAAGTTAAAGAGATAAGTTAAAAATCTTAGTGGTGGCTATGTGCTTGCCCGATGTAAACCAGGGTCAACATCATGAAAATAAAGGCTTGCAACAAAATAACCAAAATGTGGAAGATGGCCCAAGCCGATCCAGCAATAACATGGCCCACCAATCCGAACAGGGATAAATCTAAATTAAATGTCCACACACTGCCTAGTAATGCGATCAACAAGAAAACCAGCTCGCCGGCATACATATTGCCGAAAAGTCGCATTCCTAGTGAAACGCCTTTAGCAAGATATTCGATGATGTTCAAAGCAAGGTTAAATGGGGCTAGGTACCACTTCGCACCAAACGGGGCAGAAATGAGTTCATGCAAAAAGCCGCCGAAACCTTTAACTTTAAAGCTGTAAAAGAAAACTAAAAGCAGAACGGACATAGACATACCCATCGTTGCATTTAGGTCGGTTGTAGGAACCACTTTGTGGTGAGGCACATGCACACCAAAGCTTTCGATGAAATGATTAACACCTAAAACCCAATCCACCGGGATCAAGTCGAGGGTATTTAAAAGGATGATCCAAAAAAACACAAACAAGGCAAGCGGCGCAATGTAAGAGCGGTCGCCATGCACAATACTTTTCGATTGTGTCTCAGCCATCTCCACAATCATTTCAACAAAACACTGGAAGCGGCCCGGCACACCTGGAGTTGCTCGGCGCGCTGCAATCAACAAAATAAATACGGCGAGCAAGCCCATGGCTGATGCCCAAAAAATCGTATCTAAATTGATTATGCTGAAATCAATGATGGACGTCTGTGGCCCACCCGTATTGTTAAGGTTTTGTAAGTGCTCAGAAATGTACGCTGTTGGCGTCATTTGTTCAGCTGCCGCGTGGGCTTGGTTTACTTCGCTAGACATCTCTTAACTAGTCCTTTGTTTCAATCTCATTTATTGCTCTTAGCGCCACAACCACGCTAGCCACACACACTTAAGGGCAAGCACATAAGTCACCAACAACGGGACCCAAAATACGCCCGGAAGCCAATATGCAACCCCTAAAAACAACATCAAAGTCACGACGATTTTGATAAATTCGCCCGAAACTAATGCTGCTAAATAATTCCCTGGATTTAATACTTGCGCTTTTTTTGCTAACTCCAGCCTGATTAAAAACAGGGCTGACGGCAAGACGCTGATTAAACCACCTAAAAAGGCCGACTGAGTATAAAGGCTTACACCCGCCGGCTCCCCAAAAATTGACCAAATCGCCATACTGAGCGCAGTAAGCACAACTTGCGCAGCCAAAATTCTCCAGGGCGACAGTGGGGGGTGTTTAACAGCGTTGCTAGCTTGCAGCGCCGTCATCTCCTCTTTACTTAAAACCCGATACACCTCTTCTTCGGGCTCATCCCAATCCTTTGCCTCGGAAAATCGATTTTTTTGAGGAATCAATTTAGCCCCGTGAGTTTAATGTGTGCACTGCAATAGGTCAAATGTTTTAGGGTCATTTTTGAAGACTTTTACGTCTCAATGCCAAGCTTTTTCAATAAAGAGTCCAACTCATCAAATTGGCTAAAGCGGATTCTGAGCTCGCCGCCCTTGCCCTTAAACTTAAATTCTGCATTTAAGCCTATTAAATCAGCGATTTCTTGAGTTAAACGGCGCATATCTGGGTCACGGCTTGGTGAGCCAACCCCAGGCTGCGTTTTAGCTTGTTTATCCCCAATCTGACCGCCAGCAAGCGCAAGGGCAGCAGACATTCTCTCCGCCTCTCTGACAGAAAGGCCTTGGGCCGCAATTCTTTGTGCCAAAGCAACTTGGCTGGCTCCGGGCAAGGGCAATAGAGCGCGGGCATGCCCCATATCAATCTCGCCCGCCAAAAGCATCGCTTGGACTGGTTTTGCTAACTGGTTCAAGCGCAATAAATTGGTTACGGCACTACGTGACTTGCCGATCGCTTTTGCTGCCTGTTCGTGCGTAAAACCAAACTCCTGGATCAATCTTGCAAGACCTTGGGATTCTTCCAGCGGATTCAGATCTTCACGCTGCATGTTCTCAACCAAAGCCATTGCCGCGGCAGCCTGATCGTTTGCTACAGAAACCAAAACGGGCACCTCTTTTAAGCCAGCTAAAGTTGCTGCACGAAAGCGGCGCTCACCGGCAATAATTTCATATTTTCCCGGGGCAACCAAGCGCACCAACAATGGTTGCATCACACCTTGCTCGCGAATACTTTCAGCTAACTCTTGTAATGCGCCTGCTTCCATTTTTTGACGTGGCTGGTATTTACCGGCCTGCAATGCCGTTAATGGCAGGCGATTAATTTCTGCCGTGCTTTCCTTTTGCGCTTTGTCGCCGAGCAAGGCCTCTAAGCCACGACCCAAGCCTTTTTTCTTTGTTGCAACCATAATATTTTATTGTTCCAAGGTTTTACATTTGCTTAATGCGCTCAATCATCTCGGCGCCAAACTCTAAGTAGGCCTTAGCGCCGCGGGATGACCTATCAAAAGCCACCCCCGGAAGCCCATATGACGGGGCTTCGGCGAGGCGGACATTGCGGGGAATAATGCTCTTAAATACTTTGTCGCCGAAGTGCTCAAGCAATTGATCGGAAACTTGTTGTTGAAGGGTCATGCGCGCATCAAACATCACTCGCAACAAACCAATGATTACCAAATCGGGATTTAAATTTGCATGCACTTGTTTGATTGTGTTTACTAAATCTGACAACCCCTCTAATGCAAAATATTCACACTGCATTGGCACAATCACGCCGTTTGCTGCACACAATCCATTCAACGTTAACAAAGATAGTGCAGGGGGGCAATCAATCAAAATAAAGTCATAGTCTTTTGCAACGAGCGCAAGCGCATCTTTCAATCGTTGCTCACGGGAATCTAAATCTACCAGCTCAATTTCCGCACCGGCTAAATCGCGATTTGCTGGCAACACATCATAGCCAGAACTATCACAACGTACCGAAGATTCTTTCACTGATGACAAGCCAATTAACACTTGATACACAGTGCTATTGAGATCTGCTTTTTCAATTCCAGATCCCATTGTGGCGTTACCCTGTGGATCCAAATCTACCAACAAAACACGTTGCTGGTGCCCGGCTAAACCTGCGGCCAAATTAACGGCAGTGGTAGTTTTTCCAACCCCGCCTTTTTGATTCGCAATACAAAATATTTTAGCCATAGTTTTTCTTAAAAATGTCGAGCTTTAAAGGGGTAATTTTCTCATGGGGGATAAGACTAAAAGCCGGCGATCCACCTCTAAATTGGGGATTCGCAGAGGCTCGTCAGCCACCAATCGCCAGTCATCCATGCAAACATCCCGCAACTCCTCATCTGCGCGCTTAGACTTCATCGCAAATACCAAACCATCGGACTTCAGAAGGGGAAAGGAAAGCTCTAGAAAGTGGGCAAGGTTAGTAAATGCCCTAGAAATTACCGCATCAAAGCGTCCTGCTTGCGACTGCGCCACCACTTCAGCGCGCTCAGTCATAACTTGGATGTTCTGCAAGCCCAACTTACCGCGTACATGTTGCAAGAATGCTGTTTTTTTACGGATCGCCTCAATTAATGTCAGGTGCCACTCTGGCTGCAATATGGCAATGGGGATTGCAGGTAGGCCGCCGCCTGAACCAAGGTCTGCGATTTTAGGGTTTTTTAATGTCAGAAATTGGCGCATTATTGGTAAAACTGTAATGGAATCAATTAGATGCAAACGAACAGAGTTCTTTTCACCCTCAATTGCAGTCAAATTATGCACCCGGTTCCACCGGCCCATTTCCTGCAAAAAGAGCTCTAAATCTCCAATATTCGCGGGACTGAGATTGAGACCCAATTCCTCAATCCCCAAAGAAACCAAGTCATTACTCATGGGTTTCTTCTTGGGTCCGGCCTAAGCCTTTTTTTAGATGAACCAGTAATAAAGAGAGGGCTGCCGGCGTAACACCGGAAATCCTACCGGCCTGACCTAAAGTGCTAGGCTTATGAAGGTTCAGTTTTTGCTGCACCTCTTTAGACAAGCCAAGAACCTGGGTATAGTCCAAAGCCTCGGACAAGGGGAAGCTCTCGTTATGCTCTTGTCGGGCAATCTCAACTGCTTGCCTGTCTATATAACCTTGATATTTAATAGAAATTTCAACTTGGTCGCTAATTTGCTGCGCTAAACCCAAGTCATCATCCAGGGCGCCCGGCGACCAAAGGCCCTCGGCCAAACTCGTGACCGCCTCATAAGTGATGCCGGGGCGGCGCAAAAGATCGACCAAACTACACTCGTGTGATAGGTCTTGGCCTAAAAGCTCAGAAACCGCCTTTGCGGACCCATGCTTTGGCCCAATCCAAATATCTTGCAAGCGGGATGTTTCACGTGAAACAGCCTCTTGTTTTCTGCGGAACGCATTCCAGCGGTTGTCGTCTACCAAGCCAAGCTCACGGCCAATGGTGGTTAGGCGCAGATCAGCATTATCTTCGCGCAAGCTCAGGCGATATTCTGCTCGACTAGTAAACATGCGATAGGGTTCCTGGACCCCCAGGGTAATAAGGTCGTCTACTAAGACGCCAATATAGGACTCACTCCGTTTGGGGAGCCATGGCTCTTTTCCCTGCGCTGCCAAGCTAGCATTAATGCCGGCTAACATCCCTTGAGCGGCGGCCTCTTCGTAGCCTGTTGTACCATTAATTTGACCGGCAAAGTAAAGCCCAGCTATCGCCTTAGTCTCTAAGCTATGTCGTAAATGGCGCGGATCAAAGAAGTCATATTCAATTGCATAACCGGGGCGCACAATCACAGCAGATTCTAGGCCCCGAATGCTTCGCACCAAACTCCATTGAATATCGAAGGGGAGGCTAGTAGAAATGCCGTTGGGGTAAAACTCGTTGGTTGTTAGTCCTTCTGGCTCTAAAAAGATTTGGTGGCTATTTCTAGATGCAAAACGATGGATCTTGTCCTCGATAGAGGGGCAGTAGCGCGGGCCAACCCCCTCAATAACTCCGGTATACATTGGGGAGCGATCTAGGCCACCCCGAATAATGTCATGTGTTTGCTCATTTGTATGAGAAATCCAACAAGGAACTTGCCTGGGGTGTTGCTCTGGTCGACCTAGATAGGAGAAAACAGGTACCGGGTCTAAATCCCCCGGCTGCTCCATCATCACCGAAAAATCAATAGTTCTTCCATCAATCCGGGGTGGGGTGCCAGTCTTTAATCTCCCCTGGGGAAGTTTCAACTCTTTTAGTCTGGCCGACAAAGAAACGGCGGCAGGATCGCCAGCTCGGCCGCCGGCGTGATTATTTAAACCAACGTGAATCTTGCCATCCAAAAAAGTGCCTGCAGTGAGCACCACCTTTTTGGCCATAAACTTCAACCCCATTTGCGTAACCACACCCTGAACTTCATCACCCACAACCAGAAGATCATCTACCGCAGCCTGGAAGAGGGTTAGATTTACTTGGTTTTCGAGGCGACGACGGATGGCCGCCTTATATAAAACACGATCGCCTTGTGCACGGGTGGCTCGGACAGCGGGGCCCTTGCTCGAATTTAAGATCCGAAATTGAATTCCAGCCTCGTCAGTGGCGGCCGCCATGGCACCACCCATTGCATCAATCTCCTTAACTAGGTGGCCCTTACCAATACCACCAATTGAGGGGTTACAGCTCATAGCGCCCAAACTCTCAATACTGTGGGTAATCAGAAGGGTTTCGGATCCCATGCGCGCAGCCGCGAGAGCGGCCTCAGTTCCGGCGTGACCACCACCAACCACAATGACATCGAAGTTCTTTGAATAATGCATGATTTGCCTCAGATAGGGCGATGATCATAGCATTTTGTTGGTTTCACGTGAAACAAATATGACCGGAGATCAGATGAATTAATTTTTAATATTGTAAGTTATTGATTTAATTGTAAATTTACAAAAAGCTGAAGGCTTATGGGCTGGCTCACCCATTTATTTTGAGGTAGCCTTGGATAGCTAATTTTGCCGGTTCATCCAATACATCCATGGGAACCCTTTGGGCGCCCTGAACAATCATCAGGGCGTAAGGTTTTGCAAGCGCTGCAGCCTCGGGGCACAAGCGCAACTCCTCACCAACCGCAGGTGATTGGCTGCGCCAATAGTTAATGGCGGCCTCCAAATCCTGAATGCTGAGAAACAACATTTTTTGGATTACTTAAGGTCGAGAGCCAACATCGTCCCGCGGCATTTTTTTGCACCACAGCGACACTCATAATCTTTCTTCATTTGTTTAGTAACAGGGCCTTCGATGTCAAGCGAGTAATCATAAAAAAGCTCTTCGCCCAACTTAAGATCACGTTTCGCATAAATAAATACGCGGGGCTTACCATTAAAACTATCTTCACGAGTTTCACAGCTGGGTTTACAGGAATGATTAATCCAGCGAGCCGCATTCCCGCCATACTTAGCATCAATACAGCGCCCATCCTCTAAAGAAAAATAAAAAGTATGGTTTGGATCTTTTGGGTCGTGCGGATGCCGCTTTTCCGCCAGCTTCCAGCTGATACGTTGCCCTTTGTACTCAATAATGGCATCGCCTTTTTTAATAGGCTTTACAACAAACACGCCCTTGCCATGAATCGGGGAAGATCTCACAACAATACGTGAACGATCAATTTTTGGAACCGCTAATTTCTTTTTACTCATTTAAGTTAAACATCCAGGTTGCGAGCAATCAAAGCATTTTTCTCAATGAACGCGCGGCGCGGCTCAACCTCATCACCCATTAGGGTAGTAAAGACTTGGTCTGCGGCAATAGCATCCTCAATTTTGACTTGAAGTAGTGTGCGCGAACCTGCATCCATTGTGGTTTCCCATAACTGGGATGGATTCATTTCACCAAGACCCTTATATCGCTGGCGACTGAGTACACGCTCAGCCTCGGAAAGCAACCAAGAAAATGCTGCCCTGAAGTTTTGGATGGCTTGTTCTTTTTGGTTTTTATCTGGATCTCCTCGACGGACCTTCGAACCAGGCAACACTTTACCGGACAGAACAGCCGCAGCATTTGCCAGACTTTGATAGTCGTCGCCATGAACAAAGTCGGAATTAATTGCCGACAACTTCAGGTTGCCATGAATGCGACGAGACAGTAGAAGCTTAAACCTGTCGGTACGCTCTTCTTTTTGAACAATAATTTCTGGTGGAAGAGCCAAGGGGTTTAAGGACTCAGCAAGCGCAACACGAAGACGCTCGGCGGACTCTTGTGCAGACTTCTCGGTATCGAGGTTTAACTGAGTACCAGACGCAATCGCACGTAAGGCATCCTCATCAATGGTGCGTGACAATCGATCCACAACAGACTGAATAACTTGATAGTGTTTGGCTAACTCCCCCAAAGCAGCACCCTCAATAATTTCACCGCTTGGGGTTTGAAGAGATGCTGACTCTAAGGCAATTTTTAATAAAAGTTGGTTTAATTCGGCATCATCCTTGATGTATTGCTCATTTTTACCAAACTTCACCTTGTAGAGTGGGGGTTGGGCAATATAAATGTGTCCGCGCTCAATCAACTCAGGCATCTGTCTATAGAAGAAGGTGAGCAAGAGTGTACGAATGTGGCTACCATCGACGTCCGCATCGGTCATGATGATGATGCGGTGATAGCGCAGCTTATCAGCCTTGTATTCCTCAACACCAATGCCGGTTCCAAGAACGGTAATTAAAGTAACCACCTCTTGGCTGGCCAACATCTTATCGAATCGGGCTTTCTCAACGTTAAGGATTTTTCCTTTAAGGGGAAGAATTGCCTGAAAGCGTCGATCACGGCCCTGCTTTGCAGAGCCGCCTGCAGAGTCTCCCTCGACAATAAATAATTCAGATTTTGTGGGGTCTTTTTCTTGGCAATCAGCCAGTTTTCCTGGGAGACCCAGGCCGTCCAAAACACCTTTGCGGCGAGTCATATCACGGGCTTTTCGTGCTGCTTCGCGAGCACGTGCAGCATCCACAATTTTTCCGCACAAAATCTTGGCATCTGCTGGGCGCTCTTGTAAATAAGCACTCAAAGCTTCGGCAACAATCTCCTCTACCGGGCCACGAACCTCACTAGAAACCAGCTTGTCTTTTGTTTGACTTGAGAACTTTGGTTCAGGTACTTTCACAGATAAAACGCAAGCAAGCCCCTCGCGCATATCGTCACCTGAAATTTCCACCTTCGCTTTTTTAGCAACCTCATGCTCATCAATATATTTATTGATGACGCGTGTCATGGCTGCGCGTAGGCCTGTTAGATGAGTACCACCGTCACGTTGTGGAATGTTATTGGTAAAACAAAGAACTTGTTCGCTGAAACTATCATTCCACTGCATTGAAACTTCTGCAGTAATGTTGCCACCCAAATCCGAAGGACGAATCCCTTCTGCATAAAAAATATTAGGGTGTAAAACATTCTTTGTTTGATTGATGTATTCAACAAACCCTTTTACACCTCCAGAGAAAGCAAAGTCCTCTTCTTGACCTGAGCGCTGGTCAATTAATTTAATGTGAACACCATTATTTAAGAATGAGAGTTCACGTATACGTTTAACCAGTATCTCGTAGTGAAACTCAACATTTCCAAAGATATCTTCATCCGCCAAGAAATGAACTTCTGTGCCTGATAGGGTTGTGTCACCAGTAATAGTAATTGGCGATACGGCAACACCATTCTCTTCTTGAATGTTGCGATTTTGAATAACGCCGCGGGCAAACTCCATGTAATGTGCTTTACCATCGCGACGAATGGTGAGTTTTAACCATTTAGAGAGTGCATTTACACAACTAACACCCACTCCATGTAAACCACCAGAAACTTTATAGCTATTTTGATCAAACTTACCACCAGCGTGTAACTCCGTCATCACAATCTCAGCCGCACTTCTTTTCGGCTCATACTTGTCGTCGTACTTGATACCTGTTGGTACACCGCGGCCATTATCAACAATAGAGATTGAGTTGTCTGTTTGAATAACAACGGTAATCTCAGAGCAATAACCTGCTAACGCCTCATCGATAGAGTTATCTAAAACCTCAAATACTAAATGGTGTAGACCTGTCCCATCAGAAGTATCTCCGATGTACATACCCGGACGTTTACGAACAGCCTCAAGACCTTCTAAGATTTGGATTGACGATGCACCATACTGCTCTACTACTTTTTTTTCTTCGGTCATTTTTTTCTAAATTAAATACGCATTGGCATCACAACATACTTGAAGTCTTCAGAGCCCGGTAAAGTAATTACCGCACTACTGTTTGCATCACCCAAACTAATTTGAATTTTTTCATTCTTTAGGTTTGATAGAACATCTAGTAAATAACTTACATTAAAACCTATCTCAACTGCATCACCACCATATTCAGTCTCTATCTCTTCTTGCGCCTCCTCCTGCTCGGCATTCGTAGATTGAACAGTAATTCGATTTGATGATAAAGAAAAGCGTACGCCTTTGAACTTATCGGTTGTCAAGATCGCAGCACGCTGAAGTGCAGATTGAAGAACATCACGCCCCACTACTAAAGAATTTTTATGGCCCTTAGGAATAACTCGCTGAAAATCAGGAAACTTACCCTCAACCAATTTAGATATCAACTCAATATCACCAAATGTAAATTTCACCTGGTTTGATGTGAGACTCATCTCAAGCAACTCATCTGAGTCCTCAAGTAAGTGTTGGCACTCAAGAATAGTTTTGCGAGGAATAATAATTTCTTGTCTCTCACCAGACCCTACCGGAGCCTCAGCTAATTCAACTTGAGAATAAGCTAAACGATGGCCATCTGTAGCGACAGCAATAACTTGCTTACCCTCTACAACCAATAACATGCCATTAAGGTAGTAACGAATATCTTGTTGTGCCATTGCAAAATGTACTTGACCAACCAGTTGCCGAAAACTCTTCTGAGTCATCTTCCAACTAGCAGTCACCTCACCAACACTTTGCATTACGGGAAACTCTGTTGCAGAAAGGGTTTGTAAAGAAAAGCGGCTCTTACCACTCTGCACAACCATTTTGTTATCTTTAAGATTCAGCGCTACCGGACCCTCTGGAAGTGCACGCAGAATATCTAACAACTTTCTTGCTGCAACCGTAGTAGTTACATCCTCTACACCAACACCAAAATTCGCATTGGTTGTTATTTGAATCTCTATATCCGTTGATATAAAAGATACTCTATCCCCCTGCTTTTTAAATAACAGATTCGCTAAGATTGGCAAAGTATGTCGACGTTCAACAATGCCACTAACAACCTGGAGTGGTTTTAACAAACTATCACGTGAAGTGTTTACGAGTTGCATTGCTTTTAAATCCTTGTATATATCTTATTAGTAGTAGTAATAAGGCTCGTTATTTCGGTGGATAAGTCAAAAATCGTATGTAAATCAACCCATTAAAAACAGCAAAACCTGTGGAAAACTTTTGTATAAGCACTGCATAAATAGTGGACAACTTTTTCTCAACACCCTATTTTTGCATGAAGCGCGAGCTTTCCACAATTTATCAACACCTTATCCCCAAAGTTATCCATTAAGCTGTCCACAGCCTTATCCACAACTAAAAACCTATGATTTTAGGGTTTGCTCAATAACGTGGATTTCATGGTTGAGTTGACCATCACGCGAGCGCTCTTCACCAATCTTTCTAACAGCATGTAAAACGGTGGTGTGGTCTCGCCCACCAAACAGCTCGCCAATCTCGGGTAGACTTTTTTGGGTTAACTCTTTAGCCATAAACATCGCAATTTGCCTTGGCCGTGCAATGTTTGCAGGCCTCTTCTTAGAGTACATGTCTGCAACCTTAATGCTGTAAAAGTCCGCCACCGCTTTTTGGATGTTTTCAACTGAAATCTGCCGATTTTGTATTGAAAGCAGGTCTTTTAAGGCCACGCGAGCTACATCAATAGTGACTTCTTTCCCATGAAAGCGTACAAATGCCAAAATTTTTCTCAATGCACCCTCTAACTCACGCACATTTGACCTAAGGTGTTTGGCCACAAAGAAGGCGACGTCTTCACTCATGGGGATGCCTTCACTTAATGCTTTTTTCATCAAAATGGCGACACGCATCTCTAGCTCCGGCGGCTCTATAGCCACCGTTAGGCCGGAGTCAAAACGAGAAATCAGGCGATCATCAATTCCTGCCATCTCCTTGGGGTATGTGTCACTCGTGATAATGACTTGGGCTTTATTGCTTAAGAGCGCCTCAAAGGCGTAGAAAAACTCTTCCTGAGTCCTTGATTTCCCGCTAAAAAACTGAATATCGTCAATTAACAGTAGGTCGAGCGAGTGGTAGTAGCGTTTAAAGCGGTCAAAAGCCTTTTGTTGATATGCCCTAACGACGTCCGAAACATATTGCTCAGCGTGGATGTATCGAATTCGAGCGTTAGGCTTTTCTTTTAGAAGGTGGTTTCCAATGGCGTGGATCAGATGGGTTTTACCTAAACCTACCCCACCATATAGAAACATTGGGTTATAGGAAGTGCCTGGGTTATGTGCAACTTGGATGGAAGCGGCCCTCGCAAGTTGGTTGGCTTTTCCTGTTACAAAAGTCTCAAAAGTAAGGTTGGGGTTAAGTTTGGAGTGGTCTTCAATTTCAAAAGCCTGCTCTTCTGTAGAGGCCGAATCTGAATTAACCACAAGCCCTTGCGGCTCGGGTTTTTCCTGAGACACACTAAGTTCTTCCGTTTGACCGCCCGAACCTTCAACACTGAGAACAAAGTGCAAGGCAACTTGCCGGCCAAAATATTGATCCGCCATAACTTGAAAGCGCTCATTAAATGTCTTTTTGATCCAGTCAAGCTTGAACCTGTTTGGGGCGCCTACAATGAGTGAGCCCTCACTTTTATCATAAGAAATTAGGCTTAACGGCTGAATCCAGGTTTTAAATTGTTGGGGGGAAAGCTCCTTAGCAAGTGTGCCAAGTGCGTCATCCCAAAACCCCAGGGGGCTAGGTGAGTTCAATGTGGGGGGGTTCTGTAGGTTGCTCATACTTTTGGAGGAATCATTGTAGCCACCCTCCAAAGTTATCCACAAGCAAGAAAATCGTGGAAAACCTGTGGATAACTTGTTAATAAACCCATAAAAACCATATAAATCAATATTTTAGAAAAAATAATTAAATAAATAGAGAAAAATACCTATATATTCTTCATGAGCGGTTGACCTTTTGTCATCCAACAAGGAAAATACTGGGTTTTGCAGGATGAAACATGAAAAGAACATACCAACCCTCAGTAACACGTCGCAAACGCACCCACGGATTTCGTATTCGTATGAAAACCAAAAGTGGGCGTGCAGTATTAAACGCGCGTCGCGCTAAGGGCCGCAAACGTTTAGCGGTTTAATTTAGCATTTGAATAGCGCTAGGATTTCTGAATTACTAAAAACACGCCCCAAGACAAGTTTGCATTGGGGTTTGTATTTGGCATGCATTAATCAGGGCGAAAAACCAGATTTAGGTATTGCGGTAGCTAAAAAACTAGCTAAGCGTGCGGTGGATCGCAACCAATTAAAGCGCATGATTCGTGAATTGGTCAGAGGCGCTCAAACAACAAGCCTTAATAGCGATGTTGTAGTGAAGCTGAAAAAACCAATTGGTCGCGAAACTCGCGGTAGATTAAGGGGCAAAGAAAAGGCGGCCTTGCGTACTCAAATCGCAGGATTAATTTAACGTGCATCTATTCAATAAATTAGCCATTAAATTTGTTAGGCTCTATCAAATTGTGCTCAGCCCATTTGTGGGTATGCACTGTAAGTTTGTACCTAGCTGTTCTCAATACGCATGCGACTGTTTTGCCAATTACGGATTTTTTAAAAGCTTTAGGCTGATGGTTTGGCGCATTTTGCGTTGCAACCCTTGGTCACAAGGTGGACATGACCCTGCAGTAAAACCAAGATCTCATCATTAAGTGAATGCAAATGGACTTTAAAAAAACAATTCTTTGGGCAGTCTTTTCGATGTCAGGTTTGATGTTGTACAACAACTGGCAGGTTAGTGAAGGTAAGCCATCAATGTTTGGTGGAAGCCCAGCAAACACGACTGTTGCGGCCGACAAGGCGCCGGCAGCCCGAATAGATGTTCCATCCCCGATTCAAGCCCCAAGCGATATTGCACCAAAGCAAGCCCCCATAGCCATCGTTGGCGCAATTGAAACATCAGAAAAATTTGTTTTGCAAAACGATGTATTAGTTTTAGAAATTAGTGCCAATGGCGGTAATATTATTGCGGCGAAGTTGCCGAAGCAACTTACTGCGGAGCAAAAACCCGTTGAATTATTTCAATACACGCCAAGTCATAAGTATTTTGCACGTTCCGGACTAATTGCCTTAGGTAATACAGACCTGCCAAATCACACCAGCACTTTTAAATTACTTCAGTCTGGTAAAGATGAGTCTGGCAAACCCTTTGTTGTTTTGGTTGGCGAGCGAAATGGTGTAAAGCTAGAAAAGACGTTTATTTTGAGTCCTGGAAGTTATGTTGTTGATGTGGGGCACCGTGTTACACAAAGCAACTCAAATACAGCAGCATTGGTTTTGTACACGGAACTTGTCCGAGACGCCTCCCAAGAACAAAAAATTGGGCCATTCGATGGCGCATTCTCTGCGACCACTTTTACTGGGCCAGCCGCATACACAGAAAAGGAAAAATTCAATAAGCTTGAATTCACAGAGATCGATAAAAACAAAATCACCATTCCAACCCAAGTAGCTGCTGGTGACCCCGCTTGGGTTGCCATGGTTCAACATTACTTTGCCAGCGCTTGGATTCCTGGCGACAAGACGGTGCGCGATATTTATGCTGGAAAAATTGATAACAATCTTTACCGTATTGGCATACAAACCCCTTTGGGTGTAGTTGCGCCAGGCACTGTGTTTGTTGAGAAGGCAAGGCTGTTTGTGGGTCCCCAAGAAGAAAGTGTTTTAGAAACTATTGCCCCTGGATTTGCTTTATTAAAAGACTATGGCTACCTCACCATTCTTGCTAAACCCATTTTTTGGTTGCTAGAAAATATTCATGCCTATGTGGGTAACTGGGGTTGGTCCATTATCTTGCTGACCATTTTGATTAAGTTGGTTTTCTTCCCACTGTCTGCCGCAAGCTATAAATCAATGGCGCGCATGAAAGAGGTGCAACCACGCCTTATGGTGATGAAGGAGCAGTTCAAGGGTGAGCCACAAAAACTCAACCAAGCCATGATGGAAATGTATCGTAAGGAAAAAATTAATCCTCTGGGTGGATGTTTGCCTGTATTAATTCAGATACCAGTATTTATTGCACTTTACTGGGTGTTGTTATCTTCTGTAGAGTTGCGCGGTGCCCCTTGGATATTGTGGGTTCACGATTTGTCTTTGCCCGATACCTCAATTAGTGATTTGATTGGTTTAACGTCAATCCCAATCGGAATTTTGCCAATCATCATGGCCGCATCCATGTTTGTACAAACCAAGCTGAACCCAACGCCACCAGACCCGATTCAGGCGAAGGTAATGATGTATATGCCGCTTGTATTCTCTGTGATGTTCTTCTTCTTCCCGGCGGGCTTGGTCTTGTACTGGGTTGTAAATAACCTACTGTCGATTGCACAACAATGGCAGATCAATCAAATGTTTGCAAAGAAGCCAGCCAAATAAAGCTTGCTTAAAGATAAATAAGGTGTGCCCGCAATGATGACGAGAAAATTACCCATCATTGCGGTTGCTACTGCGCCTGGCAAAGCAGGTGTTGGCGTCATTCGGATTAGTGGACCCCAGCTTTTGCCGATTGCCGAGGCTTTATTTCATAGGGTGCTGGTCCCACGTCAGGCCAACCTTCTCACCCTCCGAGATGCTCAAGGTGAGTTAATCGACCAACTTATCGCCATTTACTTTGCTGCCCCTGCATCTTTTACGGGGGAAGATGTTTTAGAGTTGCAATGCCATGGTGGCCCACAGCTTTTAGAGTTGGTCATGAAGCGTTGTCTGGAACTAGGGAAAGCTTGGGGCTTGGTGCTTGCAGAGCCAGGCGAGTTTTCTTTGCGGGCATACCTCAATGACAAAATCGATTTAGCTCAAGCAGAAGCGATTGCTGACTTAATCGACGCTCAAAGTGAGGCTGCTGTTCGTGGGGCAGCTCGTTCGCTGCAGGGTGCTTTTTCAAACGACATTAATTCTTTAGTTGAAGAGATTACCCAGCTACGAATTTTGGTAGAGTCAACACTGGACTTCCCTGAAGAAGAAATTGAGTTTTTGGAAAACGCTCAGGCTCGTCAACGCTTAAGTGGGGTGATGGAAAAGCTTTATGCGCTCAGGGAAGGCGCAAAACAGGGAAAGATTTTGCGTGATGGCATCCAACTAGTTTTGGCTGGCGCTCCCAATGTTGGAAAAAGCTCGCTCCTTAACCGTCTAGCTGGTGAGGAGGTCGCTATTGTGACACCCATTGCCGGAACCACAAGAGACCGCATTAAAGAGAGCATCACTATTGGCGGTGTGCCCATGCACATCATTGATACCGCTGGCTTGCGCCAAACTGGTGATCTAGTTGAGGCAAAAGGCATTGAAAGATCTTGGGAGGCTCTTCGGGCCGCAGACTTAGTGATCTTCCTGCAGGATCCAGGCTCTACAGGCGCAGTAGATTCCGCCACCTTGACGCTGAAAGCCCAAATATTGGAGGCAATCCCACCCAAATGCCCTGTTTTGGAGGTCATCAACAAATCAGATTTATTGGGTACACCCACTGCCAACCAGAATAAGATGCGCGCATTGCTCATTTCAGCCAAGACTGGCGCTGGGCTTGAGGTGCTAAAGCAAAAAATCCTTGAGTCTGTGGGTTGGGGCGGCCCTCAAGAGGGTGCTATTGTTGCTCGTAGACGCCACCTAGATTGCTTAGATAGGGCAAGCACTCATTTAGAAAAATCTCAACAATTTGCAGCAGATGGCAACATATCGCTGGAGTTATTTGCAGAAGAGCTCCGTTTAGCACAAGATCAGCTTGGGCAAATTACCGGAAAACTCCTGCCGGATGACCTTTTGGGCAAGATATTTAGCCAATTTTGTATTGGCAAGTAAGGATCCTGGTCCCCGATGAGGCTGTGCCCTAAAAATTTACCCAAAATGTTAAAATAGTGCGATTAAAAATATTACATTTCATAGGATTCCCATGACAATCAACACCAATGCACCTGAGTACGTAAAAAATCAAAAATTGATTCAATGGGTGGCAGACATTGCCGCCCTTACCAAGCCAGACAAGATTCGCTGGTGTGACGGCTCCCAGGCTGAATACGATGAGTTCTGTGACTTGCTGGTAGATGCAGGTGTATTCAAGCGCCTTAACCCAGCTAAGCGCAAAAACTCTTTCTTGGCCTTGTCTGACCCAGATGATGTTGCCCGCGTTGAAGACCGTACCTTTATCTGCTCTGAAAAAAAAGAAGATGCTGGACCAACCAACAATTGGGTTGAGCCAAGCGAAATGCGCGCTACTCTTCAGCCACTGTTTGATGGCTGCATGCGCGGCAGAACAATGTATGTAGTTCCATTCTCCATGGGCCCAATCGGCTCACCTATCGCCCACATTGGTGTTGAGCTATCTGACAGCCCTTATGTTGCAATCAATATGCGCTTGATGACCCGTATGGGCAAAGCGGTGATTGATCAGCTTGGAGCTTCTGGCGAATTTGTTCCTTGCATCCACACTGTTGGCAAGCCTTTGGCTGCTGGCGAAAAAGATGTTGCTTGGCCGAACAACAAAGCTAAGTACATCGTTCACTATCCAGAAACGCGCGAGATCTGGTCTTTTGGTTCTGGGTACGGCGGCAACGCATTGTTGGGCAAGAAGTGTTTTGCATTGCGTATCGCATCTAATATGGGGCGCGATCAAGGTTGGTTAGCTGAGCATATGTTGATCTTGGGAGTTACATCTCCCGAAGGCAAGAAATACCATATTGCTGCTGCATTCCCATCTGCCTGTGGAAAAACGAACTTCTCTATGATGATTCCCCCAAAGGGATTTGAGGGTTGGAAAGTGACTACTGTTGGTGACGATATTGCATGGATCAAGCCACGCAAAGACGCCATTACTGGCAAGACGCGCTTGTTCGCAATTAATCCGGAGTCTGGTTACTTCGGAGTTGCGCCAGGCACAAATCGTCAGACCAATCCAAACTGCCTGGATTCATTGAACCAGGATGTGATTTTCACTAACGTTGGTTTAACTGATGATGGTGATGTTTGGTGGGAGGGCTTAACGGATACACCCCCAGCACACTTAATCGATTGGCAGGGTAAGGATTGGACTCCTGCAGATGGCGCAGCTGGCCGAAATGCCGCGCATGCAAATTCACGCTTTACTGTTGCTGCAACAAACAACCCTGCTGTTGATCCTAGCTGGGATGATCCAGAGGGCGTTGCAATTGATGCGTTCCTGTTTGGCGGCCGCCGTTCAGATACCGTGCCATTGGTCAGCGAAGCGCGTGACTGGGTAGAAGGTGTTTACATGGCCGCAACAATGGGCTCTGAAACTACTGCGGCGATTACTGGTCAAGTTGGTGTTGTGCGTCGTGATCCATTTGCGATGATTGCATTTGCTGGTTACAACATGAGCGACTATTTCCAACACTGGTTAAATATCGGCAACAAGTTGGCTGCTGAGGGCGCAGTGTTGCCAAAGATCTATTGTGTGAATTGGTTCCGCAAAGATGAAAATGGTAAGTTTGTGTGGCCCGGCTTTGGCGAAAACATGCGCGTACTTTCTTGGATCTTAGGCCGCGCTGAAGGCACAGCTAAAGGCAAGGAAACTGTCTTTGGTATTTGCCCAGAGCATGCCGACATGCATTGGAGTGGTCTCGATTACTCAGTAGAAAAATTTGAGAAAGCCATTACTGTTGGTCTCGATGATTGGAAGAATGAACTCAAGCTCCATTCAGAATTGTTTGAGCATTTGGGTGAGCGTTTGCCTAAAGAGTTAATCGAAGTGCGTAGCAAAATTGAGAATCGCTTAAGCGCCTAGGCATCCCCTAGAAGTTTAAAAAGCCTTCCCAAAAATATTTTTACTGAATGACCTTACCCCAACACCATGAGATCGTGGTGATTGGGGCGGGCATAGCAGGCGCATGCATTGCCAATGAGTTGCTCAACCGTGGTCAAGCAGTTTGTATTGTCGATTCTGCATCTCACCCCGCTTCAGCATGTTCTAGCCATGCTTATGCCATAGCGCACCCTCATGTTGGTCGTGGCGCCCCCCGCTTATTGCGATTAACCCGCATTGCATTTTTGATGGCAGAAGCGCGTTGGGGCCAGGTTTGGAAACAACACGGTATTTTTCAGCCAAGCAAGAAAGATAAATCTTTTAATCGCGATGATGTCGCGGGCTACCTACAATCACTTAATCTAGATGAAGAGATGGCTCGAGCGCTCTCTGCAAAAGAGGCGCTGGAAGTCTGTGGGATTCATCAAGATGGCATTTGGCTTCCGCGGGGTGCATCACTCAATTTGTTTGAGGCAACACAAGATGCGTTAAAGCCACACCCAAAACTGATTTGCTGTTGGAATACCTCAGTAGCTCGACTGGAAAAAGTCGGCGGAGCTTGGGGCTTGTTTAATCTCCAAGATGATTTAATCATGACTGCCGATAAAGTCATTATTGCGGCAGCGCTAGAAACTAAAAAGTTAGTTGCGAGTATTGATGTCCGACTTCCCTTGAGGCCAGTGCGAGGACAGCTGAGTATTTTTTCTATTACCGCGAAAAATTCTTGGGCGGCGCGACTGCCACCTACGGCTATATCAGGCGATGGCTATTGTTTACCGGCCGAGAAACTGCCCGATGGAAATTATCGGTGGATAGTAGGCTCCAGTTTTGATGAGGGAGAATCCAACCTTCAAGATTGGGATTCAAGCGATGACTTTAATCGCAGTCAAGCAAAAGGCTTATTGAATTATGTAGAGGGTGATGTTAGCCAACTTCAAAAGATGGGAAGTTTCGTTGGCATACGCTGTGTTGCTGGCGATCGCCTACCGATCATTGGCGAGCTTACTCAACGCCCAGGGATATTTTTGGCAACAGCCTTGGGGTCGAGGGGCGCGCTTTGGTCAGCCTTGGCAGCCAAACTCATTAGCTCTCAAGTGCTAGAAGACGACTTAGCCTTGCTGACGCGCTTAGGCTTTGCTGCAGACTTGGTGGCCGCGCTAGCGCCCGCCCGCTTCTTTGCTGGCGCTTTTGCTTCAAATTCAAAACCAATTTTGCCATCTGGGCCCAAAGCAAGATAAGCCTTAAAGCCACGCCCTGTTCGGTTAGATTTAAAGTTGGTTAGCAAATCTGTTTTGCCTTCGGTAAGCAATTTCTGTACTTGCTCAGCAGAGATCTCTTGTTGCAAAACGACCTTGCCCGTCTTGAAATCACAAGACTTATCGGGGCCGGTATTTCTTTCGCACAAGTAACGCATGCCATCTTCGTATACTGCGCCTGAGCATTTAGGGCAAACCCCCAAAGCCTGGCGGCCAGTAAAGTCGATAGCTTCAGATTCATCTTCTTGAGTATTGCCAAAATCAAACTCAAGCTTAAAGCCTGCATTTGGATAATCTGCATCATCTTCAGGAATTTCACTTAACTTAATAATGGCGGCGAATGGCCTTCCCATCTTGCTGCGGAAACCTTGGAGTGGCCCAATCGTTTTTTCGCGAAGCAGTTCTTCTACTTCTGGATATTCAAACGCCCGCCCGCCCGGAGTTTTGCTGATGGTAAATCCACACTTCTCACAAGCAAAGCGACGATAGTTTTCTTTTACCGGACCCTTGCAGTGAGGACATGGTGTAGACATGGTGGCATAGTCACCAGGAATGGTATCACTGTCATATTCTTTTGCACGCTTGACGATGCGCTGGGTCATCTGAGCAATTTCTTGCATAAATGTATCGCGGTTCATCTCGCCACGCTCAATCAGAGAAAGCTTATTTTCCCAACTACCCGTAAGATCTGGTCGGGTTAATTCTTCAACATCCAGGCCGCGCAAGAGCGTCATTAATTGGAATGCCTTGGCAGTAGGAATGAGCTCACGAGCCTCTCTAACCATATATTTTTCTGCCAGCAGGCCTTCAATGATGGCTGCACGTGTTGCAGGTGTGCCCAAACCCTTTTCAGCCATCGCCTCACGCATCTCATCATCGTCCACCCATTTGCCCGCACTTTCCATGGCTGACAGCAATGTTGCTTCTGTATAGCGCGCTGGTGGTTTGGTTTTTAATGGGATGGCTGCAATAGTTTCATTTTGGACGGTTTCACCTTCTTGCACCGCTACCAATTCATCATCTGCTTGATTGGATCTACCATATACCGTTAGCCAACCTGGAGTGACCAGCACCCGACCTTCAGTTTTAAAGTGGTGCCCAGATACTTCGGTAATGCGGGTGGTGACTCGGAATTCAGCAGCGGGATAAAAAACCGCTAAGAAGCGACGAACCACTAAATCATAAAGTTTTTGTTCCGGCTCGCTCAGACTTTTTGGAGACTCTAATGTGGGGATGATCGCAAAGTGATCCGATATTTTTGAGTTATCAAAAATACGTTTGTTAGGTTTGATCCAACCAAAACCGGCCTTAGCTTTTGGATCCTTAGGGTCGCCCTGCAAAATTTGTTTAGCAAATAGTCGATATTCTTGTGAGTTCGCAGCCAGGTTTTCCATGGTTTGCTTTACGGTATCTAGATAATCTTCAGGCAGTGCCTTAGCATCCGTACGCGGATAGGTCAGCACTTTATGGCGCTCGTAAAGCGCCTGAGCTAGACCCAAAGTATTTTTAGCAGAAAAGCCGAAGCGTGCATTAGCCTCACGTTGCAAGCTGGTTAGATCAAATAGTTGAGGTGCGAGTTGAGTTGCAGGCTTGGCTTCTTCCTTTACGCTCGCTTTTTTATCACGACATGCAGCCACAATGCTTTGAGCAGCAGCTTCACTCCACAGGCGATTCTCACGAGCATCTGGGGCTGCGGTATCTTTCTTAAACTTAGGATCAAACCAGCGGCCTTCATATATGCCAGCCGCAGCAATAAATTCCGCCTTAACCTCCCAATAGTCTTTGGAGATAAATTTGCGAATCAGCTCTTCGCGCTCGACAACAATTGACAGTGTTGGTGTTTGTACTCGACCAACTGTTGTTAGGAAGAAGCCACCACTCTTGCTATTGAATGCTGTCATAGCGCGCGTGCCATTGATGCCAACGAGCCAGTCAGCTTCAGAGCGGCAACGCGCTGCGTCTGCCAGGGGTTGCATATCGCTATCACTGCGTAGAGAAGCAAACCCGTCTCTGATTGCTGCGGGGGTCATAGATTGCAGCCAGAGACGCTTAATCGCTTGCGGCGCTTTCGCATGCTGTGCAATCAAGCGAAAGATCAACTCACCTTCGCGTCCCGCGTCACATGCATTGATGAGCTCATTAATATCTTTACGTTTAATGAGTTTTTGTAATACCTTAAGCCGCGATTCAGTTTTAGCTATCGGACGTAAATCAAAATAGGGCGGCACAACTGGAAGATTCGCAAATGACCATTTTCCGCGTTTGACATCAAATTCTTCCGGGGCAGCAATTTCTAATAGATGGCCAACCGCAGAAGAGATAACAAAGTCATCGCTCTCGAAATACTCCTCATATTTAGTGAAGCCCCCCAAAGCTTTTGCAATGTCATTGGCTACAGAAGGTTTCTCCGCAATGATCAGCGCCTTGGGGTGATCAGTGGCCGAAGTCTTTGGGCTGCTTTTTTTGGTAGATACTTTAGTTGCCACGCTTTTTGCCTAAATTTGAGCTTCAAATGATGTTTTTAATGGGTGAAAACGGGTGACCAATTTAAACCAGATCTTGATCAGACCTTCCCCACATCCCTTTTTTATTATTAACCGATAAATTAACAAAAGTCCAAAAGCCTTATTTTTTAGTATTTAGAAAGACCCCACTAAAGGCCTAAATTATCTTAAAACAATGCTTTAAATGGCTTTAAATGCGGTTTTGACCATTTTGGCAGTTCTTCAAGAACATCTTTCGGCGATTGAACGAGTTTGGCTCCCTGCTGAATTAATTGGTGGCAGCCCCTAGAAAGGGGGTGGTGTATTGACCCAGGAATTGCAAAAATCTCGCGCCCAAGCTCGCTCCCTAGTCTGGCTGTAATCAGCGAGCCAGAGCGTTCCGCAGCCTCAATTACGAGAATTCCGAGGGCCAGGGCTGCAATGATGCGGTTTCTGCGAGGGAAATGACAGGCCTTTGGCCCCATTCCTGGCGCTAGCTCAGATACCAAGAGTCCAGTGCCACCAATCGACTGAGCCAGGGCAAGATGCTCTCTGGGGTAGACGATATCGAGCCCTGTTCCGCAGACTGCTAGGGTTGGATGGCTTTGATTTGGGCCAAGCGCTCCGAGGTGAGCTGCCCCATCTATGCCCCGTGCCAACCCAGAAATGACGAGATACCCCTCCGCAGATAGGGCTTGAGCAAAATCACTCGCATTCTTGATTCCTTCTGGGCTGGCAGCGCGTGAACCCACAATGGCAATCATGGGTAAGTTCAGCAGGCCAATATCTCCATATACATAGAGTGGATTTGGTGGGTCAAACAAATCCAATAGACGAACTGGGTAGCCAGGGGCGCTACGGCGTAGTTGAATAATATGAGGGCTTTTGAGGGTGTCCATAAAGTGATTGTCGGCATCGGGCGTGAGAGAACTATCGGGACAGTCTCATTACTCTGTTGGATAATTCCCATATGGCTTTACTAACCGTCCTTTGTTACCCAGATCCACGCCTACACAAAGTTGCTGAACCTGTGGCGCAGGTAGATGCACGCATCAAAAAAATTGTGGCGGACATGGCTGAGACTATGTACGACGCTCCTGGCGTTGGTTTAGCTGCAACTCAGGTGGACATTCATGAGCGAATCGTTGTGATTGATGTTTCAGACGACCAAGATCAGTTGATGGTGTTTATCAATCCTGAATTAGTTTGGGCAAGCCCAGAAAAAAAATCATGGCGTGAAGGCTGTCTTTCCGTGCCAGAGTATTACGATGAGGTTGACCGCCCGGCAGTGGTACGAGTTAAGGCGCTCGATATCAACGGGAAAGCGTTTGAAGTGGAGGCAGATGGCTTGCTATCAGTTTGTTTGCAGCATGAGATGGATCACCTACAGGGCAAGGTATTTGTTGAATACCTCTCGATGTTGAAGCGCGGTCGGATTTCTCTCAAAATGAAAAAGCGTGCAAAAGAATTAGTAGGCAAGCGCTAAGCGCCCAATGAAAATTGTCTTTGCTGGAACCCCGGAGTTTGCTGCACAGGCAATGCGTGCAATAGAAAAAGCTGGGCATCAAATTGTTCTAGCGCTTACTCAGCCAGATCGTCGTGCGGGTCGAGGTATGCATCTTCAGGCGAGTCCCGTAAAAGCGTTTGCGCAAGAGAAAGGCATTCCGGTACTACAGCCTGAAACGCTGAAGTTGGACCATACTGATTTACAGAAAAGAGATGCTGCGCAAGAAGCGCATCAATACTTATCTGCCATTGATTTTGATGCCATGGTAGTAGTTGCCTATGGACTAATCCTTCCCCAAGATATTCTTGATCTTGCCTCTCGAAATGATGGGCACGGTTGTTTTAATATTCACGCTTCCTTGCTGCCAAGATGGCGCGGCGCTGCACCGATACAGCGCGCTATAGAGAGCGGCGATGACAGGACTGGTGTCAGCATTATGCAGATGGATGTTGGCTTGGATACCGGCGATACCGTGCTGGTGGAGGATCTAACAATATCGGCAGATGAAACTAGTGCATCACTTCACGATCGTTTGGCTGTCTTGGGTGCAGAGCTAATGGTGAAGACCCTTAACGATTTGGACCGCGGCATTGTTATTACAAGAACCCCTCAGCCCAACCTAGGGCTTACCTATGCAGAGAAAATACTAAAGAATGAAGCGGAGATTGATTGGTATTTGAGTGCCGTCGAGATCGATCGACGTATTCGCGCTTTCAATCCATTTCCTGGATCTACCAGCAGCCTGCATGGTGAGCAATTCAAGTTTTGGAATTCTTGTTTGCCCAGTAAGATACAAACACCCCAAGATGCTCTCCCTGGGCAGGTGTTGGGCTTAAGTGACAATGGGCTTTATGTTCAGTGTGGCAAGGGTGTGATTGAGATCTTAGAAATGCAAAAGCCGGGTGGAAAAAAGATTTCTGCAGTTCAATGTATCTCTGGCAGCCTAAGTACACAATTTTCAATGAGGTTTGAAAAGCTCACAAACAAGCAAGGAGGCACCAATGTTTAATTTGGCGAAGACAGCGATTTTAATGGCGGCAATTACTGCATTGTTTATTGTGGTCGGCGGTATGTTAGGCGGTGAGCAGGGAATGTTTTTAGCTTTATTGATTGCAGTTGGAATGAACTTTTTTAGCTATTGGTTTTCAGATACGATGGTTTTGAAGATGACCAATGCGCAACAGGTAGATGAGCGCTCTGCCCCTCAGTTCTACGCCATGGTTAAAGAATTGGCCAATAAAGCGGGGCTACCTATGCCCAAAGTATTTTTGATTGAAGAGGATGCCCCAAATGCGTTTGCAACTGGTCGAAATCCTGAACATGCTTCCGTTGCAGCAACTACTGGCATTCTCAAAATCCTTTCGGCCCGTGAATTACGGGGCGTCATGGCACATGAGCTTGCACACGTTAGGCACCGAGATATCCTTATTTCTACCTTGGCCGCAACCATGGCCGGCGCTATTTCTGCATTAGCCAATCTCGCGATGTTTGCTGGCGGTCGAAATTCGGATGGCCGACAGGGCAATCCCCTGGCTTCATTGCTGGTAATGATTTTGGCCCCGCTGGCAGCTAGCCTAATTCAGATGAGCATATCCCGCGCCCGTGAATATGAGGCTGATCGTGGAGGCGCTGAAATTAGCGCCGATCCCGAGGCGCTTGCACAGGCACTCCAAAAAATTCATACCTATTCTCAAGGAACACCATTTCAAGCAATAGAGCGACATCCTGAAACAGCACAAATGATGATCATTAATCCGCTGACCGCAGGTGGGCTTTCACAGCTTTTCTCTACTCACCCTCCGATGGAGGAGCGGGTAGCTCGTTTAAACAGTATGGCTAAAAACGGGGTTTATCCCGGAGCGGAATAATTTGACTGACCAAAAAATAATACACAGTCTTCCGCTATCAGAGGCAATCACTATTTCCGCGCAAGCAATCGGCGAGGTGATGGTCGGCCGATCACTTACGGAGGTTTTGGATCAGCTAGACAATCATGAGCGGCCCATTGTTCAAAGTCTTACATTTGATGCTTTGCGAAAGTGGGTCAGATCACATGAGTTCATTCAGCAATTCATTCCAAAGACGCCACCCCCAGAGGTCGAGTATTTACTCAGCGTAGCGATTGCTTTATTTTTACACCGCGTTGCTGATGGCAAAGGCTATGCAGCGCATACGATTGTCGATCAGGCGGTAAAGGCTTGCAGTGAATATGAACCCACAATATATGCGAAGGGCTTGGTAAATGCTGTACTGCGCAAGGTTAGTCTCGCGGTTCAGGCAGAGATTGAAAAGCCTTATCCACCAGATCCTATTCCAATGTTCTTTCCGCCATGGTGGCGGGCTATTCTGAAGCGTAATTATTCGAAGTCTTGGCAAGCCATGTTGATTCAACAGGCCCAACGCGCGCCCTTGATTTTGCGAGTCAATAGTAAACAAAATACACGTAAGGAATACCAAGAATTACTGCATCAAGCGGGCATCGAAGCCGAACCTATAGACAGTGTTGCTGGGATCACGCTGGACTCCGCATTATTGTTGCGTCAACCAGTACCAGTATCAGATTTGCCGGGCTTTTATAGTGGGGCAGTTTCCGTTCAGGATGCGGGTGCACAAATTGCAGCAGTATTGCTTGATCCAAAACCGGGTGAGCGAATATTGGATGCTTGCGCAGCGCCTGGAGGAAAAACTGCTCATATATTGGAGTTGGCGCAATGCGAAATGATTGCCCTAGAGCTAGATGGCGAGCGCCTTGGAAAAATTGGTGGCAATCTAGATCGTTTACGACTTCATTCTGATGATGTCAATGTTGTCCGAGGTGATGCCTCAAAGGCAGCTTGGTGGGATAACAGGCCTTTCGACAAAATCCTTTTGGACGCCCCTTGTTCGGCTTCTGGCATTGTTGCGAGACATCCCGACATTCCTTTCTTACGTCGTGAAGCAGATATTAAGGCCTTACAACTCAGGCAGCGTGCTATTTTGGAGCAGGCCTGGAAGATGCTTAAGCTTGGCGGCACGCTTTTGTACGTAACTTGCTCAGTATTTCCGGAGGAGGGTGAGGAGCAGGCTATTTGGTTTGCTGCAGGGCATACGGATGCGTTACGATTAAGCGCCCCTGGACAAATTTTGCCCGCGGAACTAAATGATGGTTTTTACTACGCCTTGTTTAAGAAAAATGGTCTATGACCCAATGCATTAAACAATTCACGCTTTGTATTTTGATGCTGCTGAGCCTATTTTCAGCCTCAGTAAGTGCCGAGGGAATCAAGCTTAAATCTGCCGATCTTGAGCGGGCGGATAGTGATTGGCTTTTAAATGCCACATTTCAAATCGAATTAACCCCAGGGCTAGAGGATGCAGTTCAAAAAGGCGTGGTTTTATTTTTTCAAACCGAATTCGATTTAACGCGCTCGCGATGGTACTGGTTTGATGAGAAGCCTGTACTTGCTCAGCGATTAACGCGCTTGTCTTATCAGCCAATGACACAGCAGTATCGAATCGCCTCTGAAGGCTTCACCTTTTCTGCCAAGACAATGTTTGAAGCTTTACAGGCCGTAGGCAGTATTGGTGGCTGGAAAGTAATTGATAGCAACCAAGTTGATCAAAGCAAGTCTTACACAGCAGCATTAAGAATGACGCTAGATTTAAGCAAACTGCCAAAACCATTTCAAGTAAATGCATTAAATAATCGCGACTGGAATGTCACAAGTGATTGGGTGCGCATTACTTTTTTACCAAACGGTCCCAACCTGATTAAGCGATGAAAATATCTTTAGACTTCATTGGGTCGAATGCATTTGAGAAAGATGCCTGGAAAAGGCGCGCACTACCTACGGCGATGGCCGCGATTGGAGCATTTGCGCTTTTGCTCTTATTGCTGCTGTCTGTTGCAACATCAAACACCGAGTTTTTTGACAACTATTTTATTTGGCTCTATGCAGCAAATGTAATCGTTGGCATTTGCTTGACATTAGTCATTCTGACCTTGGTAGTTGTGATTGCCATCCGCTGGCGTAAAGGCCGATTTGGTACGCGCCTAGTTGCAAAACTAGCCATGATTTTTGCTTTGGTTGGCGTTGTCCCAGGGTTAATTCTGTATGGTGTTTCCTTGCAGTTTGTATCCCGAAGTATTGAAACCTGGTTTGATGTCCAAGTTGAATCAGCGCTAGATGCCGGCCTTGAGTTGGGGCGCGTTACCTTGCGTATCGCACAAGAAGAAATTTTGGCCGAGGGTAATTACATTGCGGAGCAAATCGTGCAAGTTCCTTCGGGCACCAACTCTGAGCAGGTTGCTGCCATGGTGATGAAGATCCGCAATCAGTTTGGTATTCAAGAGGTTAGCCTATTTAATGCACGAAATAATTTAATCTTTACTAGTGAAGCCCGACCCAAAAAATATTTACCTGCGCCTAGCGCAGATGTAGTTGCTGATGCCTTTAAAAATAAGGGCCTTACCTTTGTTGATCAAGTCGAAATGGATGATGGGAGTCGCGGCTATCGAGTCAGGGCAATTGTGCCAATTTCGCGCAAAAAACAGACCTCGAGCAAAGTCGATTTTGGCAAAGATATTGACGATAAATATTCTTTGCAGTTGGTGCGATTCATCCCCGGCCCTCTGGCTAAAAATATTATTGCGGTTGAGTCGGCCTATAGAGATTATCAAGAGAAGTCATTGGGTCGAACTGGCTTAAGAAAAATGTTTGTGGGCACGCTTACATTAACGCTATTTTTTGCATTATTTGTGGCAGTTACCTTAGCCTTAATTCTGGGGCGTCAGTTAGCCAGGCCCTTACTAATGTTGCTAAAGGGTACACAGGCTGTCGCCCAAGGAGATTTATCACCCAAGCCAGAGTTAGATACTGGTGACGAGCTGGGAATGTTGACACGTCAATTTAATGTAATGACGCGGCAGCTTGCTGATACACGCACATCCCTGCAAGAGTCCAAATCATTTTTAGAGACAGTTCTGGGCAACCTAACTGCCGGTGTTTGTATCTTTGATAAAAATTTCATCATGGTTTCTAGCAATGCTGGTGCTGATCGTATATTCGGGCAGGACTTAACGCAAATGGATGGCCACCCCCTCAGCAATAACCCAAGTCTGCTTGAGTTTGACGAGGCCATTAAAGAGGGTTTTGCAACTATGAAGCTAGCGGTTGGGGCAGATGGAAGTCAGGCGGATATAAATAAAGCGGCACCAGTTTGGCAAAAGCAGATTCAGCTGCATACTACGAATGAGTTTGAGAACGAGCCTGGCATTACCTTATTTATTCGTGGCACTGAGCTGACTCCAGACCTCCGTATGGTGGTTTTTGATGACATTACCGATGTCGTGAGCGCTCAACGCTCAATTGCTTGGAGTGAGGTGGCTAGGCGCTTAGCTCATGAGATTAAGAATCCGCTAACTCCCATTCAGCTCTCTGCTGAGAGATTACAGCATAAGTTGGCAGGTAAATTAAGTCCTGAGCATGAAGAAATGATGAATCGTAGTACCGAAACCATCATTGGGCAAGTGCAGGCCATGAAAGAAATGGTGAATGATTTTAGGGATTTCGCAAAGACGCCAAGCCCACAACTTAAATCGGTTTCTATTAATACTTTAATACAAGAGATCTTAGGTCTATATGAAGGAAGCCCCCTTAAAACCCAGCTTGATTTGAATTGCCCAAACATCATGGGTGATCCAACGCAAATTAGGCAAATTATTCATAATCTTTTGCAAAATGCGCAAGATGCTACCCTTGAGGGCAAGCATCAGTCTGATCCTGTTGAGGTAAAAACAGAATTAGTGCCCTATGGACAGCTCAACGGTATGTCACAAAATGCAGTGCGCTTGACAATAAGGGATAGCGGTTCGGGTTTTCCAGCTAAGATATTGGCAAGGGCTTTCGAGCCTTATGTGACAACTAAGACCAAGGGTACTGGTTTGGGCTTGGCAGTTGTGAAGAAAATAGTAGATGATCATGGTGCCAAAATTGAGGTTCGGAATCGCATGCATGGCGATGAAGTGATCGGCGCACAAGTATCAATTTTGTTTATGAATCTGGCAAAAGAGGCAGCATAAGAATGGCAAGTATTTTGGTGGTCGACGATGAGATGGGAATTCGTGAGCTTCTCAATGAGATTCTGACGGATGAAGGCCACACTGTTTATGCGGCTGAAAGCGCCATGCAGGCACGCACAATCCGTGAGCAGATGCGGCCCGATCTCGTCTTGCTCGATATCTGGATGCCAGACGTTGATGGTATTGCCTTATTAAAGGAGTGGTCCAAGTCTGGGCAGCTCACAATGCCAGTAGTCATGATGTCAGGCCACGCAACAATTGATACCGCAGTTGAAGCTACGCGTATTGGCGCTCTCAATTTTTTAGAAAAACCTATTGCGCTCCAAAAGTTACTAAAGACGGTTAACAAAGCCCTTGAGAGCTCTCCTAAATATGTAGAGCCGATTGAAGAGAAGGTTTCGTCAGCCGCACCTTCAAGCCAAAGCCCTAAATCGACAGTTAGCGAGCAAACTACGCAAGCTCAGGATGGCGAGTACATCAGCGGGATTGCAAAAACCTATTTTGATTTACCGCTGCGTGAGGCAAGGGACTTATTTGAAAAGGCCTACTTTGAGCACCAAATGATCATCATGGGCGGTAGCATGACCAAGATTTCTGAATATACTGGCCTTGAACGAACCCATTTGTACCGTAAGCTAAAAGCTTTGGGAATTGACACTTCGCGCAATAAGCCTGAGCAATAAATTAGTTCATTAAATGCCGTCTTTGCGACGGATATTGGCGCCAACATCATTTCGAAAATATTCCCATGGAAATAAAGGTTAACTTTCTCGACAAGTTGCGCCTTGAGGCTAAGTTTGATGACTTTACAGTGATCGCTGATCAGCCCATTCGATATAAGGGAGATGGCTCGGCACCAGGACCTTTCGATTATTTTTTGGCCTCATCAGCTTTATGCGCAGCATATTTTGTGAAGCTGTACTGCGACACCCGAAATCTTTCTACCGAGAACATCAGGCTCTCTCAAAATAATATTGTTGATCCAGAAAACCGCTACCAACAAATTTTCAAAATTCAGGTTGAGCTACCCGAAGATATTTCAGCCAGTGATCGTCAGGGAATTTTGCGCTCGATAGAGCGTTGTACAGTTAAAAAAGTAGTGCAAGCTGGACCAGAATTTGTTATTGAGGAGGTAAAGAGTTTGGATGCGGATGCCCAGACCTTATTAACCTTGAAGCCAGATTCAAATGCCAATACTTTTATTTTGGGAAAGGATCTGCCGCTAGAGCAAACCATTGCTAATATGTCTAGCGTATTGGCCAAGCTAGGAATTAAGATTGAAATTGCTTCTTGGCGTAATTTGATTCCCAATGTGTGGTCCTTGCATGTTCGTGATGCGCATTCACCAATGTGCTTTACGAATGGAAAAGGTGCTACGAAGGAAAGCGCCCTTGCCTCAGCCTTGGGTGAGTATATCGAGCGACTTAGCAATAATCATTTTTATGCAGGTGCATTTTTTGGCGAAGATATCGCCACAGGGGATTTTGTTCATTATCCGAATGAGCGCTGGTTTAGGCCAGGCCCTAAAGACTCGCTACCCGGAGAAATTCTTGATGAGTACTGCCTCAATATTTATAACCCTGATGGTGAGTTACGTGGCTCGAATCTAATTGACACCAATTCTGGAAATAGCGAGCGCGGGATTTGTTCCTTGCCATATGTGCGTAAGTCTGATGGTGAAGTTATTTATTTCCCATCCAACCTCATTGAAAATCTCTATGTCAGCAATGGTATGAGTGCTGGTAATACATTGGCTGAAGCCCAGGTGCAATGTTTATCAGAAATTTTCGAGCGGGCAGTTAAGCGTGAAATTCTTGAAGGTGAAATCGCTTTGCCCGACGTGCCGCATGAGGTTCTCGCAAAATATCCCAGCATTCTGGAGGGCATTCAAACCCTTGAAGAGCAGGGCTTCCCAGTGCTAATAAAAGATGCATCTCTTGGAGGAGTTTACCCAGTTATGTGCGTTACTTTAATGAACCCGCGAACTGGTGGAGTATTTGCATCATTTGGCGCACATCCAAGCTTGGAGGTGGCTCTAGAGCGGAGTTTGACGGAGCTACTGCAGGGCCGCAGCTTCGAAGGATTAAATGATTTACCTACGCCAACTTTCGCAAGTGAGGCGGTCACTGAGCCTAATAACTTTGTTGAACATTTCATTGATTCAAGCGGCATTGTCTCTTGGCGATTCTTTAGCGCAAAGTCAGACTACGATTTTGTCGAATGGGATTTTTCTGGGAAAGGCGAAAACTCGAATACTCAGGAAGCGGCAACTTTATTTAGCATTCTTGAGTCTCTAGGTAAGGAAGCTTACGTCACGGTATATGACCAGCTGGGCGCGATTGCCTGCCGAATTTTGGTACCAGGCTACTCTGAGGTTTATCCAATTGAAGATTTAATTTGGGACAATACCAATAAGGCGCTTTTATTCCGCGCTGATATTGTGAATTTATCCAACTTAGATGATGCAAGCTTACTTAAACTACTTGAGCGCCTTGAGAATAACGAATTAGATGAGTATGGCGACATAGCTACACTAATCGGTATTGAATTTGATGAAAACACACCTTGGGGTCAACTAACAGTTTTAGAGTTGAAGCTCCTTATTCATCTTGCTCTAAAACAATTTGAAGAAACCCAAGAGCTCGTTGAGGCATTTCTCCAATACAACGACAACACAGTCGAGCGCAAATTGTTTTATCAGGCCTTGCATGCAGTATTGGAGACCGTGCTGGATGATGGTTTAGAGCTTGATGACTACATAATCAACTTCCGCAGAATGTTTGGCGCTGAAAAAATGGATGCAGTCATAGGCTCGGTAGAGGGAAGTATCCGCTTTTATGGACTAACTCCAACTAGCATGAAGCTGGAGGGCCTCGACAGGCATCATCGCCTAATCGATAGCTATAGAAAACTACATGCGGCAAGAGCTAAATTTGCAGCTAAGGCTACCTAGGGCTTTGGCCTAGTAGGTCACTCGGTAGAGCAGAGGATTGGTTCACTTTTCTCAGCGTTTATAGAAAAGAGTAAGCGCGCCCTAGACATTGCAATACTGGATTTTGCGAGTTTGTCTCAAGTGCTTTCATGGCTGCATCATCTGGATGGAAATCTTTATTAGAAATCGCTTGAATTTTTTTAATCAATAAATCTAAAGCCATCTTTATATCCGCAGAGTGTGGATCAATCTCTGATTTGGATTTATTAATCAACGCATTAGTTTGCATGCTTGCGACCATATACATTCCCTCTAGCAGCGACATCAGTATTTTTTCGGCGACTTGTGCTGAGAGAGCCCCCTGATCTGGCTCGAGCTTTGCGGCTTCAATAATATTAGTGGCATCTAATCTTGCCGCTCTTACAGCCTGAACATGAAGAATGGCGTGCTCAGGGTCAGAGCTGGCTAGTTCGACATATTTTTTACACTCGTCTAGTAAATGAAGAAGGCTGGGAATAATTTTTTTACTAACAAAGACAGGTTTGATATGCGAAATGATTAGTGCTAATGCTCCGCCGATGAGCGTAGCCCCAATTCGCTCCTCTACAAGGACAAGCTCACCTTCTGGGTTGATAAGTCGAACCAAAAATAATACCAACCCAGTAATAAAAAACACTGTAGCAGCATAATTAACTAGCAGACACGCGTAGACAGCAAATGCTGAACCCAAGACTAGTAGCAAAAGAAGCCAGGGCCCTGGGTATAGGGCAGATATAGTTAGTCCAGCAAAAATTGCACCCAATAATGTACCAATAACCCTAGCAAAAATACGGGGTACCGTTCCAGCATAGTCAGGCTTTGTAATCCATGCGATCGTCAGAGGAATCCAAAATTGATTTTGATCTAGTAGGTGAAATCCTAGAATCCATGCGATCGGCAAAGCTACGGCAAGTCTTGCCCCGTGGAGAAAGAAGGTGTTACTAACGGCTAGATTATTTTTAATTGTCTGGAGTGGGTGCCAGACAAAGCTTGAGGCTTTATCTACTTCGGCATGTTTGCCAATCGGAAAGGTGCAGTCGAGCAACTGGTTCGCGCTGGCGATTGATTTCTCAATCGCGATAATTTCTGTACAAGACCTCGGGTTGAGTGCGCCCATAGGCATTATAGGGGCGGGTATTTTGCTCATCTTTCTTAGGCGACCAGGAAATAGGATGCTTTCGCCTAAGATATGGATCTCGGCCCCCAAATATTGGCAATATATATCAAGCGTTTTTCTATTTTCTTGATTGGTTTCGCGTTCTCTGTGATAGGCAAGCGCAATAAGATTGATGCGCATGATTTCACATTGATCTGCAAGAGCTAGCATCCACTGGGCAGTTTTCCCGCTGGCACCGCTTAACGGAATTCCATTACTTACTAGAAATAATGATGATGCAAGCGTAGGAGAAAATAAGCTCGAGGGCTCTTTTTTCGCCGCATCTCCAAGCATGTAATAGGCATTTGCAAGTTGTCGACGCAATGGATAGAAGGTTCTTAGGGGCCATCCAATGAGTGCGAAGGAAAGCTGCAGAAGTCCGCCAGCAAACAGGGCTTCAGCATGTTCAAATATTTCACTTCCAACGGTATATTTTCCTGCGAATAAGCAAAATACCACCAAACTCAACATTCCAATTAAGGAGGCGTGCGGTCCTAAGACTCCAGCAAAGCCACAAATAGCCGCCACGAAGATTGATGAAGTGATGATTAGGGTGTGTGAGCTAGACACTAGCTCACCCAAAAAACCTGCGGCAGTGATGCAGAGTAGAGAGGCGAGCAAAGATCTGGCCAGTATGGGGTAGGGCTCATCTGGGTTAAATATCCCCACAAAAAGCGCTCCGAAAGCTACGCATATCCCAAAACTTAAATTTTGAAAGTAAATTCCACCGGCTAAGGGCAAAGCTAAGCCCAAGGCAAGAAAAAACGAGTTTTGAAAATGAAATTGATACCTATCAAAGCTAAGGGCAGCCCGAACGTGATCTAGGGTGAGATTAAAAGGGTTGATCAACTTGTAGATTAGCTAAGTAAGCGTAACTTTATTATTTGTAGGTGGACTTAATATATAACGGATCTCTAGCTGGGTAAAATTTTTATCTTTTGTCGTACCGATCTGAGTTGGTGATGAGCTCTATGTGGCCAATAGATGCCCACTAAAACGCTTGCTGTTAATATCCTTTTTTGTCAATCAATGCACAACTTAACGGAAATGAATATGCCTTACTGCATAGTTACTTTTTATCCTGGCGGCACAAAAGCTCAATACGACGCTGAAATTGCAGTCGTACATCCCCAGGGTGGCGCAAGTCTTCCAGCCGGACAGCTTACATGCTGCCGGACCATCGCCTGGAGGATGTTCTGTTGTCGCTGTTCATGACTCAAAAGAATCCTGGGAAAAGTTTTTGGGCGATATCTTGTTGCCAACAATTCAGTCTCAAATAAAAAATGGGTTTACAACAGAGCCACAAGTAACCTGCTTTGAAGTTGACCATTTACAAGAGCCTTGATTGTATTTAATGGCGCCAAAAACGACGGGGTATTTAGCTTAAACATGGCGAATGAAGTGCCCTCATCATCAGAGGATTCCTAATAATCAACAGGATGGGCCACAGCAAGAGCATTTTCTCAGCAAAAACACAGTTTCATTTATAATATCCAATCTTGGCCTGGTAGCTCAGTCGGTAGAGCAGAGGATTGAAAATCCTTGTGTCGGTGGTTCGATTCCGCCCCGGGCCACCAAGAAACACCAAAACCACCTTCGGGTGGTTTTTTCATTTGGATTGTCTATTTTGCTTTGGCTAAATCATTAAAGCGTTTTAAGCCCAATTCAGTAAGCTCCACATATCTAGCCCTGCTGTCAGTAGCCGGTCTAAATTGAATCAGCTTTTTTCTAGTTAATTTTTTGAGGGCTGTATGAATTGTGGCTGGCGAAGCAATGCTAGCAAGGCCCAATAAATCACCCACCTTGCTATCCTTTTTGTCGCACCAAAGAAGGGCTATAGCATTCAAAACTTTAATTTGATTGCTATCTAAGCCATAAAACTCATTTATAGCCTCTTCTTGCCTAAGATATTTTATATAAGCCAGTAGCTTTTTATTAATTGGAATTTGTCCCCTCCAACAAACTTTTCTAGCTTCTAATATACTAATTTCATCTTATAAATTTTATAAATTAATTTGCGATCAACTTATGACTGATGATCACGCAGAAAATGCCGTCAGATTACTAGATATAGTCTATGACTTATACGGCAATGACAAAAGGTATCCTTACGAGTCTCTTCCATTTTCTGTCAAAGCTGATGGTGCGGTTGTTCTAAGCGATGATTTAATGACTGAGTTAGAAAAAGACGGCAACAATGATTTAATTGATTGGGCGCATGAAAACATTGTGGGATTGTTTGAATAGACTCTGCTCAGTCTTCAATAGCTTTACTTAAGATTTCATAGCGCTTGTGGGCAAGTTTGGTTAGCACCACCTCTTTAAGCCTTCCATCAGCTTTATTTGACTTGAGGGTGATGAGTTTGGAGTCAACTAAATGCTTTAGTCTTCCATGTATCGTTGCTTGCGATGCCACCTCTTTTAATGACAACAAATCTTTCACATAAAGTATGCTTCGCGCATCATTGGCTTTGGCAATGGCATTTAAAATCAATACATCAGTATTGTTTAAATCTAGCTGACGATTACTTTTTTCTAGAATCGCAAGGTACTTAAAGTATTTGCTTAGTTCAGTCATCTACGCCTTTAAGGCTTAACAATGCCTTAAGCTAAACCTCTAATGCTTATGAAACATTGATTTATATCAATTTTTGGTAAGAGATTAATTGGTCGCCCCAAAAAAGTAACCAAATAGATGCTTTGGCAGTTGACTGGAGAGGTATGGCAACACAATCTGTGCGCACTGAAAAATAGCCCCCCGCAAGATTCTGATTTCATTACCAAATTCGACCAGCACAAGGACGCACAATTTTTAGACAAGTCAAGACTGGTGACTCAAGCCCTTGAAATCAAAGCGAAAGCGGTCTATCGGAGGATATTTGAAAATCCTTGTGTCGGTGGTTCGATTCCGCCCCGGGCCACCAAGAAACACCAAAACCACCTTCGGGCGGTTTTTTCATTTGGGGGTTTGATGGAGATGTCGTTTAAAACGACATTACAGTCTACTTTCTGTAATATCCAATTATGGAATTGGCGAATCAAATCTTTTTTGTTGTCTTCTCATTAATTGGTCTGGGATTATTTTTTGTTGCCCTATATCAATATCAAGTAAATAAGGGGGATGGATTTAGCATCTACTACCCTTTGAGCTTGGGTATTTTCTCTCTATCCTCTTTTTGTTTTGGCATTGCTTTATGGACCCATAAGTTCTTTCTCACCATAGCTAATACCTCGTTTATTGTCTCCATTCTTTTGTTGGTATTTCTATACCGTTCTTGGAATCAACGCCCGTTTACCAAGTTACAAGCCTTTCTATTGTGGCTTATTCCAGTCGCCATCTTCTTTTACTATGACCACTTGAGGGTATTACCAGAAACCTTTAAACAACGTGTAGCCCTAATCACAATAACTCAAGAGTTGCTTCTGGTGTGGCAAATATGGGAGCTGGTAAAACACTACAAAGCAAACAAAACCAAGGTATTGAAGTGGCTCATTTTTTTATCAGCGTTTACTTTGATTGGAGAAATTTGTAGAACGCTTTGGGTGTTGATTGGAAGTACTCAAACCAATTTCTTTTTATATGCTCACGATGCTCTTGCCTTAACTCTTTTGTGGATTGGTTACGGCAGCACGATATTAATCTATGTAGCCCTCGGTAGTTTTTACTTAGAAAAGCAGATTAAAAAAGAAAACCAAATCGCTAACGTTTTAAAGAACACTCAAGAAGAGAATGAAAAAATTACTGAGCTCTTAAAAGAAAAAGAACGTCTTATCTATGGCTTGATGAAAGCCAATAAGACCGCGGCTACGGGGGCCCTATCCGCATCAATTGCTCATGAGCTTAATCAACCACTTGGTGCCTCTAATCTCAATATCCAGTTTCTTAAGATGAAGCTGGAAAAAGGGGCGCTTAATCCCGAGCTGGGCAGAGAGATTTTGGATTCTTTAGAAGAGGACAACAAGAGGGCGGCAACAATTGTCAAATCTCTCAGGTCAATATTTACTGAAGGCGAGTCGAATGCTCAAGAAGTCCGGTTAAGTGATTTGATAGCAAAAGTTCTAGATATTGTTAAACCTGAGCTTAAGACTAAGAACATTAAAATTCAATTACGGGTTGAAGATAATTTAGTGATTAGAGTTAATTCTTCTGAAATTGAACAAGTCATCTTAAATTTGCTTAATAATGCCGCCCAAGCCTTGGCTAACTCGGGAACACTCCAGCGACGTATTGCTATAGAGGCCGTTAAAACGGGCAATTCAGTCTGCCTTAGTGTTTCTGACAATGGCACAGGTGTGCTGGCTGAATTTAAACCACAACTATTTGAGTTATTGAGCACTACTAAGCAGACTGGTATGGGACTAGGACTATGGCTTTGTAAGCATATCGTCACTAGATATAGTGGTGCGATCCACTATGAAGATGCTGTTGGCGGTGGCGCTAGGTTTGTAGTGAGGTTACCCTCAGCAGTCACGGGATAGAGTCAGACATCCTCAGCTCTGGTTCGATTCTGCTCCGGGACACCAAGAAACACTAAAACCACTTTCGGGTGATTTTTTCGTTTGGGCTATCGGATAAGGTTATATGACTTAGGACTTTTAACCCTAGTTGCTTGCTCCAATTGATATATGTACAATGTACATATAACTTCATTGCGATTTGAATGGGAACCCAAAAAATCTTCAGCCAATCTAAAGAAACACGGCATTTCTTTTGAAGAAGCAAAATCTGTGTTTTATGATGAAGGTGCTAAGTTAATTTCCGATCCGGACCATTCAGAGGATGAAGACAGATTTATCTTGCTGGGAGTGAGCCATTCCCTTCGCGTAATTTTGGTGTGCCATTGCTATCGAAGTGAGGACAATGTCGTTCGAATCATTTCGGCTCGTAAGGCAACCCCTAAAGAGTCAAAAGCTTATTAAAGGTGATGAAGATGCGTAAAGAATATGATTTCTCAAAAGCTCGTAAAAACCCATATGCTTCTATGCTCAAGAAGCCTATAACTATTAGATTGGATGAGGATTCAGTGAGCTACTTCAAATCTATATCAGAAGAGGTAGGCATTCCTTATCAAAGCCTCATTAATCTCTATTTGAGAGATTGTGCCGCTTCGCATAAGAAATTGAACCTTAGCTGGAAGTAGTCTAGGGGTAGGATAAGTATCCCCTGAGGTCCTGGTTCGATTCCATCCCGGGGCGCCAAGAAACACTAAAACCAACTTTAGATGCTTTCACATTTGGATCAGCAGATTTACTTTCAGGGTTTTGGAGTATCGCCGTAGGGGGCAAGTGCTATATGATTAAAATGTATCTAGTCGCAATCTTCACTTGAAGCCAGTTCAAAGGAGCCTTGATGATGTCTAAGATAAATAAATTATGGAGTTTTGTATTTGTACTAAGTAGCGTTTTAACTTTAATCGGATTGCCGGAGAATGCGCAGGCACAAGAATATCCAAATAGGCCGATCAAAATGATCATCCCATTCTCGCCAGGCGGAGCTTCTGATTTAGTGGGTAGGATTTTGCAGACAAAACTAGGAGAAGTTTTAGGCCAGCCCATCATTATTGAAAACAAGCCGGGAGCATCAGGGAATATCGGGATGGAAATGGCAGCAAAATCTGCGCCAGATGGTTACACCTTATTTCTAGGTAATATTGGAACGATGGCAATTAACCCCGCCTTATACCCAAATATTAAGGTGAACCCATTAAAGGATTTTATCCCCATCACAGAGGTGGTTGACGTCCCAAGCGCACTGGTCACAAATGCATCATTTCCGGTAAATACGGTCGCTGAACTCATTACCTATCTAAAAGCAAATCCTGGTAAATTTAATTATGCCTCTCCCGGTTCTGGTAGCGCCAATCGTCTACAAACTGAGCGCTTTATGGGGCTGACTGGAACTAAGTTAGCTCATATTCCTTACAAGGGTGGCGCTGGTCCTGCAACGGTTGGCATGATTGGCGGTGAGACACAAATGATGTTTGTCACCCTATCCTCCGCTCAAGAATTTATTAAGTCAGGTCGATTAAAAGGACTCGCTGTAACTAGCCCAAACCGAATGCCTGAGTTACCCAATGTTCCCACCATCTCTGAGGCTGGATTTAAAGATTTGACTGGCGGTTCCTGGCAAATTTTAGCGGTGCCAGCAGGAACACCTCGGGATATTGTAAATAAGCTTTATACCGCAACAGTTGCCACAATGATGATGCCTGAGATTAGGGATAAGCTAGAAAGGCAAGGCGCTATTGTATTAACAAGCAAATCCCCCGAGGCTGCTCGCGAGTTTTTAAATAACGAAACGCAAAGGTGGGGTAAAGTCGTTAAAGACACAGGTGCAACCCCTGACTAAGAAAGCAAAATCTTTTATTCAGGGTGGGTTAACGTTATTTACCCAAAGAATTTTTACTCTGGATTTGCTTTATCGGCAACCAGAGTAAGAGATCCTTAGTCCTAGTAGATTCCCCCAGGCCACCAAGAAATACTCAAACCACCTTCGGGTGGTTTTTTCATTTAGCACTTAGTTTGTTTAGACGTAATTATTGCCTGATATCACTATCAAGAATCGACCTTGAAAATGACAAATTAATAATTCATCCTCGTGTCGATCAAGCATCGATTTGAGTAACGCTCATCAAGTGCCAGTACTCGCAATGTCGTTTTAAACGACAATATAAATTCATCATAAACAGTAGGAGACAGATCATGTATAAGCTCATTGCTTTTGATGCCTATGGCACATTGTTTGATGTGTACTCCATGGGACAGTTGGCAGAGGAGTTATTTCCAGGGCATGGCCAAGCATTTGCGTTGATGTGGCGTGACCGCCAAATTGAATACACCCGCCTTGTGACCATGAGCGATCCCAACCCGAGCGGCAGTAAACACTATCTTCCATTTTGGGAGTTGACGATTCGTTCTTTACGGTATGTTTGTAAGCGTATGAGCTTAAACCTCACGCCAGAATATGAGAAGCAACTGATGGATCAGTATGCCAAACTCACTGGTTTTGAAGATAGCCTGACTGTTCTAAAAACCATTAAACAAAAAGGCTTATCTACAGCCATACTATCCAATGGAAGCAGGGAGATGCTCGCTACTGTGGTGGAGAGTAATGGACTGAATCCCTACTTAGATGAAGTGGTGACGATTGAAGATGTGCGTTTATTTAAAACAGACCCTCAGGCCTATGAGCTTTTGCTAAAGACCTTTCCAGTCAAGAAAGAAGAAATTCTATTTGTATCTAGTAATGCATGGGATGCTCTAGCGGCAAAGTGGTATGGCTTCGATGTATTTTGGGTCAATCGCCTTGGGCATCCTTTTGAAGAAATTGGTGAAAAGCCGAACTATGAAGGCACTTCGTTGACCAAAGTTTTAAAAGTTATTTGATAAGGCCTTAATGAAGAAATTAAATACCCTCTTATTGAGCGCTTTATTGCTGATCCCATTTTCAGCAAGTGCCCAACTCTTCGATGCTATCCGTGGTCATGTACAAGACCTGAAGGTACGCTTTGATGACCATCAAAAAATTGAAGGTGACATCATTAAGCGAGGACAAATTGATAAAAACGCTAAAGGACAAGATTTGATACACAACTCCTCTGGTGAGTGGTTGTTAGTCAAGGTTGGCGATCAATTATTTTTACAATCAAGCGAAGACTTTAGGTCTAGCCCTGGGCCAGACTATCATATCTATATCAGCAGTAAATCTGCTATTAAAGATAACGATGAGTTTAGCGCTCAACAGATTGAAGTCAGTCGCGTTAAAAAACCCAACGGCGCCGCTTTTTATCTTTTAAAGACACAAAATCCAGAAGATATCAACAGCATGTTGATTTGGTGTAAGCAATTTAAAGAGTACATCGGTTCAGCTGATTTGCGCCCTGTAAAGTAGGTCATATTTCCCCTCTCAAGATTCGGACTTCATTCAAAAAATCAACCGTTATAAGCATGTACAATTTTTTGACAAGTCTAGGCTGGTGACTCAAGCTCTTGAAGGCGAAGCGGTATAGCGGAGGATATTTAAAAATCCTTGTGTCGGTGGTTCGATTCCACTCAAGGCAACCAAGAAACACTCAAACCACCGTCGGGTGGTTTTTTGATTTAATTAAAGTGGATTATTGAGGTGGCCAGTTTTTACATAGATGAGTGCGCCCTCTGATTTGGTGAAGGGTGCGTGTTTACTATATCGAGGGCTTCTTATCCATGTTCCGGCGGGATATGATCCATGCTCATCATGAAATACACCTTTGAGAACAAATATTTCTTCTCCGCCTGGATGAATATGGGGATTAAAAATTATATTTGGCGCCCAGCGAACTAAAGCTGTTCCAACGCCATCAAATTCATGAAGTGGCATTACAGATAGTCCGGGAACTAATCCAAGATGCCATGTGGCTGTTGTTGTATCTATTTTCACTATTGAAGCATCTTGGGCATTAAATTGCCTTAGTTTTACAAATAATATACAACCTTCTTTTGAGTATGGAGTGTGTTTGCTGTTGGGTGGATTGCGAATGTAGGTGCCAGCTGGATAGTCACCATGCTCATCAGAAAATCTACCCTCAAGAACTAGAATTTCTTCCCCGCCGCCGTGAATATGTTCAGTGAAAGAAGATTCGGGGCTGTATTTAACCAATGAACTGGCTCGCGCAAGTTCATTGCCAATTCGATCAAGATATTTTCTTTCGATGCCTGATACAGGCGATAAGCTCCAGCCTAGGTCCAAGGTATTAATCACTGCCTTCTGGGAAAAGTCCGAATTAATATTCATTTATACATTCACATAGAAAGCTATCAGCTTACTGGAAATAGAGTTGAACATCCTAGATCCGGATCCTTAATGACCCCAGGCTGTAATGAGGGAGTTACTTTTTACATTCTCAAAACCCCCGTAGAAATGTCTGCCCCTCAGCTGACACAGTTTAAGAAAATTTTCCCAATGAATGCAAGGCCAGTAATGCCCTTAAACGGTCGCAAGGTGACAGAGGGCAGTTAACGGAGTTAGGCATCTTGGCCCTGTGCAATGCCCCCTTGGGTTAACAAGAATCACCAAAACCACCTTCGGGTGGTTTTTTCGTTTGGGCTAGCGGATAGGCTTAGGCGCCATTAGGACTGGATATCCATCCGCGGTCTATGTAATTAAAACTTCTATACGCTACTATTAGACTATTCATAGTTAATGTTCCAAATATGAGCCAATCTAAAAAGATTATTGCCTACATTAATCTTGCCCACTTCATAGATCATTACGCCATGCTGATCTTTGCGGCGGCAGTAATTGTTATTGCCCCTACTTTTCATATGAAGTACGGAGAATTACTTCCGTACGCTACCCCTGGGTTTATTGCTTTTGGCGCCGGTTCATTGCTTACGGGATGGTTAGGCGATAAGTGGAGTCGACGCAATATGATGGCCATTTTCTTTTTTGGAATGGGGTTAACTCTTCTCGGCGTTTCTTGTATTCAAACACCCCTTCAATTAGGCATCATGCTTTTATTGATTGGAATGATAGCCTCTATTTACCATCCAGTTGGTACTGCGATGCTTGTTTCTAATGCAGAAAAATTAGGAAAAGAAATGGGTATCAATGGTGTCTGGGGAAATGTTGGCGTCGCTTCTTCAGCCCTCATTACCGGCGTTATTACTCAATACTTTGGATGGCGCATCTCATTTCTAGTGCCGGCAGTCATTTGCTTGCTTGTTGGTTTTTTATATTTACGAAGTATTCCACGCTCAGTGGATCAGATTGTTAAAAAATCTTCAGCGGGTTCAGCCCGGGTATCAAAGTCCGTAATGATCTGGGTCGTGGCATCACTTGTCATAACAGTCATCGCCAGCTCTACGACTTTTAATGCAATTACAGTTGCTTTGCCAAAATTGTTTCAAGAGAGACTCTCAAACCTAACAACTAACACCGCAGCCTTGGGAATCATTACTTTTTTTGTGTACTTATTTGGCGCACTTGCCCAATACATCATTGGAAACCTACTAGATAAGTACCCTCTTAAAAATGTATTCCTACCTTTAGCAATTCTGATTGTTCCAATGCTTTATTTAGCTTCCACAATAAGCGATTATTGGTTAATTGTTTTAGCGATAGGTATTATTGTGGCCATCTTTGGGCAAGTGACGGTAAACGATACGATGCTTGGGAAATATACGGCTGATGAGTGGAGGGGTCGTGCTTATGCGGCAAGATACTTTTTAGGTTTTACTGCCGCAGGGCTATCAGTAGGATTGGTTTCTATTCTTTACAACCAAGGCGGTTTCGATTTGATGCTAAAGGCTACTGCTGGGCTGAGCTTGCTTACGGTTATTGGGGCACTTATTTTTCCTAAAGAAGATAAGGCTAGTTAATTAATTTAAGTGCATATTGCTTTATTAAAAATTAATACGCAATTTCAGCATACTGGTAATTTCCTCTCGCAAGATTCTAATTTCACCGCTAAATTTAACCGACGCAAGGATGCACAATTTTTAGGTAAGTTAAGGCTGGTGACCCAAGCCCTTGAGGGCGAAAGTTGGCTTAGGCGGACAATTGAAGGCCCTTCTTCCAGCCTTCGATGCCGCCCCAGACTGCTAAGGGATGCTAAAACCACCTTCGGGTAGTTTTTTTAACTTAGGTATCTGCTATAAATTAATAAAAAGACCTATGGAGTAAATATGACTCAATCTTCACGCCGTAATTTCCTGAAAACTTCCGCAATTAGCACAGTAGCTATTGCCGGCGCATCTGGTGTCATGACAGATTCTGCTGGGGCGCAATCAATGCCCAGAAAGTCTAATATTCAAAGTAGGGCCAATGAAATATCTCATAAATTATTTGATGATGATGGCCTTTCAATACCTATTGCCATCAAGCCTACGCCTTCAAAATTAGCAAAGGGACTTGATCGAGCCATGGTACTCGGCGGCGGCGGAGAATATTACATCGCCTGGTATTGTGGATTTTTTCATGGCCTGTTTGAAGCGGGGCTGGACATGGCCCAACTCCCTGAAATAGTAGTTGGAACTTCTGCTGGGTCGTATATGGGCTCATCACTCCTCTCAGGGCAATTTGCCCGTCTACGAACAGAGTTTGATTTTTTTGGGAAGTTTCCTGAGATTTTTGCAAAGCTCGCACCATTAACAAAACCCAATATTAGTCAGATGAGGGCCGATCAAATTAATATGAGTGCGACTGATGGCAGCATAGAGACTCGCAAAATAATTGGCAATGCTGCTTTAGCGGCTAACAATAAATTGAATGGCGAACGCATTGAAAATTTAGTCGCATTATTAACGGGTGACAGTAAAAAAGATTGGCCAGCTAGCCGAATGTACACAACTGGTATTGATTGCTATACAGGTGAACGGATTGTTGTAGGGCAACAAGTTGCTAGAAAGAATGGCATTCCCTTGACCCATGGCGCTGCTGCAAGTAGCTCTTTACCCGGAGTTGCTGGACCAACATTATTAGGTCAACGCTATGTCATGGATGGTGGAATTTGCTCTAATCCAGCGCACGTTGATTTGGTCGCCGGGTCTAAAAGAGCCCTAATCATTACTCTGACTGATGGGGTGACAGGAGCAATACTAACCACTATTCCTCATCCTGTTGCGCAAAATATTGAAGATATTAAGGCGACTGGTACCAAGGTAAAGTGGATCGTTGCTGGCACACCCAAGGATGTTGACTTACTTGACCCAAGGCAAATAGCTGGAGCATTAAGAATCGGATATGAACGATCAAAAATTGAGGCGCCAAAAATCAAAGAATTTTGGGCATAAGATGAGACGCCTGCAGTCGCAATGATTTCTCTATGGGCCTAAGAAGTAAAAACCATTAGTGGGTATTTTTTTATAGCCGAAATAGTTCATGTTCCAACAATAGTATAGAGTTCTATAGGCGATTAATCCTATTTGAATATATAAGTTTGAGGGTCTGAAATGAAGTGCTTATTCGGTATATGTGCCTTAGTTTTTTTTAATGGTGTGATGGCTCAAACAATGACCCCGGTTCTGATAGAGGTTGATGCTGGTAGAGAGGTGGGAGTTTTTTCAAAATCTCCTGTTATACAGCGAGCCATTCTACTCAAGCCCTCCATTCCATCTGATACAGCGTTACTGTTTTATCGTGGCTGGTCTGGTATTGCTAATATCAAATCCGAAAATGATTGGAAAAGGAATTTGAATTATTTGCGAAACAATACGGAATTATTTTCTCAGGCGGGGATAGCTTTGGTTGTGATGGATTGCCCCAGTGATGAAAATAGTGTTGCCCCAGGAAATACTCCGCTAGCTTGTAACGATGACTATCGTTCTTCCTTGAAACATGCTGAGGACGTCAAAAAAATAATAGCGATCCTAAAAGAAAAGTATGGAATCACTAAGTTTTATATCATGGGCCATAGCTACGGAACCATTTCCTCAAAGTGGCTTGCTAAAAATCTAGGAAATGAAATACAGGGAAGTATTCATTCCGCAGCTATGACGCGAGCTAATGCTCGTAATAGAGCTTATGGCTATTCTGTAGAGTCATTTGATATGAGTGCAATAAAGGCGCCCGTGCTAAATGTTCACCATGGTAATGATCAGTGCGTTAGTACTCCCTACTCAACCGTGTCAGCATATTCAAAGAATAATTTAGTCACCGTAAAAGGCGGAGAAGGTACGGGGGATGTATGCGGTGGAACCCATTTGCATTCAATGGGTGGCATGGAGGAGGACACCTCAAAAGCAGTCATCAAGTGGATTAAAACTGGTCAAGTTCAATCTATTGTTGGGGAGTAGCCCCCATTCAGACTGGCCTTGAATAAAGCAATGCTTTTTAAGTCTTTGACGTAAAAATTAATTTGGGAACAGCATTGCAGGATTATTTCTGCAATGCTGTTTTACCAATGGAGTGCGCAAATCTATTTACTAGTCCAGCTTGATACCTAATTTTTTAGTAATAGCGCCGTATTTAGAGACTTCATTTTGAATTAGGCTCGCAAATTGTTCGGGGCTGTTGCTGGTGGCATCCGCACCATTTTTATCCATTGCTGCCTTGAAGTCTGGTGTTGCTGCAATAGCGACGAGCTCTTTATTCAATCTATCAATAATGGGCTTTGGTGTTCCAGCTGGTGCTAGCACTCCCAACCATAAAGCTGCCTCAAATCCAGGATAACCTAGCTCTGCAACAGTAGGAACGTCTGGGAGGGCTGGTGAGCGTTTAGTCGTGCCTACTGCAAGCGCACGCAGTTTATTCTGTTTGGCATGCTGCAGTAATGCTGGCATGGATCCAAAGAGTACCTGTACCTGATTGGAAAGTATGGCTAAGTCTGCATCAGCATTGCCTTTATAAGGCACGTGAGTCATTTTCATGCCAGTAACATCATTTAGCATTTCCATAGCAAGTTGAGTTGTAGAGCCATTGCCAGCCGAGGCAAAATTGAGCTTACCGGGCTGACTTTTAGCTAGGGTAACTAATTCGGCCAAAGTTTTGGCTGGAAGTTCGGGGTTAACTACCAGCAAGTATGGAGTTACAGCCACAAGAGAGATTGGGGAAAAACTCTTAACTGAATCATAGCCAAGCTTGGAATATGCCCCGGGTGCTACCGCCATTGTGCTGGTTGTTCCCAGTGTAAGCGTGTAACCATCAGGGGCTGCTTTAGCAGCAGCATCGGTACCAATGGTGCCGCCAGCACCGCCTCTATTTTCAACCACAATAGCCTGACCTAAGCGCTCGCTCAATTTTTGAGCAACGATGCGTCCCACAATATCAGTTGAGCCGCCGGCAGGAAAGGCAACGATTAGACGGATTGGTTTATTGGGATAGTCAGACTGAGCATTTGCAACTAAGGGTGAGCTTACTAAAACAGCGGACATTAAAAACGGCTTGATGAGTTGAGATAAGTTGCGTTTCATTCTATAGTCTCCTACTTTGTTATTTTTGGAATATCGCTACGATAAGGTAGCATAAACTTTTAAAAAAAACTATAGAGGTTTGGTATTATCAATTTTGTTTAAGAGTTCTTATCTTTTTCATTTAAATGAGAGTCTTAGTGTAGACATCATCAAATTAACCCCGAAAGGACAGTAATGAGCGCAGAATTTGTGATTGACCCCCCTCAAGTTAACTCAATCCCAGTGGAGGGCGATGCCCGGCGCTTTGCGGTGAATCGCATTTTTTGCGTTGGTAGAAATTATGCAGATCATGCTCGTGAAATGGGACATGACCCAGACCGAGAGCCACCGTTCTTTTTTATGAAGCCAGCTACTACGGTTGTGACAGACGGTAAAGATATGGCTTATCCAAGCTTGTCAAATGATGTGCATCACGAAATTGAAATGGTGGTCGCGATTGGTAAAGGCGGCTCAAATATTTCTCCTGAAAAAGCGCTTGATCATGTTTGGGGTTATGGCGTTGGCTTGGATATGACGCGTCGTGATTTGCAGGGTGAGGCTAAGAAAATGGGCCGTCCATGGGACACTGGAAAGGCATTTGATCAGTCAGCCCCTTGTTCCGCCCTGGTGCCGGTTAGCAAATGCGGCCATCCAAGCAAAGGCGCAGTTCAGCTTTTCGTCAATAATGAGTTGCGTCAAGAAGGTGATTTAAACCAGCTTATTTGGAACGTACCGGATACCATTGCTTACCTTTCAACATTATTTACTCTTGAAGCTGGTGATTTGATTTTCTCTGGTACGCCAGCTGGTGTAGCCGCAGTTAAAAAAGGCGATGTTCTTAAAGGGCATGTTGCAGGATTGCCTGATTTAACCGTAAGGATTGTTTAATATTTAGACTCCAGAGCGACTTATAAATTTTTATATCTCCAAGATTTACAAACCACCTTCGGGTGGTTTTTTATTTCTCGGGCTCGAAAAATAGCCATGTAATCGCTAAGGATAGGCGTACAGTGGTCATATCAGGGAGGGGCCATGAAAGCGATTACACCCACTAACGAAGAGCTACAAATTCTAGAGGTCTTACGGGCTCATAGACGAAAGCATCGCAAGGGTTTTCCAATCAAGATTTCAAGTCACATCGAAGATGATATTTCGGGGCTAACTATTGGCCAAAAAATTTCAGATGTAGTTGCAAAAACCGTGGGCTCTTGGAAATTCGTGATTATTCAAAGCACGATTATTTTTGTTTGGATTGCCTATAGCTCGATAGATGGATCAGATACATGGGATCCCTACCCATTTATCTTACTTAATCTCATGCTTTCATTTCAGGCGGCATATACTGCGCCGGCAATTATGATGAGTCAAAATCGACTCTCAGAAATTGATCGTCAACAGGCTGGTAATGATTTTGAAGTCAATGTGAAGGCGGAATTAGAGATTGAGCTGCTGCACCAAAAAATTGATCTCTTAAAAGAAAAAGAGCTATTTAATTTAACTAAATCAGTTGAGGCTCTCGGTAAAAAATTGGATAACTTTCTTAAGTAGGCCATATTAATGCGCTCTAAAAATCTGGCATGAAGCAGGCCCTCTATTTATTTCTGATTACATTGTCTGGCATTGCCTTCGCTCAAGAGTCGTCGAATCCTTACGGATTAAAGGTGGCCGTCACTAGATTAGGTGATCGCTTTCAGGTGAATGCGAGCTATGAAGTCCCAATTAGCCCATGCGAAGCTTTTGCATTTATTACCGACTATGAGGGTGCCAAAAATTTACCTGGCATAGTAGATTCAAAGGTGCTCTCAAGATCGGGGAATAAAGTGAGGGTCGCCCGTTTACTAGAAGAAAGAGTGCTGTTCATCTCATTTGAGGTACGCTCTGAATTGGAGTACCTAGAGTTTCCTAGCAAGGCATTGCTGTTTGAGCAGGTGAATGGAGACACAAAGTATTACAAGGGAAGTTGGCAACTATTACCCGAGAAGAATTTCACGACGTTTAAATATGATGCGCAAGTTGAGCCAAACTCTTTAGTGCCATCCGTAGTAATTGAATTCTTCATTAAAAATGGACTGCGGCAGCAGTTTGAGGCAATGGCTGAAACAGCCTCTCTAAAGAAGTCGGCATCGGCAAAAGCTTGTAGATAAATTAAGCCTCAGTAGGTTAAGATTTAATTTATGAAAAACCTTAGTCAATTACCTAACGATCTTCCTGTTCCCCAGGATGATGGTGCTGCCGATCATCTGGTGGGCATGGCCTTGCCTGCAATCTCATTGAGCGCAACTACGAGTATCCAATTTCCCCTCAGCAAGGTGAAAGGCCGCTTAGTGATTTACTGCTACCCTATGACGGGCCAGCCTAATGTCGCACTCCCGGATGGATGGGACCAAATCCCAGGAGCCAGGGGATGCACCCCACAGAGCTGCGCATTTAGAGATCACTACCAAGAGCTACGCTCACTGGGTGCGGAAGTTGTAGGCTTGAGTGTGCAATCCACTGAATACCAGCAAGAAATGGCAGATCGTCTCCATTTACCTTTTCCAGTGTTAAGTGATGATAGTTATCTGCTTCAGCGCGCTTTGCAATTGCCTACTTTTGTTGCCGCTGGAATGACCTTGTTAAAGCGCCTCACCCTCATTGTGAATAATGGTGTGATCGAAGTTGTCCATTACCCCATCTTTCCAAGCGACAGCGATCCAGAGTGGGTGGTGAACTATTTAAAAAATAATCCCGCATAATTTTTTTAGCAAACCCCATTCTCCCGGCATTAGGAGTCTAAGACTTGGGGCAAAAGGGCAGCAATCTCAGCCCAAAAACTCTGTAAATGTAATGTAGCGGCGCTTTTTCGCAGTGCATTACTCCGTGTGTAAGCCTATATGTTGCTTTGCAGCAATTTTTCCTTGCTATGCCCAAAATAAACTATTAATATGATGCAGTGCAACAAATAACCTCTTAAAGGAAATACTATGTTCAAAAATCAATTTGCAGAAAATCAAGCTAAATCCGTAGAAAGCGCACGTGCACTGGGTCAAACTGCTCTTGAGAATGCTCAAGAGCTGGGAGAAATTCATTACCAAGCAGCTCAGCAAGCTGTGGCAAATGCCCAGGCGAAAGCCGCTGAGTTATTGAAGGGCAAGGATGCAAAAGCAGCTTTAGACCTTCTGCAAAGCCCAGAAGTCCAAGAAGCTATCGCTGAAGTAGCTGCTTATCAGAAAAAAATAGCAGCAGTGCTGCGACGCGGAAACCAAGAGTTAGTTGAGGCTGTGGAGGCTGCTATTGATCAATCACAGGATGACTTGAAGAGTTTTATCGCCACAGCAACATCAAAGGCGCCAGCTGGATCGGAGGCATATGTGAGCGCATTTACATCTGCATTCAATACAGCAATGCAAAATTTCGATCAGGTGCGTTCAACGACTCAAGATGCCTTTGCAAACTTTGAAAAAAGTGTAGAAACCGTAATGAAGAATGCCCAGGGTCAATTCAGTCAGGCCACCAAGGCAGCAAAAAGCAACGCCAAGTAATTAGTAGATAATAGATATATAGAAGACCCCGTGAAGACGGGGTTTTTTTTGGTGGTGTTACTACAAAAATTTTTGAGAAAATAGCAATATAGTCGCCAAATAATGCTGAAAGAAGGCACACTTTAAATTCTTGAGGAAAACGAATGAATCGCATTATGTTGTTAGGAAAAATTCACAGAGCAACTGTGACAGAGGCAGACTTACACTATGAGGGCTCGTGTGGAATCGATGAGGACTTGCTTGATGCTGCCGATATGCGCGAGTTTGAAAAGATCGAGCTCTACAACATTAATAATGGCGAACGTTTCTCAACATACATCATTAAAGCAAAGCGCGGCTCTGGGATTATTTCTTTGAATGGCGCTGCTGCTCGCAAGGCACATGTTGGCGACCACCTTATTATTTGTACATATGGCCAAGTAAGCCACGATGAGCTTGCAAAGCATGTTCCCAAGATTGTTTTGTTAGGTGAAGGCAATACCATCAAAGAAATTAAGAAAGTCAATTAATGTCTGACTAATCCTATAAATATTAGATATCAGCATATTGGTAAGTAAGAATAAAAAAACTAAAGACCACCTTCGGGTGGTTTTTTATATTTAATTCTTGATAATATGATCCATCTAATTTACTTTGAAAAACACCATGAAAATTGCCCGCCATACTCTTATCTTATTGGTATCCTTATTGATGCTTGGTGCTTGCTCTAAGCAGGAGTCTAGCGTGATAAGGGTGGCCGTATCCCCTGCAGTACCCCCAATGCTCTTTGAAAAAGATGGTAATTACACGGGCATAGACTTAGAGATATTTGAAGGCTACTGTAAGTCAAGGGCTTGCACATTTAAAATGACTGCGTACGATTGGCTGGGCATGCTAGGTGCGGTAACCAGCGGACAAGCCGATGTAGCATTCTCAGGAATCTCCATTACCGATAAGCGTAAAGAGGTAATGGATTTTTCTAAGCCCTACTTCACCAGCACATGGGATTTAATAGGTTTAAAAAACCGAAATATTAAGATTACCGATTTATCGCAGTTAAAAAAATATAGCATTGCCTACCCAACTGGCAGCGTCTTTGATGATTATGTAAAAAATGTGTTGCAGCCAAAAGGCTACTATTCAGTTGAACGGGTAAAGTTATATCCATCGCCAACAGAAGCATTAATTGCCTTACAAAATGGTAATGTGGACTTGGTATTTGTTGACAGTGTTATGCTAGCCAATTATCAAAAATCCTTAAATCTTCCGGTTAGTAGTAGCTACCAAGTGGTGGGATTTGATAATCTAGGATTTGCTTTCAAAAAAGGCTCTAAGCTACGCGATGACTTTAACCTTTATCTTACTGAGCTAGGCCCAGAAAAATTAAAAGAGATTATTAATCGCTGGACTCAATAAATTTGAGCGATTCCAATAGATTGGGTTAAAGTGTTCTCAAGTCGATTATTTTAATAATTTATAAGGAAAAATATGTCCCATCATGACAAGTTAATTGCTGCTTTCGAAACATACCAATCAGAGAATGAGAAGTTTCAGGGAAAAGGAATTAAGGCTTCTGCAGCCAGAGCGCGTAAGGCTTTGCAAGAGATTGCCGGTTCGTGCAAAGAGCGCCGCAAAGAGATTACTGCTGAAAAAGAGGCGATTGAAGGCAAGCCAAAAGGTGAGGGTATGTCACAAGATGCTGCTCGTCACGCACATATCAGAAGATAAGTTTTTTCTGAAAGTATTAAAGTCACCCAAGGGTGACTTTAATACTTAGGCATCAACGTTTTCTAGGGCGGGGCCATCAAGGTGGCGGGTATCCGCCCATTGCCCAACAGCCCAGCCATCAACTTCGCTATGGGTAATCCAATTTAATGAAGCGTTGGGTACCGAAACTATCCTATCAGTATTTAAGGCTTGTTTGCTCGCAAGCCGGTACATCATGTCAAGTGTGCCACCATGACTCACTATCAAAATAGTTTTACCTCTGTGCCGAGATTGGATTTTTTCTAGAGCATTTTCTACGCGCAATGCAAATTGCCGAATGCTTTCACCGCCCTCGAGATCATGTTCTAAGTCGCGGGCAATATGAGCTTGCCAAATATCCGGACGCAGTGCTGGTGCCTCGGGAATGGAGAGTCCTTGTAGTGCGCCAAAATGTCGCTCACGTAAAGCGCTATCTACCTTTGCCTCAATCCCGAATAATTCAACAACCGCATTTGCAGTATCAGCTGCCCTCTTAAGATCGCTGGTATATAAAAAATCAAAAGTAAGTTTGATATCTTTAAGCGCTTGTGCCATTTGGCGCGCTTGTAACGCACCATTGGCATTAAGGGGTATATCGGTGTGGCCCTGGAGACGCCTTTCGGTATTCCAGGTAGTTTCGCCATGGCGAATAAGGCAGAGTTTTGTAGTGGCCATATGGCTATTTTAGGTTGAATTACTTTTCTTTGGATTCTGTAAAGAGTAGAAGGTCGCCTAAAACAAGGGATCCAGACTCAAGTGCTTCCGCCCCTACCTTCAAAGCTATCCATAAAGTCTGGTCTTTTCAATAGATTGGCTGGTCGCTGGCAAGGTTCGCATAATTCAGTGCCCTTAAAGGCGAGCCCCCCTAAATGAAAATGTTTGCCGACCAGGCTATTGAGCTCATCCTCAGAAATACCGCTGATGACAAGATTTCTACGTGTATCGCCTTGCCCAAAAATTGCCTCTTGCTTAGCAACGAGATGGCGATTGGCATACTCGATACCAGAGAGTGCAATGAGAGAAACATGGCGGATCTTCAGATTGGTTTTCGAGAATGCACCCCGCCCTAGCGCATAGCGATCCCCAGCAATACCTTGGCCAGCAATAATCTCAGCCTCTGTAAGTCGCACCATGGGCTCACCTGCCAGAGAGGCAATATAGATGGAGTGAATTTGGGGGGATGATTTCATGATGAGAGCATATTACATAAGAAAAAAGCCCCGGTAATTTCGGGGCTTAGTGCTTAGGCTGCAACGACTTCAGGGCTAGGTGTCGAGGCCGGAGGGCGCTTATTCAGAGCCCTTTGAATCTTTGCCTTCTCTTTGGGTTTGGTACTTGATTCAAGTAGCTTACTGAGTTGAGCGACGGTAAGCGGACCCAATTTAGCTTTTCCAGTTTTGCTAACCATGGGGTCGTTTTTTCTATTTCTTTGATTTTGGCCAACTGCCATATATTTTCCTAGAGTCTTGAAATGATGAACCCCTGAGCTTGCTCAGTAGACTCCCCTAAGTAGGGCGCGGAATAGTGATCACAAATCAGAATAACAGTTATGCTGGCTAGGCGCTATGATTAGATCATGATGAATATTTCTAATTTAATCTTTGCTGCCATCATGAGTGGGCTGATGTCATTGAGCATTACTTTGGCCACCACTTTGGTAAGAGTCGGCATTGAACAGAATTTCTTTTCGGCGTGCTTAGAAGCTTGGGCAGTTGCTTACCCAGTTGCGTTTTTTTGCATTTTGATCTATCGTCCGCTTTCCATCAAACTCACGGATAGTTTGGTGAAGAAGCTTCATTTATAGGTAAGCGAAAACGCTTACTAAATAAGAGTATTGATATGATGAATCTTAGGAGCTTTTTATTGGTATGGGTGGTGAGCTTGAATGCTTGTGCTGCGGTTTATACCAACGCATCAGATTCGAATCACGTCACCTTTTTAAATAGTGACGGTGAGTCTATCGCCTCACTCACGACAAAGGCTAGCGCGTATTGCGCGCAATACGGTAAGACCGCTTCTTTTAGAGAGAGCGATACGCAGTTAGTGACGATATTCGATTGCAGGTGGCCGCAATCAAGCCCACGTTAGATTTAACCAGCAAGATCTGATTGATAGATCAAGCCTGCATGCTCTCTCAAGGCATGAAATTGAATGGATTCCCAGCGCTGTTGAGCAACATCCAATTCAGATTTGTGGCTAGCTAAAAATACCGAAGCCCCAACAACATCCTCCGCCATGCGGTGAATATTTTCTTGTATAAATTTCTTGAGTGCCACAGGATCCTCTGAGCTTACCCAGCGAGCTAAGTTATAGCGCGCAGGAAGTAAGCGTACTTCAGCGCCGTACTCAGTTTGCAGGCGATGACTTACTACCTCAAACTGAAGCTGTCCAAATGCGCCGAGTAGCATGGTGCCACCCATCATCGGACGAAATACCTGAATCGCACCCTCTTCGCCAAGCTGCATTAAGCCTGTACGTAATTGTTTAGAGCGCAATGGATCGGCAGACTCCACCATGCGGAAAATTTCTGGCGCAAAAAATGGTAAGCCAGTGAATTGCAATTGCTCGCCTTCAGTAAGTGTGTCACCAAGCCTAAGTAGCCCATGATTTGGTAGGCCAATAATGTCGCCAGGGAATGCTTCATCCAAAATATCGCGGCGTTGTGACAAGAAGGATAAGGCATTATTAGTACGCACTTCTTTGCCATTGCGACAAATCTTGAGCTTCATACCGCGCTCGAAATGTCCAGAGCAGATGCGCAAGAAGGCAACGCGATCTCGATGCGCTGGATCCATATTTGCTTGAATTTTAAAGACCACTGCTGAGAATTTATTTTCCGCCGGACTGACTTCTCGCTGTAATGCTTTGCGTGATCCTGGTGATGGTGCAAGCTCCACTAAGGTATTAAGAATTTCACGCACACCAAAATTATTAATGGCTGAGCCAAAGAATACCGGCGACTGACGACCCGCTAAAAAAGCTTCTCGATCAAATGTCGGCATTGCATTTTTTATCAAATCAACTTCTGCAATTGCATTTTCAAGATCGCTGCCCAAGCGCTCTTTCAAAGCGGGGTCATTGACATCAACAATTGCATGCGAATCTTCAGTTACACGATCTTCCCCAGCCTTAAACATGCGCATTTGAGAATTGGCAATATCAAGCACGCCAGCAAATGATTTACCCATGCCCACTGGCCAAGTAAAAGGAACCACTTCAATGCCAAGGGCAGTTTCAATCTCATCCATCAATTCCATGGGTGGCTTTACTTCGCGATCCATTTTATTGATGAAGGTGAGGATTGGCGTATTCCGAGCACGACAGACCTCAAGTAGGCGTAAGGTTTGTGATTCCACGCCATTGGCAGCATCTATTACCATGAGTGCAGAATCTACAGCGGTCAACACGCGATAGGTGTCTTCTGAAAAATCCTGGTGGCCCGGTGTATCTAAAAGATTAATAATGCAATCTCGATATTCCATTTGCATTACCGAGCTAGCTACAGAAATTCCGCGCTGTTTCTCAATTTCCATCCAGTCGGAAGTGGCATGCCGACTTGCTTTGCGCGCCTTTACGCTACCAGCAATCTGAATTGCTCCTGCGTATAACAATAGTTTTTCGGTGAGCGTGGTCTTGCCAGCATCTGGGTGAGAGATGATGGCGAAGCTGCGACGTCTTAAAACTTCTACGCCGGGGGTGCTGGAGGTGATGGTGTCGATGGTAATTCTGCGCTTAATCTAATTGACAGATTATAAGCGGGTGCGGCTCTTAGAATTGCTCTTCAGGCCTTACAAAGCGCCATTTCCCCGGAGGAAGGGCGCCTAGAGAAATCCTACCCATGCGAACGCGCTTAAGACCTAAAACTCTTAGTCCAACCATTTCGCACATACGACGAATTTGACGCTTGCGACCCTCTCTCAGAACAAAGCGAAGCTGATCTTCGTTCTGCCAGCTAACTTGGGCAGGTTTTAAAACAACGCCGTCCAATTCCAGGCCATGTTTGAGCCGGTCTAAATTGTCAAAAGAGAGTGCGCCCTCAACTCGAACCAAATACTCTTTTTCAATTGGGCTGTTTTCACCAATCAGTAGCTTCGCAATACGACCGTCCTGAGTCAGCACCAACATGCCTGTGGAGTCAATGTCAAGGCGACCAGCAGGCGCTAGGCCGCGGGTATTAAAGCGTGGGTTACGCCCCTTATCAAGAGGGCTAGCAAAGTAATTATCTGGAGTAATGAGCGAGGCAGCAGGTTGATATTCTTGCTCGTCATCATAGTGAGAGATGAACCCAACTGGCTTGTTGAGAATGACGGTAATTCGTGATGCTTGCTGCGCTTTGGCGCCAGACTGAAGCTCAATCTTCTGATGGCGAAAAGCCCGAGAGCCCAATTCATTGACCACTTCGCCATCAACGGTGACTAAGCCTTGCTCAATATATGAGTCTGCCTCGCGTCGGGAGCATAGGCCTAGCTCAGAGAGCAGCTTAGATACACGAATTTTTTCTTCCATGCTGACATTATCTGACAATTGCCTAAGCAAAGACTAGGTTTTCTGCTAATAGGGGCTCGCCTCATTAGGCGGCCTGTTTTTAAAGCGCTTATGAACCCAATAGTATTCGGCGGGTCTCAAGCTTATTTCTTTTTCAAAAATTTGATTTAGCCTAGCGGTATCAGCCTCTGGATTTTCGGTCGGAAAATTCTCTAGTGGCTTGCTAACATTGCAAATATAGCCAGCCTCATTTTTTTTGAGGGTCGTGATCATCATGCAGACCTCAGCCCCAGTGATTTTGGCAAGACGCGATACGGCTGTAATTGTATTGGTTTGAATATTAAAGAAGGGCGCAAAAGTTGAATCCTTCAGTCCCAAATCAATATCGGGAGCAATGATGATGAAGCTGCCCTTACGAATTTCTCGAATAAGCTCAAGAGAGTTTCCTTGCCGGTCAATTGAGTTCCCACCAAAGCGATTGCGCCATTCAATAATTTTTTTATTGAAGAAGGGGCTTTTCATTCTTTGGAAAAAGCCAGAGGTACGCGGCCAGCCTTTTTCTTGAGCAAGTGCACTCAAGATAATGCTACCTTCAATGCCAATAAAATGCATGTTTACTAAGATTCGTGGCTGCCTGTCATTTAAGTCAACCTCGGAACGAACTTCAATCATATCGGCAAGCTGTTTTTTGCTGCCAAGCCAAATGATGCTTTTTTCAACCAAGCTACGACCTAGTAAGCGCCAATGATCTTTTCTGAGTTGGTTGATTTCCTGCGGGCTCAATTCAGGGAAGCAGAGCTCTAGATTTTTTTGAACGACACGATTTCGGGAGCTGGGTATGTGAGCAGCAAGAATACCTAAACCATAACCAGTGGTGACTAGAACGTTATATGGAAGCGATGCTAGAAGTTTAAGAAGCGCTACCCCAGAATAGTTTAATAATTTGTTAAACAAAACTGAATTTATTCGGCGCTGTAGCGAGATAAGGATTTAGCGTATCGCACAGGCATTTCTTCGCTAGAGCTGATAGACATACCTAAATCATTTACTAGGCCAGTCTCGAGTCGATAAGCCCACCCATGTACTGTAAGGTCTTGCCCTCTTGCCCATGCATCCTGAACAATGGTCGTCTCGCATACGTTAACTACTTGCTCGATGACATTGAGTTCGCATAGGCGATCTTGACGTTTTGGGCTGGGGATGACTTCACCGAGATAGCGTTCATGTTTTTGATGCACATCCTTTACATGACGTAACCAATTGTCAGCAAGTCCAACACGTTTATCGGTAAGTGCGGCATGCACACCAGAGCAACCATAGTGGCCAACTACCAAAATGTGTTTGACCTTTAATAGATCAATCGCAAATTGAATCACGGATAAGCAATTCAAATCAGTGTGAACCACAACGTTTGCAACATTACGGTGTACAAAAAGCTCGCCTGGAAGTAGGTTGACAATGTCGTTTGCAGGTACACGACTGTCTGAGCAGCCAATCCATAGATATTCTGGGGCTTGTTGAGAAACTAGACGCTTAAAAAAATTAGCATCCTTGGCAACCATCGCTTGCGCCCATTCGCGATTATTGTTAAATAGCTGGTCTAAGGCGTTGGAATTCTTCATAATCATGCTTTGAGTTTAAAGTACTTTAATAATGCCCATTTGGTTAAAACAAACCCCCACTGGGATTGTTCTTAATTTACATTGCCAGCCAGGAGCAAGGCTTACCAAAGTGGTTGGGCTACACGATGGCTGTCTTAAGATCTCTCTACAAGCCCCTGCACTCGAAAATAAAGCGAACGAGATGCTCCTGTCTTGGCTATCTAAGCGATTGCGGGTGCCGCAAAAACAAATTCAGCTTTTATCAGGGCAAAGTAGCCGGGTTAAGCGTGTTGAAATTTGGGGTTCGATTACTCCAGAACAAATTACTGAGGCGCTCAGTCCTTAGGGCTTACCAAAATATTGCCCACAGAATTCCCAAAATCAGAACCCATTTTCCGATGTAGTAAGTACGACGATGTTTAGCTTTGAGTTTCTTTGCCTGTGCCCGGAGGTGATAAAAGTACTTAAAGAGAATGTTTACAAATCCCACTTTCTCCCCCTCAACATTCTGGGAAGAGGTGGCGCTCATGACATAGCGCCCAAACCAGCGGTTCAATAATTGCATCAATTTGGTATGAACGGGTCGCTCCACATCGCAAAATAAGACGATACGCTGGTGATCTGTTTCATTTCCGGCGTAGTGAATGTAGGTCTCATCAAATATTACCGACTCGCCATCTTTCCAGAAATAGCGCTCTCCATCCACATCGATAAAGCATTTAGGGTCGTTTGGAGTGAATAGGCCAATGTGATATCTCAATGAGCCTGCATAGGGGTCTCGGTGCCTTACCAGCGTTGCTCCGGGGGGTAGTGAGGCAAACACAGCCGCCTTGATGGTAGGGATTGATTTGAGGAGGGCAACGGTTTTGGGGCACAGAAGTTGTGCAGATGGTATTTCTTTGCCATACCAATAGAGGTGAAAGCGCTTCCAGCCCGTTCTAAAAAAAGAATTAAACCCAATATCGTTGTATCCGGTAGCGGCTGCAATGGCGCCATCTGCATTTAAGGCGAGCGCTTCATCGCGGATGATTTCCCAATTATCTTGAATGGGTTTCATTTCCGGAAATTCGGCGACCGGAATAAATGCCCCGGCCTTAGTTTTTGAGAATAAGTAAAGAAGGCTATTGATTGGCGCCAAAAGCACTTGGTAGTCTGTTAGTGAGCGCACTAAGCCAAATCGTACTTTGCCCCTAAAGTAGACATAAATTGCAGAGGTAACAAAGATCAGAAAAATAGCGTGCCGAAGTTCCATGGGGATTACCAGTTAGCGTTAATACTAGTATTTTAATTTAGATGGAGCGCTATTTCATACCTATTTTAGTAATGGATATGCTCAAATGTTAGTTAGGGTCATAAGGGGTTGTGGTGAATGCACCCATTTAGGGCTGCAAGGATGATTTGTTAAGGAAAATCACATGAATGGATTCGTAAAGTGGCTTTTAAGCCTTATATTGATTGGCTTGGTAGGTTTAGCAGCCTATACTTGGATTATGCTTAATTGGAGCTATGGCAGTGGTGAGCGCGCAGGTTACGTCCAGAAATTCTCCAATCGAGGCTATGTATGCAAAACTTGGGAAGGTGAATTGGCTATGGTCTCGATGCCGGGAACTATGTCAGAAAAATTCCTTTTTACAGTGCGTGAAGATGCTGTAGCGCAAAAAATTAATGCCAATTTGGGTAAAAAAGTTGCCCTTAAATATGATCAGCATATTGGATTGCCTACTAGCTGTTTTGGGGATACTGAGTATTTTGTATCGGACGTGACAGTTATAGAAGAGTAAAAAAGAGGCAATAAAAAAAATTGCTGTGACGCAGCTTTATTTTTGTAATTTTTTGTGGTTAAAATCATGTAAGCGCAAGGTGCGCTGACATCAAAATATAAGGAGCTTCACTTGAACAAAGCAGAACTAATCGCAGCGATTGCTGACGACGCTGAGATCTCAAAAGCCAAAGCTGAATTTGCATTAAATTCTGCTATTGAGCAAATTATTAAGGCTGTTACTAAAGGCGACTCAGTACAACTGATCGGTTTCGGTACTTTTGCTTCTGGTAAGCGCGCTGCACGTATGGGCCGTAACCCAAAAACTGGCGAGCCACTCAAAATCGCGGCTGCTAAAACTGTTAAGTTTTCTGCTGGTAAAGCATTTAAAGATTCAGTTAACAAGCGTAAGAAGTAATTCTTACTTTGTTGATGAAAAAGCCCGGCATGCCGGGCTTTTTTGTTTCTGGCGATAACGCAATCCCTTGTGTCTATCCTTTGCCTGACTTTTAGCTCTGTACTAGACGTCGATGACGGTGAATGCTCATCAATATGCCAGCACCAAATCCTAAGGTGACTAGAGCAGTTCCTCCATAGCTGATGAATGGCAATGGAACTCCTACAACAGGTAGTAAGCCACTGACCATGCCAATATTGACAAAGGCATAGGTAAAGAAAATCAGCGTAACTGAAGCACCAAGTAGGCGCGTGAATAGATTGGGCGCGCTAGCAGAGATTGCAAGCCCCCTTTTAATCAAGGCATAGAAAAGTGCTAATAAGATTAAATTACCCAGCAAGCCAAATTCTTCAGAGAAAACAGCAAAGACAAAGTCGGTATGTTTTTCTGGAATAAATTCAAGGTGGGATTGTGTTCCCTGAAACCAGCCCTTCCCAAAAAATCCACCAGAGCCAATTGCAATCATGGATTGAATTGTATGAAAACCTTTTCCGAGAGGATCGCTAGTGGGGTCGAGTAAAGTACAGACTCGATATTTTTGGTAGTTATGGACAAATGGCCACACAACATCATGCGCGCAAATAGTATTGCCAAAAATCACAATGAGAATAATTCCGACAGCGCCGATTCCTATGAAAGGCAAGATCCATTTCCACGGTAGTCCTGCAAGAATGATGACGTACATGCCTGCGGCAAAAACCAATAGGGAGGTCCCCAAATCCGGCTGGCGCGCAATCAGTAGTACGGGGATACCAAGAATGATTGCCGCCACTCCATAATCCCAAGATTTTTGGATACCTTCGCGCTTTTGAAAATACCAAGCCAGCATTAGTGGCATTGCAATTTTCATGAGCTCTGAAGGTTGGATTACAAAGCCAATATTGAGCCATCGTCTGGCACCTTTTTTAATTAAGCCAAATACGGCAACTGCGATAAGCAGCGCAACTCCAATCCCATAAACCCATACTGCAGCCATCTCTAACCATTTAGGTGGAATACGAGAAACGATCCACATGACTGCAAATGAAAGAGCTAGGTTTCGTAGCTCATCTCCAAAACGAACGGGTGTATTTTGACCTGCTGATAAAAATATAAAAAATCCAATACCCGCTAAACCAAGCAGAATAAGGCCTAACTGGCGATCAAGCCCACTAAAAATACTTAGAAATATTTTTTTTGCTTTGCTTATGGCGCTCTTTTCCATTCTGGAATCTCCTTTGGCCACTTGCCCTCAATATAAAAATCTAGTGCTTTACGTGCAATTGGTGCAGCATGTTGTGCTCCGAACCCAGCGTTCTCAACTACCATTGCAATCACGATGGTTGGTTTATCTGCGGGAGCAAAGGCAACATATAAAGCATGGTCACGTAAAAATTCGGCTGTAGCTCCATGGTTATATTCTTTAGAATTTAAACTAAATACTTGCGCTGTTCCAGTCTTGCCGCCAACTTGATAAGCTGTGCCTTTGAAAACAGAAGCTGAAGTTCCAGAATTGTTAACCTCAACCATTGCCTTCTTAATGATCTCGATATTTTCAGGAACGAGATCAATGCGATAACTTTCTTTGGGTGTAGTCAGAGTGCGATTTCTTGTAAATGGATCTTCAATTGCCTTTACCAAGTGTGGCTTCATCACAATACCGTTATTTGCCAAGTTTGCCATGGCATGAGCTAGTTGCAAAATAGTGAATGCGTTATAGCCTTGACCAATGCCAAGTGAAATAGTTTCGCCTTCATACCATTTTTGCTGCTCTGGTTTTTTGAAAGTATTTTTTTTCCATTCAGTTGATGGGAGTACGCCTCTAGATTCGCCTTGCAAATCAATGCCAGTAATTTGACCAAAACCAAATGGCTTCATGAAGTCATGCATCATATTCACGCCCATGTCGCGTGCTAGCAAGTAGTAGTAGGTATCGCAAGATTCAACGATAGACTTTTGCATATCAACAATGCCATGCCCACCTTTTTTATCATCGCGGAAGGTATGATTGCCAAATTCAAAGTAACCTGGATCTGAAATCGACTGTGATGGCGTACGTTTTTTAGTTTCTAAAGCTGCTAGCGCCATAAATGGTTTGTATGTTGATCCTGGTGGATAAATTCCTTTTAGTGGGCGGTTGTAGAGCGGCTTTTGTGGGGACTCATTCAACTCTTTCCAGGTAACTGAATCAATACCTTCAACAAAGTCATTGGGATTAAAGTTGGGCTTGGATACAAATGCCAAGATATCTCCAGTCTCCGGCTCAATTGCTACGAATGCGCCACGAAACTTTCCGTACAGCTGCTCAACTAAGTATTGCAGTTTGATATCAACCGACAACACTACATTTTTTCCAGGTATTGAGGGTGAGCTTGAGAGTGTTCGTACCGGCTTACCGCCCGCAGTAATTTCTACTTGGTCATATCCTGGTACTCCACGAAGAACAGATTCATAACTTTGTTCTAAGCCAATCTTGCCCACATATTGAATGCCCGGCAAAAAAGAAGTCTGCAACGCATCAGGATCATCCGCTTTGGAATTCTCAATTTCAGCCTGCATTTTCTCTTTATCTTTTTGAGAAACACGTCCGATATAGCCAATTAAATGAGAGGCTAGCTCGTTGTAGGGATACTCTCGAAAGCTGCGTGCACGGATCTCCACCCCGGGAAATCTGTAGCGATTTGCCATAAAACGGGCTGTTTCGGCCTCAGTCAGCATCGATCTGAGCGGGAAGGTGCCCATTTTTCGAGAATCTTCTAAGGATCGCTTGAAATTTCTGCGATCTCTTGGCGAAATCAGCACAATTTTCGATAGCTCATCGATTAATTCATCAATATTGCCCTTAACCTCCTCCGCATTGATATCTAGAGTCAGTGCAGAGTAGTTTCTGCCAATCACAATGCCGTTGCGGTCTATAAGGAGGCCGCGGTTAGCTGGTGCGGGTACCAATGCAATGCGATTATTTTCTGCCTGCAGGGCGTATTTTCCATGGCTCACGAGTTGCAGCCACACCAATCTGGTAATTAATATCAAGAAGCAGAAGGTGACAAATATAGTCGCAATATGGATGCGCTCTTGAAACGAGTCGAGGTCTGGTTTTTTAAAAGAAACCATACCGCTCTTTAAATTGGACGATTGTGATCAACGTCAATGGGGCGACGTTGGGGTGATAGCAAGATGCGTGTTGCGATTGGCCATAACAATGCCTCGACCAGCGCTTGAATGCCGCCAGTTAAAGCCCACCAATAAATCTCACCACTCAATAGCCAATGCGCTAGCACCGGAAACAGTGACACCAACAAGAAGATTGGCAAAAGATGCAGGGCTTGCGTTAGAACCGTTAAGGCGATAATCCGGCGATGCCAAGAGATGGCAAGGTAAGCGACCAATGAGTAACTAAATGCATGAAGGCCCAACAAATCAGCGTTATGGACATCCATCAATAAGCCAAGAATAAATGCAGTGATGACGCCGACGTAGCGATGCTGATGAATATTCCAGAACACGATACAAATAATGAGCCAGTCAGGAACCCAGCCGTAATTACCTATAGGTACAAGATTTAACAGCAGTGCACAAAATAAGCTGAAGTAGATGAAAACCGGGCTTACGGGACGCAGAATGTAGCCGCTTTGAAAATCAATCATTGCATCCCTCGCGAACGAGTTTGGCGGCGACCTGGAGTATTGGTCAGTGGCGCGCCAGGATTATTGGTTGATGAAGATACTTTGGCATCCCATTGTGGATCGTAAAGTAGGGCTAAAGCCTGACGGTAGCGATTGACAGGTGTCATTGGTGTACAAAATACGTTTGAGGAGTTTTTATCGGCATTGCGTTCAATCCTGCTGATCACAGCTACTGCAAATCCGGGCGGGTAAACACCATCGATGCCTGAGGTAATTAATACATCGCCTACTTCTAAATCACTGGCCACTGGCAGGTAGCGAAGCTCAAGTGGGTTACCCCGCCCCGCCCCAAATACAGCGGCTCGCAAGCCATTACGGGCAACTTGTACCGGTACTGCAAAGTCCCGATCTTCTAGCAATGACACTTCTGCGGAGTGATCATAGATGCGCACAACTTGACCTAAGATGCCAGAGTCATTTGCGATGGGATTGCCTATCTTGAGACCATCATTGCTTCCGCGATTAATTACGATCCGCTGAGAAATTGCGTTAGGTGGGTTGAATAAAATTTCGACCGGTAATGTTTTGAATGGAATTTGCTTTTGTAAATCCATTAGTTGGCGTAGATTTTGATTTTCTACGAGAAGAAATTCTGATTGATTGGCAAGCAAAGAAAGTTCTGCTTGACGCACTTTCATTTCTTGATTTTCTTTATCTAGGGTTCCGCGGCTAGTGAGGTATTCCGATGAAGCCTCAAATACATTGCGCGGCATCATCATCACATACTCTAGTGGACGTAATAACCAATTTACGTTATTGCGAATCGGATCAAGTGCTTTAAAGCGAAAATCGATCAACATCAATGCGATGCTGATCGATAGACAGACAATCAGTTTGACTAAAGCCGGAACGCCTTGTCTGAAAAGAGGAGGAGCGCTATGTTGCAATTCCCTAATCGACGCTTAGGTCAATTACTCTTGAGAGAACACGCCGCCCAACTTATCCATGCGCTCTAAAGCAATGCCGCAACCACGAGCGACGCAAGTGAGGGGGTCTTCTGCAACATGAATAGGAAGGCCAGTTTCTTCAAGCAATAAGCGATCGAGGTCACGCAATAGCGCGCCACCACCGGTCAACATCATGCCGCGTTCTGCGATGTCAGAAGCAAGCTCAGGCGGGATTTGTTCCAAGGCTGCTTTGACTGCAGTCACGATTTGATTCAATGGATCAGTCAAGGCTTCGAGAACTTCATTGCTTGTTACAGTAAAGCTACGTGGAATGCCTTCTGAAAGATTCCGACCCTTTACTTCCATTTCGCGTACTTCTTGTCCTGGGAATGCAGAGCCGATAGTTTTCTTAATTAACTCAGCAGTTTGTTCGCCAATCAACATGCCGTAGTTGCGACGAATGTAATTGGTAATAGCTTCATCAAACTTATCCCCGCCAACACGAACAGAGCCTTTGTAAACCATGCCGCCTAATGACATTACGCCGACTTCGGTTGTGCCGCCGCCGATGTCAACAACCATCGAGCCAGCTGCTTCAGAAACTGGCAGGCCTGCACCAATTGCAGCAGCCATTGGTTCTTCAATCAAAAATACTTGTGATGCGCCTGCGCCTAATGCAGATTCGCGAATGGCTCGGCGCTCAACTTGCGTGGAGCCACAAGGAACGCAAATAATGATGCGTGGACTTGGCTTTAGCAGCTTGCTCTCATGCACCATTTTGATAAATTGCTTGAGCATTTGCTCGGTAATGGTGAAATCGGCAATAACGCCGTCTTTCATTGGGCGAATGGCCTCAATATTCCCAGGAACGCGCCCTAACATCGCTTTTGCTTCTTTTCCGACGGCTAAAATGGTTTTTTTGCCACTTGGGCCCCCTTCAGTGCGAATTGCCACAACTGACGGTTCATCAAGCACAATACCCCGTTCACGCATATAAATTAAGGTGTTAGCGGTACCTAGGTCGATGGCCAGGTCGTTAGAAAAGTAGCTGCGGAAAAAACCAAACATGATGTAGTGGGAAAATAAGTAAGTGTTAAAAAATATATATAGGAATGATACTCTAGCGCCCCATGAAACTTAATGATGTTCAGCGCATTGCGCACCTTTCCAGCCTTGAGTTAAGTCAGGCAGAAGCTGAGGCAGTATTGCCCCAATTGCAGGCAGTATTTGCCTTGGTTGAGGAGATGCAGGCTGTCGATACCACTGGCCTCGCTCCTTTAGCTCACCCCATCCTCTTTTTGCGTGATTTAGCTCAACCCCTGCGTACTGATTTGGTTACTGAAGATGACCATCGCAGTGAAAACATGCAATCTGCCCCTGCTGTGCAAGATGGCTACTTTTTAGTCCCGCGGGTGATCGAATGAGTTGGCACCAAACACCAATTGCTTTAATGGCAAAAGCATTGGCTGCTAAAGAGGTCTCTAGTGCCGAGCTGACAAAGTACTTTCTAGATCGTATCGAAGCCGGAAAGCACTGGAATGCATATCTAGATGTAAGTGCTCACTTAAGTTTAGATCAAGCTTCTAAAGCAGATAAAATTATTGCCTCTGGAAAAGCTGGGAAGCTAACCGGTATTCCAGTTGCCCACAAAGATGTCTTTGTCACGCGCGGCTGGAAGTCGACTGCCGCATCAAAAATGCTTGAAGGCTACCTCAGCCCATTTGATGCTACGGTTGTCTCTAACCTCGGAATACCGGACGAACTCAATCCTAATGGTGCCGGCATGGTTTGCCTTGGTAAGACCAATATGGATGAGTTTGCAATGGGCTCCTCCAATGAAAACTCAGCATATGGCCCTGTCTTAAACCCCTGGAATTCAGAATATGTTGCGGGTGGTTCTTCTGGAGGCTCTGCAGCAGCGGTAGCAGCAGGTTTGGCACCAATAGCGACTGGTACAGACACTGGAGGCTCGATACGTCAGCCAGCCGCCTTTTGCGGCTTAACTGGAATTAAACCTAGCTACGGGCGCGTATCTCGTTACGGGATGATTGCTTATGCCTCATCATTAGATCAAGCAGGCCCTATGGGTAAAACGGCTGAGGACTGCGCTTTATTGCTTACAGCCATGTCATCACATGATCCACGAGACTCCACCTCCCTACCTGATTCTGGAGAGGATTACGGCCGTTATCTCACGCAGTCTTGGAAAGAGGGTGGCTCTAATTCAGTGAAACCACTTGAGGGATTGCGAGTTGGTTTGCCAAAAGAATTCTTTGCAGAGGGTCTGGCGCCAGAGGTAGCCAATGCAGTCAATGCTGCTGCAAATGCTTTACAAGATTTAGGCGCAGAGTTACTTGAAGTGAGTTTGCCAAAAACCAAGCTATCCATTCCGGTGTATTACGTTTTAGCGCCAGCCGAAGCCTCAAGTAATTTGAGTCGCTTTGATGGTGTACGTTACGGACATCGTGCAAATGAATATCGTGATTTATCTGACATGTATAAGAAATCACGTACAGAAGGGTTTGGTGCGGAAGTGAAGCGTCGCATCTTGGTTGGTACCTATGTGCTCTGTCATGGTTATTACGACGCTTATTATTTGCAGGCTCAAAAAATTCGCCGCATTATTGCTGCTGACTTTCAAGCAGTATTCGAAAAGTGTGATGTGATCTTAGGGCCTGTTGCTCCTGATGTTGCATGGCGCTTAGGTGAAAAATCAAAAGATCCAGTGCAAATGTATCTAGAGGATATATACACCCTTTCTACTAACTTAGCGGGTCTGCCAGCCATGAGTGTTCCTTGCGGATTTAATTCAAGCAAGCTACCTATCGGTATGCAGTTAATTGGCAATTATTTTTCTGAGGCACGCTTACTTCAAGTGGCGCATCAATATCAGCAAAATAGTGACTGGCATTTGCGTCAAGCAAGCGAGGTGGCATGATGCAATGGGAAATCGTAATTGGTCTAGAGACCCATGCGCAGTTACAAACACAATCAAAAATTTTTAGCGGTGCCAGCACGCGCTTTGGCGCTGGCCCCAATACTCAGGCATGCGCAGTTGACTTAGCCTTGCCCGGTGTTTTGCCCGTCCTCAATCGCCAAGCAGTTGAACATGCAATTCGTTTTGGTTTGGCGGTCAATGCCAAGATTACGCCAGCAAGTATTTTTGCGCGCAAGAATTACTTCTATCCAGACTTACCAAAGGGCTACCAGATTAGCCAGATGGATCTCCCGGTAGTTGTTGGCGGCTATTTAGAAATACTGGTTGGCGATCAAGTGAAGGTGGTTGAGCTAACACGCGCCCACATGGAAGAGGATGCAGGCAAGTCGGTTCATGAGGAGGGCTTCTTAGGCCCACATGGCGAAGCGTCTAGCGGTATTGATCTGAATCGTGCTGGCACACCATTATTGGAGATTGTGACTGAGCCAGTCATGCGAAGTGCGGCTGAGGCAGTTGCGTATGCAAAAGCGCTTCATACCCTGGTTGTTTGGCTTGGGGTGTGTGATGGCAATATGCAAGAAGGTTCTTTCCGTTGTGATGCCAACGTATCTGTCCGACCTGAAGGCCAAAAAGAATTTGGCACCCGTTGCGAAATTAAGAACTTAAATTCCTTCCGTTTTTTAGAAGAAGCGATTCAATACGAAGTACGTCGCCAGATTGAATTAATTGAAGATGGTGGCACAGTCGTTCAAGAAACTCGCCTATATGATCCTGATCGTCAAGAGACTCGTAGCATGCGCAGCAAAGAAGATGCAAATGACTATCGCTATTTCCCAGATCCGGATTTGTTGCCAGTAGTGATTGATGATGCATGGATTGCTGATGTACGCAGCAAAATGCCGGCCTTACCAGCACAGCTTCGTCAAGAGTGGCAGAGCGAATTCGGCTTGAGTGCTTACGATACGCAATTGCTCACGCAAGATCGCGATACGGCCAAGATATTTGAGGAGCTACTTGCGATTGTTGGTAAGTCTTTGGCAAAGGCTGCTGCTAATCTGATTGCTGGTGAGTTTGCTTCATCGCTCAACCGCGCTGGCATCGCTACTGCAGCTGCGCCATTAAAAGCTGAAAATTTAGCTCCACTATTAACTCGTGTAGCAGACGGCACGATCTCCAACAAGATTGCAAAAGATATTTTTGCGATTCTATGGGAGGAGGCTATTGCAGGTAAAGTCATTAGCACCGTTGATCAGGTGATTGATGCTAAAGGCTTAAAACAGATTAGCGATAGTGGTGAGCTTGAGGCTATGATTGATAAGGTATTGGCAGCTAACGAGAAGTCGGTTGAAGAGTTCCGTTCTGGTAAAGAAAAAGCATTTAATGCTTTAGTTGGCCAGATTATGAAGGCCTCGCAAGGAAAAGCCAATCCAGGCCAAGTGAATGAGCTGCTGCGTAGAAAGTTAAGCTAGTAAAAATTAAACAAGAAAGACATTGATGAGCGCAATCGATCCGAAGCAAGCCGAACAAGAAGAATTGGTAGCAGAGTGGCTGCGTGCAACCCCAGGTTTCTTTGAGCGCTATGCTAATCTTTTAAATGAAATTCGTTTAAAGCATCCGCATGAGGATCGTGCAATTTCATTGCAAGAGCGTCAGATGACTTTGTTGCGAACTCAGAACCAAGAGCTCAATCGACGTCTCAGTGAGATGTTGCATTTTGGTAGTCGTAATGACAAGACTCAGCAGGGTCTTGTTGCCTGGTTGTTGCAGTTGATGCGCGCTAATACAAAGGTAGATGTTGAGTCTGCTGTGACTACAGGTTTAGCGGAGGTGTTTGAGGTTGAGTCAGCGCAACTCCTGGCACCTAATTCAGCATTTGGTCCTTGGATTGATACCCCTCTCTGTGGTTCTGCCAAAGAGCTGACTTCGGCTAGCGTAGATTTGTTGGCAACTCAAGTTCACATTGATCCTGAATGGCAAAGTATGGTGGCTATTGGCTTGCCAATAGGCAGGAGTATTGGAGTAGTGCAATCCCCGGCAGTACTCTTATTGGCTAGCAAAGATGAATCTCGTTTTACTGCAGACATGGGCGCATTCTATTTGCGTCAGATTGCCGAACTCACTGCTGCAGCTTTGGATCGCATCCAGGCTTATGAGCCAAGCGCTAGCTGATCTTCATCCTTTAATGCAAGAGTATTTGCACGAACTGCATATATTGAGGCAGCTCTCACCGCATACGCTTAAAGCTTACCGCATGGATCTTAGTGAACTGCAGGCAATAGCAACAGATGATGCTATTGAGTTGTTAAAAGTTACTAATGCCCATGTGCGTCGCTGGGCTGGTCGCTTGCATTCTAAAGGTAAGTCCTCTCGCACTATTGCTAGGGCGCTGTCTGCTTGGCGCGGTTGGTATGACTGGCTGACTGAGAAAGATGCGCGTCGTGATGCGCAGGCAGGCAGGGTGACTGCAAATCTAGTGGCTAATCCCGTTGATGATGTAAAGGCCCCTAAGCGTTTAAAGTCTTTGCCTAAGGCGCTTTCAGTTGAGCAGGCGCTTGCCTTGGTCAATCAAGCCCTTAAAGAAGCTGATGTAAAGAAAGACCTAGAGACGGTGCGTGACGCCGCTATTCTTGATTTGCTGTATTCCTCCGGGCTGCGTTTATCAGAGCTGCTGGGTATTGATGTGACGCAAAGTAAAGATCGCCAGCATGAGTCTGCTGGTTGGTTAGACTGGGATGCTGCAGAAGTGACTGTTTTGGGTAAGGGTGGTAAACGGCGCTCAGTTCCCATTGGTGAGCCAGCTATGCGATCCCTCAGACTTTGGCGGGAGACTAGGGATCTATTGGAGCAAGCAGATGTATCGATGGCTTTATTTATCTCTGCTACTGGCGCTCGTTTGTCTCCTAGGACTGTTCAGGCCCGCCTGCGGACTTTGGCAATGCGGGCAGGCCTGCCAACCCATGTGCATCCACATATGATGCGTCATAGCTTTGCCAGTCATGTATTGCAGTCTTCTCAGGATTTGAGGGCGGTGCAGGAGATGTTGGGTCATGCCAGCATTGCCAGTACCCAGATTTATACCTCCTTAGATTTTCAGCACCTAGCGCAGGCATACGATAAAGCCCATCCTCGCGCAAAGGCTGGCAAAGCCTGAGGAACTCGTTAAGATAGATGATTTCCCGCTTGCGGAATGTATTAATAGATTTTGATAGGATCACTGATGGCTTTAATTCCAGTAACAATTCTCACAGGCTTTTTGGGTAGCGGCAAAACAACTTTGCTCAAACATATTCTCACAGAAGAGCATGGCAAAAAAATCGCCGTGATTGAAAATGAGTTCGGCGAAGAGAATATCGATAACGACATCTTGGTTCAAGACAATCAAGAGAATATCGTGCAAATGAGCAATGGCTGTATTTGCTGCACGATTCGTGGTGACCTAGTTGAGGCTCTCAATTCATTATGGGAGCAGCGTAAAGATAAAAAGATTAGCTTTGATCGCGTAGTTATTGAGACTACTGGCGTGGCTAACCCAGGCCCAGTCGCACAAACATTCTTTATGGATGATGATGTTGCGGACCACTATGTATTGGATGCGGTGGTTACGCTTGTGGATGCCAAGCATGGTCCACAACAATTGACTGAGCATGAAGAGGCACAGCGTCAGGTAGGCTTCGCCGACCAAATCTTCATTACTAAGACCGATTTGGTGGCGCCTGCCGAAGTGGATGCGCTTCGTAATCGTTTGATGCATATGAATCCTCGTGCGCCGATTCAGGGTATTTCTAAAGGCGTAGTTCCTTTGGATGCCGTTTTGGATCTCAAAGGCTTCAATTTGAATGCCAAGCTCGACATAGATCCGCACTTTTTAGGCCAAGAAGATCATGACCATGCTACTTGCGGTCATGATCATAGTCACGATCACCATGATCACAGCACCTGCGGTCATGACCATAGCCACGATCACCATGACCATTCGGGCCATACAGACCGCATCCAATCCTTCGTTTTTCGTAGTGATAAACCCTTTGATCATAAAAAATTAGAGGACTTTCTGGGAGGTATTTTGGAGGTCTTTGGGGAGAAGATGTTGCGCTATAAAGGCGTTCTCTATGTGAAGGGTAGCAACCGAAAAGTTGTGTTCCAGGGCGTCCACCAGATGATGGGCAGCGATATGGCTGGATTATGGGGGGCAGAGCCCAAGCAAACCCGCATGGTCTTTATAGGGATAGATTTGCCTAAGGACACCCTGCTGGCTGGCCTTGAGGGCTGTTTGGTCTAGGAAAATATAAAGTACAATCCTGCGCCACAGTCAATATTGATAAATATTGGCAAAAGCGTAATAAAACTTTGGCAGAATGAAGCAATAATGGTTTAGATCCATGGAAAGAATGAAATGACGGTAAAAACACCAACGAAATCTTCAGCAACAGCAAAAGCACCTGCTAAGACTGCAAGCGCAAAGGCTGTAAAAGGTGCCCCCTTAACAGAGGTTGAATTGCTCAAGATGTCCGAAAAGGACTATATGAGTGCGGCTCAGCTAGATTTTTTCCGTCAAAAGCTTTTAACCTTAAAAGACGATATTTTGAAAAATGCTTCTGAGACTACAGAGCATTTACGTGAAAATATTTTGGTTCCTGATCCTGCGGACCGTGCAACGATCGAAGAAGAGCATGCTCTAGAATTGCGAACACGTGATCGTGAGCGCAAGCTATTGAAAAAAGTAGAGCAGGCTTTAGCTCGTATTGAGTCTGGTGACTACGGTTGGTGTGAAGAGACTGGGGAGCCAATCGGCCTAAACCGCTTGATTGCACGACCAACAGCTAACCTTTCTCTCGAGGCGCAAGAGCGTCGTGAGCTTCGTCAAAAGTTGTTTGGCGATTAATTTACTAGATCGAATATAAAAGTAGTGATGACTAAGCAATCCCCAACTATTAGCGAAATCTCTCCTTTACTTAAGGCGGAGATTTTGGCTGAGGCATTACCTTACATTCGCGCATATCACGGCAAGACCATTGTCATTAAGTACGGTGGAAATGCGATGGTAGAGGAGCGCCTTAAGGAAAGTTTTGCACGCGATGTGATTTTGCTTAAGTTAGTTGGTATGAATCCAGTTGTAGTGCATGGTGGTGGGCCGCAAATTGATGAGGCACTTAAGAAGATTGGCAAGACCGGCACCTTTATTCAAGGCATGCGCGTAACCGATGAAGAAACCATGGAAGTGGTGGAGTGGGTTCTCGGAGGCGAGGTGCAGCAAGATATCGTGATGTTGATCAACCATTTTGGTGGGCAGGCAGTTGGCTTGACCGGCAAAGACGGCGGCTTAATTCGCGCAAAAAAGATGTTCGTTAACGATGAAATGAATGCTGGTGGAACCATTGATTTAGGTTTTGTTGGTGAGATCGAAGCAATTAATCCAGCGGTTGTAAAAGCATTGCAAGATGATGCCTTTATTCCAGTGATTTCCCCGATTGGGTTTAGCGAGGAAGGTCAGGCATACAACATCAATGCTGACCTGGTAGCTGGCAAGATGGCGGAAATCTTGCATGCTGAGAAACTGGTCATGATGACTAATATTCCTGGTGTGATGGATAAAAATGGCACACTCCTAACAGACCTTACCGCACGTGAGATTGACGGCCTTTTTGCTGATGGCACGATTTCTGGCGGTATGTTGCCGAAGATTTCTTCTGCATTAGATGCGGCCAAGAGTGGTGTAAATTCAGTTCATATCATCGACGGACGAATCGAGCACTCTTTGTTACTGGAAATTCTGACAGAGCAGGCTTTTGGAACAATGATTCGCTCTCGCTAAGGGTGGACAAGAGATATAACCATGCGTGATTCCTTAGACCCTACTGCATCAGAGATCGAAGCGATAGTTGCTGAAGAGGGAAAGACGCGTAAGCGCCCCCGACCTGGCGAGCGTCGTCTACAGATCTTGCAGGTCTTGGCTGAGATGTTGCAAAACCCTAAAGGTGAGCGTGTTACTACTGCGGCCTTAGCGGCAAAAATTGAAGTTTCAGAAGCGGCGCTCTATCGACATTTCGCCAGCAAGGCTCAGATGTTTGAGGGCTTGATCTCCTTTATTGAGCAAACTGTTTTTGGTTTGATTAATCAGATCAACCAAAAAGAAGAATCTGGCCTAGCCCAAGCGCGTGGAATTTTACAAATGCTTCTATTCTTTGCAGAAAAAAATCCCGGAATGACCCGCGTTCTTTTGGGCGATGCTTTATTACAAGAGGATGATCGTTTGCAGCAGCGGATTACCCAAGTGCTTGATCGCGTGGAAGCATCCCTTAAACAGGCGCTGCGTATTGCTCAAACTCAGGGTGGTACATGGGCAAGTGTGTCACAAGATGAAGTGGGTATTCGTGCGGCGATGTTAATGAGTTATGTTTTAGGTCGCTGGCATCGTTTTGCCCGAAGTGGCTTTAAGAAGCTTCCAACCGAAGCATCTGATATCAGTCTTCGCATTCTTCTCTCCGAATGAGCGAGCTACACCTCTCTAGAAACACTATCCACTTTGCCGAGCCCTTGCCTTTGCAAAGTGGCGCCATCTTATCGGGCTACGATTTAGTTATTGAAACTTACGGCAAACTCAATGCTGATAAAAGTAATGCGGTACTTGTTTGTCATGCATTGAATGCATCACACCATGTAGCCGGACCCAATCCAGATGATGCAAGTGATATTGGCTGGTGGGACAACATGATTGGTCCGGGCAAGCCGGTTGATACCAATCACTTCTTTGTGATTGGTGTTAATAACCTAGGCTCTTGTTTTGGATCAACGGGTCCAATGAGTATCAATCCAGCTACTAGCAAGCCCTACGGCGCAGACTTTCCGGTAATTACGGTCGAGGATTGGGTGAATACTCAGGCACGCTTGGCTGATAAGTTGGGTATTCGCCGCTTTGCTGCGGTCATGGGTGGTAGCCTGGGTGGTATGCAGGCATTAGCCTGGTCAATTCAGTTTCCAAAACGTCTTGCTCACTGCTTAGTAATTGCCTCAACACCAAAACTCAGCGCACAGAACATTGCTTTTAATGAAGTGGCGCGTAATGCTATTTTGTCTGATCCAGATTTTCATGGTGGTAATTACTATGAGTACGGTGTCGTGCCAAAGCGCGGTCTTAAACTTGCACGCATGGTCGGCCATATTACCTATCTGTCTGATGATGATATGGCAGAAAAGTTTGGGCGCGAGTTGCAAAGGCCTCATGGCGAATCTCAAGACTATCGCTTTAGCTTTGATGTTGAATTTGAGGTTGAAAGTTACTTGCGCCATCAAGGCGATAAGTTCTCTACTTACTTTGATGCGAATACCTATTTGCTTATTACTAGGGCACTAGATTATTTCGATCCTTCTCGTCGTTATGAGGGTAGCTTGAATCGCGCCCTCGCCGAAGTGCAAGCCAAGTTCTTAGTCGTGAGCTTCTCTACGGACTGGCGTTTTCCGCCTAATCGAAGCCGTGAGATTGTAGAGTCTTTACTCAGCAACAAGAGTGAGGTTAGCTATGCAGAAATCGATGCGCCTCATGGCCATGATGCCTTTCTACTAGATGACTCGCGTTATCACAATCTGATTCGTGCTTATTTTGAGCAAATGTTAAAGGCCAAATCATGAAGCGCGCAGACTTTGCAGCAATAGCGAGTTGGATTGCACCTAATAGTGAAGTGCTGGATCTCGGTTGTGGTGATGGTAGCTTCTTGGATTTCCTGCAAAAGCAAAAACCGGTACATGCTTATGGTGTAGAGATTGATGATGCGCGCGTACTTTCTTGTGTGCAAAAAGGTTTGAACGTCATTCAGCAAAATCTTGAAGGGGGCCTAGCACTTTTTGAGAACAATAGTTTTGATACAGTAGTACTTTCTCAAACACTGCAAACAATTCACGAAACTGAAAAGATTTTGCGTGAAGTGGTTCGAGTTGGCATGGAGTCGATTGTCTCCTTCCCCAATTTTGGCCACTGGTCGCACCGATTATCAGTTAGTTTTGGTCGTATGCCTGTTTCTAAAAGTTTGCCATACCAGTGGTACAACACCCCCAATGTGCGCGTTCTAACGGTAACTGACTTTGAAAAGTTAGCTTCGAGCTTGGGGCTAAAGATTCTGGATCAATGCATCTTGCATGAGGGGCGGCAAGTCACCTTGATGCCCAATCTTTTTGGAAGCCTAGCGCTGTTCCGCGTTCGACGTGCTTAGTAGCATGCAGTCCTGGCTGAAAGATTTTCGGATATATCTCGAATGGCCTTGCCTCAGAATGCTTTTTTTGGGCTTCTCTGCAGGACTACCGTTATTACTCATTTTAGGGACGCTGAGCTTTTGGCTAAGAGAGGCTGGAATTGATCGCAGCACTATCGGTTATCTCACTTGGGTTGGTCTAATCTACGCATTTAAGTGGGTGTGGGCCCCTTTGGTAGATAGAGTGTCTATTCCCTTATTGTCTAAACTATTTGGCAGAAGGCGTAGCTGGCTGATTTTTGCGCAGCTGTTAATCATTCTCGGCCTAGTTGGCATGGCTAGCATTGATCCAAAAGTGCAGCTCACACCAATTGTGTGGTGTGCTCTGCTCGTTGCTTTTGGATCTGCCACTCAAGATATTGCATTGGATGCTTTTCGAATTGAGTCTGCAGATAGTGATCATCAAGCGGCTCTAGCAGCTACATATCAAACTGGTTATCGACTAGCCTTAATTTGGTCTGGTGCTGGTGTTCTCTGGTTGGCTGCCCGCGCTGAATCTGGTGTTGCTGGCTACGACCCAGCCGCCTGGCAATTTGCCTATCTTTGTATGGCGCTCTCTATCGGTGTGGGTGTAGTCACTACCTTGTTTAGTAAAGAGCCCATTCGCATTGAGCTTGCTAAAGCTCGTAATGCAAAAGCATGGCTACATCAAACTTTGATTGAGCCATTTTCAGATTTTATTCAGCGCTATGGATGGCACGCTATTTTGATTTTGTCTTTAATTGCCATCTATCGTATTAGCGATGTGGTCATGGGTATTATGGCCAACCCGTTTTATGTAGATATGGGTTACACCAAAGATGAGGTTGCAGCTGTAAGTAAGGTATTTGGCGTGGTGATGACATTGGTTGGTGCCTTCGTTGGCGGTGTACTCACCCTGCGATTTGGAGTAATGCGCATTCTATTTCTGGGTGCGATTTTGTCAGCTGTCAGCAATTTATTATTTGCTTGGCTTGCCACCCAGGGCCATGATCTGCATGGCTTAATCTGGGTAATTTCTGCTGACAATCTAAGTTCCGGAATTGCTACAGCAGCGTTCATTGCATTTTTATCAGCACTGACAAATATTCAGTACTCAGCAACGCAGTACGCATTGTTTAGCTCGATGATGCTTCTATTGCCAAAGTGGCTCGCTGGATTTTCAGGCGTCTTTGTAAATGCGTTTGGCTACTCAAGCTTTTTTATCAGCACTGCTGTTATTGGTGCGCCAGTCTTGATTTTGATTTGGCTCACCATTCACTTTAAAGTAGTTGAATTTAAAAAACACGACTTACAAGTCGCTAAATAGACCAGTCGTAATCTATCGTGAGAGGCGCATGATCGGAGAAGCGCTCATCTTTATACACAACAGTATTTTTAGCGCTAGCTGCAATGCCTGGTGTGGTGATGTGATAGTCGATCCGCCAGCCCACATTCTTTGCATAAGCTTGGCCGCGATTGCTCCACCAGGTGTAGCAGGCATCAGTAGTATCTGGCTCTAATCTCCTGTAGACATCGACATAACCAACTTTTGTAAAAAGGTTTGTCAGCCATGCTCGCTCTTCAGGTAAAAACCCCGAGTTCTTAAGATTGCCTTTCCAGTTCTTGAGATCAATCTCATTGTGGGCAATATTGACGTCGCCACACAGCACAATCTCTCGTCCTGATTTTTTAAGTTTAACTAGGTGTGGCAAGAAGGAGTCGAGATAACGATATTTGGCCTCCTGTCTTTCTGGTGAGCTTGAGCCTGAGGGCATATATACCGAGATTACGGATAGTTTTTTAAATCGGGCTTCGACATAACGCCCCTCAGCATCAAACTCTTCGTTGCCATAGCCATAGAGCACTTCATCGGGTTTATGAGGGGTATAGATGCCACAACCGCTATAGCCCTTCTTCTCGGCATGATGAAAGAAGCCGTGTAGGCCATCTGGATTGAGTATGGCATCCTCTAGATCGTCCTGCTGAGCCTTGAGCTCCTGCATACAGATAAAGTCTGCTTTTTGTTTTAGGGCCCAAGGTAGAAAGCCTTTTTTGACCGCCGAGCGGATACCGTTGAGGTTGGCAGAAATGATGCGTAACATATAGGCCTATGAGCTCAAAAAATTCTAATCAAGATAACTTTATTCAATTTGCCCTTGAGGCAAATGTTTTGTCGTTTGGGGAGTTTAAAACTAAAGCCGGACGCCTTTCTCCTTATTTCTTTAATGCGGGTGATTTTAACGATGGCATTCGTTTAAGGGCGCTGGGCCACTATTACGCTAATGCTTTGCAAGAGTCTGGTCTGCGGTTCGACATGCTGTATGGGCCCGCCTATAAAGGTATTACATTGGCAGCCGCCACTGCTATTGCTTTAGCTGATACTGGACGAAATGTGCCTTATGCCTACAATCGTAAAGAAGCCAAAGATCATGGAGAGGGTGGTTCACTGGTGGGCGCTCCAGTGAGGGGTAAGGTGGTCATTATTGATGATGTCATTTCTGCTGGGACTTCTGTGAGGGAGTCTGTGAAGTTGATTCGGGATGCAGGTGCGGAGCCAGTGGCAGTATTAATCGCCTTGGATCGCATGGAAAAATCAGGTACAGCGACTGAAATTGGCGACAAGTCAGCAGTGCAAGCAGTAGAGCAAGAATTTGGCTTGCCAGTGGTAGCTATTGCCAGTCTAGCTGATCTGATGGCTTTCTTATCAGCCTCCAGTAGTGCTGAGTTAACAAACCACCTTCCAGCAGTAAAGACTTATCGCGAGAAGTATGGCATTTAAACAAATTGGCGGCTGCGGTAGTACAGCCGCTGCGCCACTTAGATCTTTGTTTCGCCTTCGAACACAGTGATTGCTGGGCCTGTCATGATGACGGCCTGTGTAATTTCATTGACTATGCCGCCCCAGGAAATTTGTAAATCTCCACCACGGGTGTGCACTGTGACTGGCGAGTCGAGTAGTCCGCGACGAATGCCTGAAACCACCGCAGCACAAGCACCGGTGCCGCAAGCAAGCGTCTCACCAGCGCCTCGTTCGTAGACGCGCAACTTAATTTCCTTGCGATTAAGAATTTGCATATAACCCGCATTCACTTTTTTTGGAAATGCAGCATCTTTTTCAATTGATGAACCCTCTTCGAGTACGGGTGCGCTATCAACATCGCCTACTACTTGTACCGCATGGGGATTGCCCATTGACAAGACGCTAATCCAGCTATCGTGGGCGGCGGGCGTAGCAATTGGCAGCGCATAGAGCATTTCATGAAATTCTTGTTTAGTAGCTAGGCCTCTAGCATTAAAGGGAATTTTGCTGTGATCAAAAATGGGTGCGCCCATATTCACTTCCACCAGGCCATCATCACGTGAGCTGAGGGTGAGAATAGTATGCGCCACTTCAACACGCAATGGATTCTTTGTGGATAGGCCTTGATCAAGAACAAAGCGGACAAAACAACGCGATCCATTGCCGCACTGCTCCACTTCACCACCATCCGCATTGAAAATGCGATAACGGAAGTCAGCATCGGGGCGAGTGGCTTTTTCAATCAGCAGTATTTGATCGGCACCAATGCCAAACTGACGATGAGCTAGTTTTTGCCATTGCTCACGAGTGATATTGCTAAGGTCTTGATCAAGACCGTTAAGCACAATAAAATCATTGCCAGCACCATGCATTTTGGTGAAGCGCAGTGTGCGTCCAGGCTTATTTAATTTTGTGCCCAAAATAATTCCAATTAGTTGTAAAGACTTGGCTCGCCAGGTGGACGATGCTTAAAGCGTTTGTGAACCCAATAGTACTCTGCCGGCCTTTCTCGAACAAGGTCTTCAATATATTTGTTTAAGCGTGCAGTATCCGCTTCAACATCATCCGTTGGGAAATTGGGAATTGGCTCGCTGATATTGCAGATATAGGCTTTGCGCTCAGGGTTTAGGGTCGTGGTCATGAGGCAGACTTCTGCACCGCTAAGCCTAGCTAAGCGAGAGACTGAGGTGATCGTATTCGTCTGAATGCCAAAGAAGGGAACAAAAACAGAGTCCCGTGGGCCGAGATCAATATCAGGGGCAATAAAAATAAAGTTCCCCGTTTGAATTTCTCGAATTAAATCACGTAAGCGACTTTGTCTCTCAATGGATTTCCCCCCAAAACGATTTCTCCATTCAATCATTTTTTGATTGAAGAAGGGATTCTTCATATTTTGATAAAGGCCAGCACCGCGTGGCCAGTTATGCTTGCTTGCTAAAACAGAGAGTGCCATGAAGCCGCCCTCAAGCCCTACAAAGTGAGGGTTGATTAAGAGGCGCGGCTTGCGATCACCAAGCGTAATTGCAGAGTTGATAGTGACAATGTCGGTGATCTGTTTTCCACTGCCAAGCCAAATACGACTTCTTTCAATGACGCTGCGTCCGAATAATTTCCAGTGCTCTAGCGCAAGCGTATTAATTTCTTTTTCGCTTAGATTGGGGAAGCATAGACGCAAGTTAGTTTTAACAACCTTTGCACGCTCATTGGGTATGTGTGCCGCCAACCAACCGAGACCATAGCCTATATAAATAGTGAGTGTATATGGCAAAAATGCAAAAAGACGCAGTAGGCTCAGCGCTAGAAAATTGAAGAGGTTGTGTAACCAGATCATGTTGAATAAATTATAAATTTATTAACTAATTGCTTGGTGGTAATTCAGCTCCGCTCGGATGTTTGTAGCGGTTATAGGCCCAAATAAATTGGTTAGGTGCAACGAGAATTGCATTCTCAATAGCAATATTGAGTTCAGCGGCTGCAAGAGTGGAATCTTCAGACAGCGGTTCTAGCCTATTGGCCTGCATAAGCCAGCCTTTGCCCAGACCTTTACGTTTGGCAGTAAACATCACAACAGGCGTGTTATTACGATTCGCTAGGCGTGCAGGAAGTGGGGTTGTATAAGCGAGGCGCCCAAAGAAGGGTACCCAAACACCTTCACCGCCGCTAGGGACTTGATCTGGAAGAATGCCAATCGCTTCACCGCGTGTAAGTGCCCTCGTCATTTGACGAACGCCATTCAAGTTGGTGGGCACAAAATGCATATTGGGATAGGCGCGACCTTCCTCCACTACTTCGTTGAGCCATTCTTGGCGGGATGGGCGATAGAGGATGGTGGCAGGGAAGTGCTGAGCTAATACGCGCGGAATAATCTCAAAGCCGCCTAGGTGTGGCGTGAGCATCACCAAGCCATGACCCTCTTTAATGGCCGCCTCTACTAAATCCCAATTTTGTACTTCAACCAGCTCTAGGGCTTTAGCTGGGTTTCGCCAAATCCACAGGCTGTCTGAAAACAGCTGGCCTGAGGCTGCTGCGGCAGTCCAGATTTGTAGAGGTAAATGATGACTTTTTACAACCGCCTCATATTGAGGGCGAAAAAGTGATCGGTATTGCTTGGACCCCGCATAAGCCAGTATCCCTAAAGCTGCGCCAATTACCTGCACTAGGAATAAGGGCAAGGCTGCTATTACAGCAAGAGTTAGCTTTAGGAAGATTTTGCGCACCCTCTAATGATATTCAATGCTAGCCCTAGGGCCAAATTTCTGATGTTGCTTGATAGATATGGCGTTTTTCATATAGAATTGCATCATCGCTGAGTTAAGGCAACTTGCAGGGCGATTCATAAATTCTGCTAAAGCGTCGCCGTTGAAGTTCCTGGCACGTCGAGTTGTCCAAAAGATCGTGTTAATTTTTTAAAGGAATATGCAATGGCAAATGATTACTTCTTTACCTCAGAATCAGTTTCTGAAGGTCACCCCGACAAAGTCTCAGATCAAATCTCCGATGCGGTCCTTGATGCCATTTTGGCACAAGACCCGACTGCACGAGTTGGTGCTGAAACATTATGTAATACCGGCTTAGTAGTTTTGGCTGGTGAGATCTCTACTCATGCGAACGTAGATTACATCCAAGTAGCTCGCAATACTTTGCGTGAGATTGGTTACGACAATACCGATTACGGTATTGATTACAAGGGTTGTGCAGTACTGGTTGCATATGACAAGCAGAGCCCAGATATTGCTCAAGGGGTTAATAACGCCCATGATGACGAGCTGGAATTAGGCGCTGGAGATCAGGGTCTCATGTTTGGTTATGCCTGTGACGAAACTGCAGAGCTGATGCCTTTGCCAATTCATTTATCCCACCGTTTAGTGGAGCGTCAATCTCAGTTGCGTCGTGATGGCCGTTTGAACTGGTTGCGTCCAGATGCAAAGTCTCAAGTGACCTTGCGCTACGTGGATGGTAAGCCCGACTCAATCGACACAGTTGTTCTCTCTACCCAACATAATGAAGATATTTCTCTCGAGAAGTTGCGTGAAGCAGTCATTGAAGAAATCATCAAGCCAGTATTGCCAAAGCACTTGATTAAGGGTGCAATCAACTACTTAGTAAATCCAACGGGTCGATTTGTGATCGGCGGCCCACAAGGCGATTGCGGTCTCACGGGGCGCAAGATTGTTGTTGATACCTATGGTGGTTCAGCCCCTCACGGCGGCGGTGCATTCTCTGGCAAGGATCCATCCAAGGTTGATCGCTCTGCCGCTTATGCGGCTCGCTATGTGGCTAAAAACGTAGTCGCTGCAGGCCTAGCCACCAAGTGCCTAGTGCAGGTTTCTTATGCAATTGGCGTTGCTAAGCCAACATCTGTCATGGTGAGCACTTACGGCACTGGCAAGATCTCGGATGAAAAGATATCTCAATTGGTTTCGGAGCATTTTGATCTACGTCCGAAGGGCATTATTAAATCTCTGAATCTCTCACGTCCAATTTATCGTAAGACTGCCGCTTATGGTCACTTTGGTCGTGAAGAGCCAGAATTTACTTGGGAGCAGTGCGATAAGGCACCTGCATTACGAGCAGCAGCTGGCTTGTAATCTGCTTTCCAGGCCGTAAATTTGCAGTATGTTTCGTATTGAGGCGAAATATGGCGAAATTGATTACAATTTCGCCATACCTTCAAGGAGCGTTGCAAGGAATACTGAGAACCAGTGTTTCCCCAGGCTTGAAGGGAGTGGACTCCTAGGTAACCCCAGAGTTTGCTAATTGCAACTGCGCTCGCTAACCCATGATTCAATGGCTAGCGAGTTTCTACTCCAGCATTGGATCGTATTTAGCTGGAGCATTGATGAATACCGTTTCCGATTTAAACAACTTTGTAGCAACTCGTTGCGCTATTGCCGATATTTCTTTGGCTGACTTTGGTCGCAAAGAAATCGCTATTGCCGAAACTGAAATGCCAGGTCTCATTGCGATTCGCGATGAGTTTGCAGCACAGCAGCCATTGCGTGGCGCACGTATTACTGGTTCATTGCATATGACCATTCAAACCGCAGTATTGATCGAGACGCTAGAAGCGCTCGGCGCTGAAGTACAGTGGGCCTCTTGCAATATTTTTTCTACACAAGATCACGCCGCTGCAGCGATTGCTGCTAATGGCACTCCTGTGTTTGCCATCAAAGGCGAGACCCTTGAGCAATACTGGGATTACACCCACCGTATTTTTGAGTGGGCAGATGGCGGCTTCACCAATATGATTTTGGATGACGGTGGTGATGCAACTTTGCTGTTACACCTCGGTGCACGTGCTGAAAAAGATCAAGCTTGCTTGAATCACCCAACTAGTGAAGAAGAAACCATTTTGTTTTCGGCCATTAAAAAGAAATTGGTACAAGATCCCACTTGGTATTCCACACGCTTAGAAAAAGTTAAAGGTGTTACCGAAGAAACTACTACTGGTGTACATCGTCTGTATCAAATGTTTGCTAAAGGTGACTTGAAGTTTCCAGCTATTAACGTGAACGACTCTGTTACGAAAAGCAAGTTCGACAACCTCTATGGTTGCCGTGAATCTTTAGTTGATGCGATCAAGCGCGCTACTGATGTGATGGTTGCTGGTAAGGTTGCCGTGGTCTGTGGTTACGGCGATGTAGGTAAGGGCTCGGCTCAAGCTTTGCGAGCTTTATCAGCTCAGGTTTGGGTAACTGAAGTAGATCCAATCTGTGCATTGCAAGCTGCGATGGAAGGTTACCGTGTCGTCACAATGGACTACGCTGCAGATAAGGCAGACATTTTTGTTTCAGCAACAGGTAACTACCATGTCATTACACATGACCACATGGTAAAAATGAAGAACCAAGCAATTGTTTGTAACATCGGCCACTTCGATAATGAGATTGACGTTGCGGGCATCGAGAAATACAAATGGGAAGAAATCAAGCCACAAGTAGATCATGTGATTTTCCCAGCTACTAATGGAAACCCTGAGAAGCGCATCATCATCTTAGCCAAAGGTCGCTTAGTTAACCTTGGTTGCGGTACAGGTCACCCATCCTATGTAATGAGCTCTTCATTTGCAAACCAAGTGATTGCGCAGATCGAATTGTGGAATGCGGTCGGTACAGATAAATACCCAGTAGGTGTTTATACCTTGCCAAAGCATTTGGATGAGAAGGTTGCCCGTTTGCAGCTCAAGACCTTAAATGCACAGCTAACTGTATTGTCAGATCAGCAAGCTTCTTATATTGGTGTAACGAAGGAAGGCCCATACAAGGCTGACCACTATCGTTATTAAGCTGCTCTTTGCAGATATTGTTCAATAGAGAAATAGAGATACAGGCCCAAAATCATGGAATTAAGCGTTGAATTCTTTCCTCCAAAAACACCTGAAGGTGAGAATAAGTTACATCTCGTGCGCGAGCGTTTTAGTGAAACGCTCAAGCCCGCTTTTTATTCTGTGACTTTTGGCGCCGGCGGCTCTACACAATCCGGTACATTAAAAGTCGTAAGTGATATACATGCTGCAGGAGCTGTTGTTGCCCCCCACTTATCCTGTGTTGGTAGCTCACGTGAGAGCGTGCGCGAGATGTTGAAGCAATACCAAGTTTTAGGCGTTAAACGTATTGTTGCATTACGTGGTGACTTACCATCTGGCATGGGCCAGTATGGTGAGTTCCACCATGCTAACGAATTGGTTGAATTTATTCGTGCAGAAACTGGTGATTGGTTTCATATTGATGTAGCCGCCTATCCAGAAAGTCATCCTCAGGCGAAGTCCCCAGCAGCAGATGTAGATTTCTTTGTGCAGAAGATGAAGGCAGGAGCCAATTCAGCAGTAACCCAGTATTTCTATAACAGTGACGCCTACTTCCGCTTTGTTGATGAGGCCTATGACTTGGGCGTGACTGAGCCAGTCATTGCGGGGATCATGCCAATTACCAATAGCACTCAGTTGCTGCGTTTTTCAGATGCTTGTGGCGCAGAAATCCCCCGTTGGATTCGTCTGCGTTTGCAGTCGTATGGTGATGACACTGCTTCGATTCGTGCGTTTGGTGAAGAGGTGGTCACTGATCTTTGCGATCAACTATTAACAGCTGGTGCGCCTGGACTACATTTCTATTCACTAAATCAGGCTGATGCTGTTTTAGCGATTGCTGACAATCTAAGTCTAAATAAGTAAGCCTGAGTCAGTCAGCATGGCATCCAATGGCTCGTCATGTGTTTGAGCCTGCCATTGAGCATCCTCTAATTTTTGCCAATTAAAGCCAATACCTACGCATAGTAGGTTTGGTTTGGCTTTACGCAACTGGGCCAAGGTGCGGTCAAAGTAACCGCCCCCATACCCGAGCCGCCAATAGTGCGTCTTATTGCCCACTTTGGATGATGACCAGCCAACGCAGGGAATCAAAATACAGTCTGGACTTACTTGAGGTCTGCGGGGGTTATTGGGATCAGGTTCCAGTACGCCATGGCGGCTTGGGATTAGTAGGTCGCCCTCTTGCCAGTTGTAAAAATCCAAATGTTTATCAGGGCGAGCAAAAGGGAGGGCTAGTGTTTTATCTCCCCTGCTCTGGGCCCAGGTCAATAGGGGAGCTCGGAGGTCGAGCTCATCTTGTATAGGGCAATATAAGGCAATGGATTGAACTTGAGCATCATGGTCAGCCAAAAATCTAGCTAAGCTGGCGAAAATCGCTTCTTGAGTGACGCAATAGCTCGCGCTAGCCGCAAACTGTTTCCTTTGGGCTAGCAAGTCTTGCCGAAGCGATTTTGGAGAATTGCCGTGCATATCGACCATTATCAGGCGAAAATTAAGAGATATAGTAAATCGATAAGGTAAGACAGTGGAAAAGAGGTTTGATCTTTTGGGCGGCTGGCAAAAAACGGTGGGCGCAATTCTATTTCTAGCGCTAGTAGTTTCTGCCCCCAGCATTTTTGCAGAGAAGGTCAAGAAAACCATCCCCGCCAAGGAAAGTAGAATTTCAGCCTTTGAAATTACTGAAGGTGATCGAACTTTTATTGAGTTGCGTGAAGCGGCGAAAAGAAATGACGTGGCTCGTGCACAAACCTTGGCTGCCAGTCTCTCTAATTACCCGTTTGAAGACTACGTAGCCTATTTTCGTATCAAGCCGCAGTTATTCGATAGCGCTGGTAGTGCGCGAGCCGATAGCAATGCAGATTCTCAGGTAGCTACTTTTCTAAGCCAATATCAAGGTACAGCTCTAGCCGATCGGATGCGTAATGATTGGCTACTCGTTTTAGGTAAGCGAAAAGACTGGTCGCGCTTTGATGCTGAATATCCCAAGTTTATCTTGGATGACGATACTCAGGTGAAATGTTATTCACTGCAGTCAAAATTGGCTCAAGGTGAGAACCCAACAAAAGTGGCGATAGATGCGCGCGCAATACTATTGGACCCACGTTATTTTGGTCAGGCTTGCCAAGAATTGGTGCCTACTTTAGTTGGTGCTGGTGGTATGACACCGAGTGAGGCAAAGGCGATTGGCCGCGCTGCCAGTGAGATGGGTTTTGACACCATGTCACGTCGCATGGGTGGTGAAGATCCCATTGCCGATATTGTGAAAGCTGCCAAAGCAGATCCTGCGAAAGCATTTAGAGATTTTTCGCAAAACGCATTTCGCTATAGCAAAGAGAATCAAGCCGTTGCTTGGGGTGTGATTGGTCAATTCCTCGCAAAGAAATTAGATCCTAATGCAGATGATGCCTATCGTCTCCAACAAGAGCTGGGCTATAACGAACTTCTCTCCACAGAAGGGCAGGAGTGGAAGGTACGTGCGGGCTTGCGTGCTAAGGATTGGGCGCTAGTCAAAAATGCAATTGAAGGCATGAATCCTGCCGTACGTAGTAAAGACCCCGCTTGGACTTATTGGTATGCGCGTGCATTAAAGGTAGATGGCCAAAATGAAAAAGCACGCGAAAACTTGGAGCTTGTTGCAGATCAGTACAACTTTTACGGACAGCTTGCGCGTGAAGATTTGGGTAAAACTAATCAGGCACCTGCTCGCACTAAAGTGAGTGATGCAGAAGTCGATGCTATATCTCAACGTAAAGGCTTTATCAGGGGTGAGCGTTTCTATGCCATGAATTTGCGTTTTGAAGGCAATCGTGATTGGAATTGGGAGTTGCGCAACATGAGTGATAAGCAGCTACTCGCTGCTGCCGAATACGCCAAACGTATCGGCTTATATGACCGCGTGGTGAATACGGCAGATCGTACCAAGCAAGAGCATGACTTTAGCTTGCGTTATCCAACACCGTATCGTGATGAGCTAGCACCGATTGCGAAGCAAATTGATTTGAACTTGGCTTGGGCTTACGGCTTGATTCGTCAAGAATCCCGCTTCATCATGAATGCATCTTCCTCTGTGGGCGCTTCAGGATTGATGCAGGTGATGCCGAATACTGCAAAGTATGTTGCTAAGAAAATTGGTATGACCTCCTATACCAATGACAAGCTTACTGATACCAATACCAACCTCACTTTAGGTAGTAATTACTTAAACATGGTTTTAGTAGACCTAGATGGTTCATGGGTATTGGCTTCTGCTGCTTATAACGCGGGCCCTTCACGCTCAAAAAATTGGCGAGCAAAGCTGACTAGTCCTACTGAGGGTGCGATCTTCGCAGAAACAATTCCGTTTAATGAGACGCGAACCTATGTAAAAAACGTATTGGCAAATGCAACGTATTATTCATCGGTGATGCATGGGCAGACGCAATCTTTAAAACAACGTTTGGGTGTAATTGCTCCTAAAACTGCAAACGCATCTGAGCTACCCTAGTATTTCAATTACATTGGAGTTTTATGAAATATGACATTCTGCTAATTGGCGGTAACGGTTTTGTAGGTAGAGTCTTGGCTGCCCAATTACAAGCAGAGGGCTATTCTGTTTTACTGCCCACTAGACACTTAGCATCGGCACGTGAATTGCGTATGCTGCCAAAAGTACATTTGGAAGATGTTGATGTGCATGAGTTTGATTCCTTACAAGCGCTTTGTGCGCGTATTAAGCCTGGTGGCGTAGTCATTAATTTAGTAGGCGTCTTGCATGACAAGCCTGGGGAGCCATACGGCAAAGTATTTAAAGCGGCCCACGTGGAGCTCCCTAAAAATATTATTACTGCCATGCAAATGAATGGCCTCAAACGCTATCTACACATGAGCGCATTAGGTGCAGATCCTAATGGCCCATCGATGTATCAGCGCAGTAAGGGCGATGGCGAGGCCGCAGTAAAAGCTAGCAATCTAGACTGGACTATTTTTAGGCCTTCAGTAATTTTTGGTGCCCAAGATCAATTCATTAATTTATTTGCCAAGCTAACGAAGTTATTCCCAGCAATGCCTTTGGCCAACTCTGGGGCACAATTTCAGCCGGTGAGTGTAGATGATGTAGCTACTGCATTTACCAAGGCCTTAAAAATGCCATCGACTATTCATCAGTCTTATGATTTGGTGGGGCCAACGGTTTACACTATGAAAGAGATTGTGGAATTAGCTGCACGCAAGGTAGACGCAAAATGCGCCATTATTCCTGTGCCTGCTTTTGTAGGCTATCTTCAGGCTTTGGCTTTTGAATTTTTACCGGTTCCGACCTTAATGTCGCGCGATAATATTGCCTCCATGCAGTTACCTAATATTCTGCCGCTCAATGGCGTTGATGCATTGACTCAAGTCTTTTTTGTCAGCCGTCGTACTCTAGAGGGCATGAAGTAAGCCAATGAAAATCTATGCAGTTGGCGGCGCTATTCGGGATACCCTCATGGGTTTACCAGTGCACGATATTGATTACGTCGTTGTTGGCTCCAGCGTAGAAGAAATGGTATCCAAGGGATATCGTCCAGTGGGCAAAGATTTCCCAGTCTTTTTGCATCCAGAGACTCAAGCTGAATATGCCTTGGCGCGTACAGAGCGTAAAACAGGTAAGGGCTATAAGGGTTTTATGTTTTATGCTGATCCGACCGTTACGCTTGAGCAAGATTTAGGGCGTCGCGATCTCACGATTAATGCGATGGCACAAGAGGTGGATGCTGATGGCAAATGGGTGGGACCTATTTTGGATCCCTACAATGGCCAACAAGATTTGGCGGCTAGGATATTTCGCCATATATCTGATGCTTTTGCAGAAGATCCTCTCCGTCTATTGCGTATCGCACGTTTTGCTGCTCGCTTCCCGGAATTTATAGTTGCGCCAGAAACAATGCATGCTTTGAAGGCAATCGTTCACTCTAATGAATTATCGACACTCTCGGCTGAAAGAATCTGGCAAGAGTTATCTAGAGGTTTTACTGTCAGCAAGCCCATGCGAATGTTTCAGGTCTTGTTAGATGCTGACGCAGCTAGGGTGCTGCTGCCGTCGAGGTTGGTAAGTAATTTAGCCAAAGAAGAATATCGTGAGCAGCTTGTTGCCTATCTAAATGCAGCAGGCAATCGTCTGGAAGATCGCTGTGCCGTTACCTTCATGCATTTGCCGGCCAGTGAAATTCGTTCATGGGCAGAGTCCGTCAAGATGCCAAATGAGGTGCGTGATTTCAGTGAAATATTTAGCGAGCTCAATTTACTCTTGGAGAGGGCGCTTTGTAATCCAGGCGCCACATATCAGCCTGTCGATGTATTGGCTTGGTTTAATCGAGCAGATGTTTGGCGTAAGCCGGAACGCGGATATGCCTTGTTAGATTTGGCCAAACGCATTGGCTTAAATGCTGGCATCCTAACTTCGGCAATGCAAAATGCACAAGTACTAAACACTGCAGGGGTGATCGCAAGCATTCCTGCTGAAGACCGGTCTAATGGTGAAAACATTCGCAGTGCAGTAGATGCTGCAAGACTCTTGGCAATTACTACAAGTTTAAATATCTAATTCAAAGTCGGTTTCTGCCTCGAAGTCCAGGTAGGTCCTCTAAGATATGCTCCGGCAGTACCTCATGTAACCTCTTAGAGAATGCGAATACTTTAAAGAGCTCACCCATCTCTGCTTCAGATAAGAGTTTTTGTAAAGAATTCGAAATTGGTAGGAAAGTTTCTGGATTGCTAGGGTCGCCAATTTCTAATGCAATATCGCCAATCCCTGCATCAAGTAGATAGCTTGCTTGATTGCTGAGATAGACATCATCAACCTGTTCCGCCAATGCATTTCGAGCAATCTGTGACCAATTCACATGCGTTGTGAGATCACATAGTCCTGGAAGATAAAAAGGATCTTGAATTGCATGATGACGATGATGTCCCATCAAGGTTCCTTCAAGACGTTGCACGTGATAGTACTCATTCTCCGGAAATCCGTAATCAAAAGTGAGGAAGAGGCCAGTATCCAGATGATTGGCCACTTGGCGCATCCAAGCATTAGCTGGTTCGTGAAGTTCGGTAACGTAGCCTTCAGAAAAATTTCCACAACGTAAAGTCTCCGGGAGGAGCGACTGCTCAACAGGCTGACCTACTGACCAAGCAAGCTTTCCATCTAATACTGCAACGCCTAGCCAATACCAAAAGCCGTTTTGAAAAATGATGGCGTCGCACGGAATGGCATCAATTACTTCATTGGCCAAAATGATACCCTTGAAGTTATTGGGTAAAGAACTAAGCCAATGGCATTGAGTGGATAGATTGAGCTCCCTCGAGAGATCTTCAAGCCGCGCCTCTTGTCTTTGGGCCAGGTCCGGTGAGATCTCGATGATGTCGTAGTGATTTAAGTGGAAATCAAGCTCGTGGAGTCGCGTGAGAATAGATTCGGCCAGCTTTCCGCTGCCTGCACCAAACTCCAGAATTTGGGTGGGGAGTCCTTGAGCCTGGATGCCCTCTAGGATCGGTAGCAGCGTTTCCACAATGGCAGCGCCAAATAAGGGGGAGAGCTCGGGCGCAGTCGTGAAATCGCCTCCAGCACCCAATTTATGGGCTCCAGCACTGTAATAACCCATTCCAGGCTCATAAAGAGCCATTTCCATATACCTTGAAAAGGGTATCCAGCCGCCTTTAGAGGCGATTTCAACCATTATTTTTTGGCTAAGAAGCTTGGTATGAGACGTTTCAAGGCTGGTCAAGGTAATATCCATAGCTCGCTAGTCTAAGAGAATTTAAGTGAACTTGAGTTCAAATCCATCACCTCGGCAAAATAAGGCGGTTTTAGTGACCGGCGCTGCGAAGCGTCTTGGTCGTGAAATTGCTTTGGAATTTGCACATCAGGGCTGGGATATCGCGGTTCACTATGGCCGATCTGAGGCAGATGCTCAAACCACCGTAGCCGACATTCAGAAGCTGGGGCGTAAGGCTATAGCATTTAAGGCTGACCTTGCTAGCGAAGCAGAAATTCACTCTTTGTTTGCATCCGTTATCGCTGAATTCAATAATTTGCAATGTCTCATCAATAGCGCCTCGATCTTTGAGTATGATCGAGCAAACTCAGCGACCCCATTCACTAGCACCGCTCTCCAAGATCATATGCAGGTCAATTTAGCGGCACCCATTTTGCTATCCCAGTTAATGTTTGAATATCAAAAGTGTCAGGAGAAGAATGCGGACGATAGTGACTTATCTATCCCCGCGGTGATTCAGTTGCTCGATCAAAAATTAATTAACCTCAATCCAGATTATTTGTCTTACACATTGTCTAAGTCTGCACTCCTCACTTCGGTTGAGGTGTTGGCAGTAGATTTTGCACCGCACTTACGGGTGATTGGTTTAGCCCCTGGTATTACGCTGACTTCAGGCGACCAAACTGAAGCCGGTTTCATGAAGGCGCATCAGATGACACCATTAGGGAAGTCATCAACACCCAGTGACATTGCAAAAGCAGCTGTATTTTTAGCCAGCTCGAATGCGATTACTGGTACAACTTTATATGTCGACGGCGGACAACATTTATTGCCATCATCACGTGATGTGATGTTTAAAACCAATTAAGTATTTAATGCTGAATAAAAATTTAAAAAAGAGTTAATACAATTTATGCACGCCATTCTTTCTCATCCAGCACTTGCTGATTGCCGCCGCTTATTTCTTCGTGACTATGAAATCTATATCAATATTGGTGTGCATGACTTTGAGAAAAAGGCTGAGCAGCGTGTGATCCTCAATGTAGATCTCTATGTCCCGCTGAATATGAATACTCCCTCTAAAGACTTATTAGAGGAAGTTGTGGACTATGACTTTATGCGTGAAACCATTAAGATGCGGTCTTCCCGGGGCCATATCCATTTGCAAGAAACCTTTTGTGATGACATCGTCTCAGCCATGCTATTGCACCCAAAAGTCATTGCTGCTCGTGTCAGTACTGCTAAGCCTGATGTGTATCCAGATTGTCACTCCGTTGGCGTTGAAGTGTTTCGGATAAAGCAAGCTTAAAGACATTTCAGAAAAGAATTTAGTGGCCATGAGTGATACCCGTAAAGTTGTCTTCGAAGAAAATAAGCTTGAGAAAAAGCTATGCCGTTTAGTTGGCCAGGCAATTGGTGACTTTGGCATGATCGAAGATGGCGACAAAGTGATGGTTTGTTTATCGGGCGGCAAAGATAGCTATGCCATGCTTGATATTCTTCTGAAATTGCGCGAGCGCGCTCCAATTGATTTTGAAATTGTTGCTGTTAACTTAGATCAAAAACAGCCGGGATTTCCGGCGGAAATTCTACCGAACTATTTAAAGGCTTTGGGTGTTGAGTATCACATTGAGAATCAAGATACCTATAGCATTGTCAAGCGTGTAATTCCAGAAGGTAAAACTACCTGTGGACTTTGCTCTCGATTACGTCGTGGCATTTTGTATCGTGTAGCAGATGAGTTGGGTGCCACTAAGATTGCCTTGGGTCATCATCGCGATGATATTTTGGAAACGCTAATGCTGAATATGTTCTTTGCTGGCAAGCTCAAAGGTATGCCGCCAAAGCTACGATCTGATGATGGCAAGCATATTGTGATTCGCCCTCTCGCATATGTTCCTGAGAAGTTGCTTGAGCGTTATGCAGTAGACATGAATTTCCCGATTATTCCGTGCAATCTCTGTGGTAGCCAGCCCAATCTGCAGCGTGGTGTCATGAAAGACATGTTGCGTGAGTGGGAGAAAAAGCACCCTGGCCGCGTCGAGAATCTCTTTCGCTCAATGCACCACATCGTGCCATCGCATTTAATGGATGATGAGGCCTTTGATTTCAAAAATTTAGAGATTGCTACGGAGCTGTCTGGCATTGCTGCCAGATCTGCTGGTGATAAGGCAATTGATGAGACGGAAGTTGATGAATTGGCTTGCGGGACTTTACTAAAGCCAGTTGCTGGCCCATTCACCCATTAATAGTTATGGGAAATGTAAATAAGGCAATTTATAATTCATTGCTATGAATATCGTTATTTTGGCTGCCGGGCAAGGAAAGCGGATGAAGTCCGCCTTACCCAAGGTTCTTCAAACCTTGGCCGGGAAACCACTTCTCCAGCATGTTTTGAATACGGCTTTAGACCTACAGGGTAATAGCACTAGAACTGGCCCCATCGTCGTTGTTGGGCATGGCGCTGCTGATGTTAAGGAATTTCTTCAAATCGCCAGCGAGCAGGATTCTCGCTTCGGGAGAGTGGGCACAGCATTGCAGGCTGAGCAAAAGGGAACGGGTCACGCTTTATTGCAGGCTCTCCCCAAGCTGGATGTGAATGAACCAACTTTGGTTTTGTATGGCGATGTCCCGCTTACTAGCAAGAAAACGCTTTCTAAATTGGCTAAATTGGCTGATGGTGTGCGTGGCCAAGATTCTGCATTAGCACTTTTAACTCAAAACCTTAGCAATCCAACTGGCTACGGCCGTATCGTGCGAGATGTTGATGGGTCAGTACAAGAGATTATTGAAGAAAAAGATGCTTCGCCTGAGCAAAAGCGTATTCAAGAAATTAATACCGGCATCATGGTGCTGCCAACGAATTCACTTAAAAAATGGTTAAAGTCTTTGCGTGCTAGTAATGCCCAAGGTGAATACTATTTGACTGATGTGATTGCCATGGCAGTCAAAGATGGCGTACCTATTCGTACTGCACAAGCAGATGCTGAATATGAAACCGTTGGTGTTAATAGTCGCGATCAGTTGGCTGTACTAGAGCGAACACATCAACTCAATCAAGCAAATGCACTAATGAATGCTGGTGTTTCTTTGGCTGATCCGGCGCGGATTGATATACGTGGAACTCTAGAGTGCGGCACAGATGTCTTTATTGATGTCGGATGTGTATTCGAGGGTTGCGTAACTTTAGCTGCAGGTACAAAAGTGGGTCCGTACTGCATTATTCGTAATAGCGTGATTGGAAAGAATGTCACTATTCACCCATACAGCCATTTAGACGGCGCAAAAGTTGGCGCCAGTTCACTGATTGGACCTTATGCTCGTTTGCGTCCAGGTGCGGATTTGTCTAACGATGTGCATATTGGCAACTTTGTCGAAGTGAAGAATAGTAAGATCGCCGCTAATAGCAAAGCTAATCACTTGGCCTATGTAGGTGACTCGATTGTGGGATCTAGAGTCAATATTGGTGCAGGTACGATTACTTGTAACTACGATGGTGTTAACAAACACCAAACGATTATTGAAGATGATGTATTCATTGGCTCTGATACTCAGTTAGTTGCCCCGGTACGAGTTGGTCGAGGTGCCACCTTAGGTGCAGGAACTACGTTGACTAAAGATGCCCCGCCGAATCAGCTCACCGTCTCTAGAGCTAAGCAAATTTCTTTACAGTGGCAGCGCCCGGTAAAGAAGGAAAAGATTGCCCCGGGAAAGACAGTAGCTGTAAAAAAATCCGTTAAGGCTAAAAAATAATGTGCGGAATTGTTGGCGCAGCATCGCGTAATAATATTGTCGAAGTGTTAATTGAAGGCTTACGCCGTCTTGAATACCGCGGCTATGATTCTTGTGGTTTTGCCGTAATTAATGGTGATGATGCCAATCATCCGATTGATCGTGCACGCACTACTGCTCGTGTTTCTGAGTTGGCAGAGCAGGGTAAAGAATTTCATGGCACCCTAGGTATTGCTCACACTCGCTGGGCAACTCATGGCAAGCCAGATACGCAAAATGCACATCCGCATATTTCAGGCGGACTAATTGCTGTTGTTCATAACGGCATTATTGAAAACTACGAATTACTGCGTACTGAGCTGAAATCAGCAGGTTATGTATTTACCTCGGAAACAGATACTGAGGTGATTGCGCATTTAATTCATCAAGCTTATGTATCCAGCAGGCAAGTAGATTTAGTCACTTCAGTCCGTTCTGTGTTACCCCGACTTCACGGTGCTTACGCGATCGGTGTGATTGCACAAGATCGTCCAGATGTTTTAGTGGGTGCGCGCGTTGGATCTCCTTTGGTTGTTGCTCTTGGTGAAAATGAAAACTTCCTCGCCTCTGATGCACTTGCCCTTGCTGGCCGAGCGCACTCCATGATGTATTTAGAAGAGGGCGATATTGCTGTTCTTAAGGCAGAGAGTGTTGAGATCATTGATCAGATAGGCAAGACGGTGCAGCGAGAGCAAAAGGTCATGCCTGCTCAGGCTGACTCAGTAGATCTGGGACCTTATCAGCACTACATGCAAAAAGAGATTTTTGAGCAACCCAGAGCAATTGGTGATACGCTTGCCAACATTGCCAGCTTTGGACCAGAACTCTTTAATGCTGACCCTCAACAGTGGAAAAAGTTTGATCAAATTTTGATCTTGGCTTGCGGTACTAGCTATTACTCTGCCTGTGTTGCTAAATATTGGTTAGAAGATTTGGCTGGCATCCCCACTCAGGTTGAGATTGCTAGTGAATATCGCTATCGCACAACTGTCCCCAATCCGAATACATTAATTGTGGTGGTTTCTCAGTCTGGTGAGACTGCTGACACTTTAGCGGCATTACGTCATGCGCAAGCTCTAGGCCATCAATACACGCTTGCGATTTGTAACGTGACCTCCAGTGCCATGGTTCGTGAAACTAATTGGAATTTCTTAACCAAAGCTGGTACTGAGATTGGTGTAGCTTCGACCAAAGCATTTACAACTCAATTAGTTGCGCTTTATCTATTGGCTGTTTCATTAGCTAAGCGTGCGGGAAAAGTAAGTCCCGAGCGAGAGAAAGAGCTCTTGCGTGATTTGCGTCATTTGCCTAAAGCTTTGCATGCCGTGTTGGCACTTGAGCCACAAATCATTGCCTGGAGTGCTGCATTTGCTAAATGTGAAAACGCTTTATTCCTTGGGCGTGGCTTGCATTACCCAATAGCGCTTGAAGGCGCACTTAAGTTAAAAGAGATTTCGTATATTCATGCTGAAGCCTACCCAGCAGGCGAGTTAAAGCATGGCCCGCTCGCACTAGTTACTGAGAAGATGCCGGTAGTAACTGTGGCTCCCAAAGATGATTTGCTGGAAAAGCTCAAATCCAATATGCAGGAAGTCAAAGCTCGCGGTGGAAAGCTTTACGTTTTTGCCGATCAAGATAGCGAGATCACTAGTAGTGAAGGCATTAATGTGATTCGTTTGCCTGAACACTACGGCAATCTGTCACCAATCTTGCATGTAGTTCCGCTCCAACTCTTGGCGTATCACACAGCCTGTGCTCTGGGCACCGATGTCGATAAGCCCCGTAACCTTGCAAAGAGCGTTACGGTCGAGTGATCCCAAAGGGGGTAGTAGAGCTTCAAGGCTTTGCTGTCAAATTTGAAGTAATCATCAGAACCGGAGCGCTGATGATTGGGGCTTACTCTGACTATCAAAAAGTACTTTCAGATAGCATTATTCAGATGAGAGATCAAGAAAAGATGACCTTTAAAGGGATCTCAGAGGCTCTTACTCAAAAAGGCTATCGCTCTCCCAGAGGATTCGATTTGAGTCCTGAAAGCGTGTTCTCGATCTACAAAAAACGCAAGATCAGGGATGATCGATTAAATACTCCCCCAAAATATAGGATTACTAGGTTGAGGGTGGTTGGATAGTTCCAATTGGAGCTTGTATCGGATAAGCTCCTAAGTTGATGAAAAAAAAGCCCCCCAGACTCCTTTTTGCGCTCTGGCTATCAATTGCCGTTCATCTTGGACTCATTCTGTGGTGGGCTACCTATGAAGGCTTTATCTTTGCTAAACCCAAAGATGTAAATCCAGAGATTATTCAGGTTCGCCTAGAAGATCCTATTGCTCAGAAAATTAGCGATTTAAATCCCAGTCTCAGTAGCGATAAACAATCAGCATCATTAGCTGCGCCCTCAGCCCCAACTGCGGAAGAGTGGGCTTTCGCTTCTAAGTACACACTAAAAAATAGCAAAGGATATCGCCACTCTTTCGGTCAGCAAGTGCGAAGTATGATGGGAACTGCTACGGAGGGACCCGATCAAGGGCAGGTTCGATTCAGGATCGAAATTGCTCCAAATGGAACCCTTGTCAAGGTCGAAACGCTTTGGAAAACTTCTGATAAAGCGGAGCAATTGGCTAGAAGGGCAATGAAGTCTATGCCTGCTTTGCCACCCACGCCAACAGGCAAATCACTCATCTTTGAAAGAACCATTTCATTTACGCCATTTGCTATAAATGATGCGCCAGTCTATAGAGATGATTGCCTTCCCGATACACCTGCGTCTGGCAATCCATTTGCTTGGGATGGAAAGTCGGCGCAAGAAATTAAGAAAAGTAAGCCTATGGAAAAACTCAGTCCCGAAGCGTTGGCTGAATGCCTCAAGCAATTACCTCAAGATTCTATTGATGGCATTACTGCTGAAGCTCAACGGCAACTGGGCATATGGAGCTCAGGAAAACTTAATCAAAGAAAGTAAGGTTTCTATAAATACGTATATACGCATATATTTGTCTAGAGGAAGACCAATTTAAGAAGATGGCGAAAGATTTAGAAGCAAAAACCACAAACCTAGTAAAGGTCGCAGAACTTAAAGATCAAAAAAAGCTCAAAGTTGCGTTTGAGCAGGCAAGAGATAGCTGTAATGCGTGTCATAAAGAGTTTAGAAAGAAGTAACTAGTGACCCCCGTTCAGAACTTGGACGTCACGGTCGAGTAATTAAATCGGCAGTACAGATTGGAAAAGATAAGAGGGCTATGAAAAAACTCATTGGTTTACAGGGTAATGATCAAGGTCACTGGGTTGGCGATGGCTTTCCTGTGCGCACCTTGTTCTTCTATCAGGATCTAGGAAAGCAAATGAGTCCATTCTTGATGTTGGACTACGCAGGTCCAGCAGAGTTTCCATCAACAACTGAGCGTAAGGGTGTAGGCTCACACCCCCATCGTGGTTTTGAAGCGGTCACCATCGTCTATGAAGGTGAAGTTGCACATAGGGATTCCACAGGTCAGGGCGGTGTGATTGGCCCTGGAGACGTACAGTGGATGACTGCGGGTTCTGGCATATTGCATGAAGAGTTTCATTCTGAAAAATTTGCAAAAAATGGCGGCACTCTGAATATGGTGCAGTTATGGGTCAATCTGCCAGCAAATCTCAAAATGACTAAGCCAGGCTATCAAGCGATTTTGGATAAACAAATTCCTGTAATTGATTTACATAATGGCGCAGGACAAGCTCGTATCATTGCTGGGAAGTTGAATGGTCAGCAAGGCCCTGCTCATACCTTCACTCCTATGAATGTGGTTGATCTGAAGTTGAATCAGGGTTCAATGAGCATTCCTGTGCCCGAAGGTTGGAATGCATCCCTAGTCGTTCTTAAGGGTGCAGTTGAAGCGGGCAATGGCGTAGTGGCTAAAGATGCTCAGATGCTGGTATTTACTAATCAAGGGCAGGATATTCAGGTGAATGTGTTGGAAGACTCTATTGCTTTGCTGCTGAGCGGCGAGCCCATTGATGAGCCAATTGTTGGATATGGCCCATTTGTTATGAACTCTAAGGAAGAGATTTCTCAGGCAATACAGGATTTCAATGGCGGCTCTTTCGGAAGAATTTCCCAATAAAAATCAAAGCCTTCAAAATTCTATTTGACTTCTTTGCCTGGCTGTGCACAAAAAATAACCAATTAAATCAATGTGTTACACGAAATCAGTAGAAAAGGTGTGTTCTAATAGCAGCTGAAGAAAAGGATATTTTTCACCGTTCATGTTTGGGTCAAAAGGTTTCTCTGTTTTCCGCTTGCTTCCGCTTGCTTCTGCGGGGCTACTTTCTGCGTGCGCAGTAGGCCCAGACTTTAAGCAACCCGATGCTCCAAACACATCTAGGTATACCGAAACTACTCTTTCTCAGAGCTTAGCTACTGCACCTGGAGTGCCTGGTGGAACCGGTCAAGAGTTTATTGAGGGTGCTGAGATTGAGGCGCAGTGGTGGGCACTATTTAAATCTCCCGAGTTAGATGCTCTCATTAAGAAAGCCCTACAGCAAAGTCCGAATTTAGGCGCAGCAGATGCAGCCCTTCGTGCGAGTCAAGAAAATGTCAGCGCACAAATTGGCGGACAGTATTTCCCGGCTATTGGTTTAAATGGCGGCGTAGCACGGCAGTTACAACCCTCCGCTATTTATGGTTTGCCCTATGGCTCCGATACCTACAATCTCTATAACGCATCTGTAAACGTTACTTATAAGCTTGATGTATTTGGCGGTGCACGCCGTGCGGTTGAAGGCGCGAGAGCGCAAGCGGAGATTGCGCAGTTTCAGTTAGAAGGCGCGTACCTTTCCTTGACAGCGAATATTGTTACCGGTGCTGTTCGTGAAGCAGCGCTTCGTGCGCAAATGCAAGCTACTGAAGAAATACTGAAGGCGCAAACGAATTTAGCTGAGGTAACAGAAAAGCAATTGGAGATTGGCACAGTTTCTCGGGTTGATGTGACATCGCAAAGAACTCTAGTATCTAACTCACAATTCGATCTGTTTACTTATGATAGAAATCTTTCGTTTGCGCGCAATCAGTTAGCGGTATTGGTTGGTGACTTACCTAGCAATGCCAATATTACGAAGTTTGACTTAAAGTCTTTGCATTTGCCAGAAAAGCTTCCGCTCTCTGTGCCATCGAGCTTGGTGCGCCAGCGTCCGGATGTGCGCGCAGCAGAGGCACAACTTAAGGCTACCAATGCCCTAGTTGGCGTCGCTACCGCCAATTTATTACCTCAATTTAATATTACTGGCGCCATTGGCTCTGCAGCATTAACAAGTGCAGCTCTTTTCGGACCGAATGCTACGCTATGGTCTATTGCTGGCGGCATCTTTCAGCCACTCTTTCAGGGCGGTCAACTATTGGCTCAACGCCGAGGTGCCATGGCCAATTATGAACAAGCAGTTTATCAATATCAAGCAACTGTACTTAAAGCATTCCAAGAGGTTGCAGATTCTTTGCGTGCCCTGGAGACTGGAGCGCAAGCATTGAAGTCAGCATCAGACGCAGAGCGTTATGCGTATGAAACTTTGGATCTAGTCCAACAGCAATACAAGCTAGGCACTGCTAGCTACCTTGCTGTTCTCTATTATCAAAATCAATATCAAATTGCTAAGGTCAAATCGGTATCTGCCCAAGCGACCCGGTTCTCTGACACAGCAGCCTTATTTGCAGCACTAGGTGGTGGTTGGTGGAATCGAACCGGCCCGGCCTTTCAACCAAAAGCCATAGCGAACAAAGATCAAAATGAAACTTCTGGAAACAATTAAAACCAAAGTGACTGCCGTCGTAACTGCCTTATGGGCTTGGATGCTGACGAAGGCGCAAGAGTGGAGTCTTCGTCAGAAGCTGATTAGCCTTTGGGACAAGATAAAAGGTTTATGGATTGGTTTATGCGAACGCTTTAAGCGCAGTAAAGTCAACGCTAAGCTACAGTCTATGACTCCTTTGGGTCGACGTATGACCATTATGTTGTGCGGTGTATTTTTATTGCTTGGTTTGATCTTTGGATTTAATCAACTCAAGACATTCATGATTAAATACTTTATTGCAAGCATGGGTTTGCCGCCTGCAACAGTCTCTACTATGGTTGTAGAGACTACAGCATGGCAACCAAAGCTATCTAGTGTTGGTAATGTTCGTGCATTCAGAGGCGTTGAGCTCAGCACTGAAATTGGTGGCCTTGTGCAAAATGTTCCCATTAAATCTGGCATGGATGTGAAAGAGGGCGACCTACTCATTAAATTGAATGATATTTCGGATGTTGCTCAATTAAATTCTTTAAAAGCATTAGCAGATTTAGCCAAAGTAATTAACGAGCGCGATATGCAGCAGCTAGAGATTCAGGCGATTAGTAAGAACGTATTTGACACTAGTAAAGCTGATGCGAAGTCTAAGCAGGCCCAGGTAGAGCAGCAAACTGCCTTGGTGGCTAAAAAGAATCTAAAAGCCCCATTCAGCGGTCGTGTTGGTATCGTGATGATTAACCCTGGCCAATTTGTTAACCCAGGCGATAAGTTGCTTACTTTGCAAACTTTAGATCCTATTTTTGTGGATTTCAATCTCCCTCAAAGTAATGCCGAACAAATTCAGGTTGGACAAGAAATTGTAGTGACGACTGATGCATTTAAGGGCTCAAGTTTTACTGGCAAGATCACTGCTGTGAGCCCGAAAGTCGATACCAATACGCGCAATATTCAGATTGAAGCCCAGCTAGCAAATCCAGATAAAAAGATTTTGCCGGGCATGTTCGCCAATGTGAATATTAAATTGGGTGATGAGATGAAGATGCTCACTTTGCCACAAACCGCTGTGACTTATAACCCATATGGCTCAACAGTCTTTATTGCCAAGCCGACCGGTAAAAAGGATAAACAGGGCAAGCCTGAGCTTGAGGCTCAACAAGTCTTTGTGACTACGGGGCCAACACGTGGTGATCAAGTGGCGATTCTTAAGGGGGTGGATGAGGGTGCCACAGTGGTTACTAGTGGTCAACTCAAGCTGAAGAACGGAACACCGCTGATTGTGAATAACAAGGTGTTGCCGGCTAATTCACCAAACCCACAGCCACAGGAATAAGTCCTAGATGAATTGGACTGACATATTTATTCGTAGACCAGTGCTCTCGCTGGTGGTAAGTGCGCTTGTCTTGGTGTTTGGTTTGAAGGCGGCTGGTTCTTTGCCAGTCAACCAATACCCACAAACCCAAAATGCAATCGTTACGATTACCACTGCCTACTATGGCGCCGATCCTGAGACGATTGCAGGATTTATTACGCAGCCCTTAGAAACGGCAATTGCTCAGTCTCAAGGTATCGACTACTTATCTTCTATGAGTGTGAGTGGCCTCTCAACAATTACTGCAACTCTGAAGCTCAACTACGATTCCAACGCAGCATTGACACAGATCCAGACTCAAATTAGCTCGGTCAAGAATCAACTCCCACCACAGGCTCAGCAGCCTGTATTAACTGTGCAAATTGGTCAGTCGACTGCAGCAATGTACATGGGCTTTTATAGCGATGAGATTCCAAATAATGCCATTACGGATTATTTATTGCGGGTGGTAAAGCCAAAGCTAGACTCTATCGATGGCGTTCAGAATGCGGAAATCACTGGCGGTAGAAAGTTTGCACTCCGTGCTTGGCTTGATCGCGAGAAGATGGCTGGCCTTGGCGTAGGTGCTGATGATGTGTATAACGCCATGGCAGCCAATAACTACCTATCGGCAGTCGGTAGCACTAAAGGAGATATGGTTGCCGTAGACTTGGTGGCAGGCACCGATCTTCATACGCTTGACGAGTTCCGCAAGTTGGTTATCAAAAAAGATGGCATCAATATTGTGTATCTTGATCAGGTAGCGACAGTGAGTATGGGCTCCGAGGACTACAACACCAACGTCGCATTTAGCGGTAAGAGATCTGTTTTCATTGCTATCAAGGTGGCACCGCAAGCGAACTTACTCGATGTAGCAGCACGTGTTCGTGCTGCAGTCCCTGATATTCAGAAGCAGTTACCGACTGGTATGTCGGGTAAGGTGGTTTATGACTCTACTAAATTCATCACCACCTCGATTGATGAAGTGGTAGCTACCTTATTAGAGGCTCTGTTAATTGTGACGGTGGTGATTTATCTCTTCTTGGGTAGTGCACGTGCGGTTGCCGTACCAGTGATTGCGATGCCACTCTCCTTAATTGGCACATTCTTTTTAATGCAGATCTTAGGCTACTCGATTAACTTGCTGACACTACTTGCCTTGGTGTTGGCGATTGGATTGGTAGTCGATGATGCCATTATCGTGGTTGAGAACGTTGACCGCCACATGAAAGAAGGTAAGTCTCCGCTTGAGGCTTCTTTAATTGCTGCGCGTGAGTTAGGCGGCCCTATCTTGGCTATGACGATTGTCTTGATTGCGGTGTATATACCAATTGGCTTCCAGGGGGGATTAACGGGTGCACTCTTTACAGAGTTCGCTTTTACCTTGGCAAGTGCAGTGGCGGTGTCCGGATTAATTGCCTTGACGCTTTCTCCGATGATGTGTTCCCGTATCTTTACGGAAGAACAAGAAACCTCTTCTTTTGTGCAAAAGATTGATCACATTTTTGAAAAAGTTCACCACAGTTACCAAGCTACATTACGTGAGCTCTTAAGCACCTGGCAAGTCATTATTGTGATGGGCGTCATTTTGCTGGGTGGAGTGGCTTACCTCTACGCCACTGCTCGTGCTGAATTAGCGCCAACAGAAGATCAGGGTATTGTATTGATGCAGGCTTCGGGTCCGCCCAACAGCACAGTCAATCAAATGCAAACTTACGCTGATCAGATTTATCAAATATCAGCAGTAGAGCCTGAGTATGAGCAGATGTTCCAAATTACTAGTCCAACTAGTAGCTTTGGTGGCGTATTACTTAAAGACTGGGATCAACGCAGTCGCAATGCTACAAAGTTTCAAGAGGATATGCAGAATAAGTGGAATACGATTGCCGGTGTTCGAGTGGCGGCCTTTCAGTTTCCAGCTTTGCCAGGCGCTCAGGGCCTGCCTGTTCAGGTGGTGATCAATACTACCGAGTCTTACGAGCTACTAAATGAGGTAGCACAAGCAGTTTTAGATAAAGCCCGTCGTAGCGGAAATTTCTTTTTCGTAGACTCAGATTTGAAGATTGACAAGCCACAAGATGTTTTAGAGATTGATCGTGAAAAAGTGGCTGCACTAGGTATGACTCAGCAGCAAGTGGGTAGCGCACTATCGGCCGCTCTGGGTGGTGGCTATGTCAATTACTTCTCTGTCGCTGGTCGCTCCTATCGTGTTATCCCGCAAGTAAAGCAAGTGGATCGTCTCAATCCAGATCAAATTCTTGATTACTACATCCGTACTCCTAGTGGACAGATGATTCAGGCGCGCACCATTGCGACGATTAAGCAAAAAGTAGTTCCACAATCGATTAATCACTTTCAGCAACTGAACTCTGCAACGATTTTTGGTGTCAGTACTCCATTTATTTCTCAGGCTGATTTGCTTGAGTTCATGCGTGAAACTTTAAAAGAAGTTGCGCCCAATGGTTACACCATGGATTACGCTGGTCCATCACGTCAGTTTATGGCGGAGTCCGGGGGTTTCTTGGTGACGATGTTTTTTGCGATCTTGATTGTGTTCTTGGTATTAGCGGCTCAGTTTGAAAGTTTCCGCGATCCAATCGTTATTTTAGTTTCAGTGCCACTTGCTTTATTTGGTGCTCTCATCTTTATTAATCTCGGATTCACGACTTTGAATGTATATACCCAGGTTGGCTTGGTCACGCTAATGGGCTTGATTAGTAAGCACGGAATTTTGATTGTGGAATTTGCCAATGAGCTACAAGAAGCTGGTCGCAGTAAGCTAGATGCCATCGTAGAAGCTAGTAGCGTGCGTTTACGTCCTATTTTGATGACGACTGCAGCAATGGTATTGGGCGTAGTGCCACTAGTGATTGCCTCTGGCGCTGGTGCTGCAGGCCGCCAGTCTATGGGTATTGTGATCTTTACTGGCTTATCAATTGGCACACTGTTTACGCTCTTCGTAGTGCCGGCCATGTATTTATTTATTGGCGCAGATCATCATCAGAAAAAATTTAAGCAACAGTAATTTATTCTGTATAGCACCAAAGAAAAAGGGTGAACATAGTTCACCCTTTTCAGCTTCATTGCCAGAGGTTTAGCTTACTTCATGATATTAAGTTCTTTTTCTGCAACCATGCTGAATTTGGTTCCTGTTTCAATGCGATGCATCCAGGCCTCAATATTTTTTAATGCAGGACGTGGCCCAGTTTGATCTGGAAAAGTCTGATTAAGCAAAATCCATCTACTTACACAGAGTGCTAGTGGAATATCTCCAATATTGAAGGAGCCCCCCGAGCAATAATGCTGATTTATCAATTGCTGATCTAGTAATGTGAGTAGTGCATTGGTATCTTGATATGACTTTCGAATTGCCTCGTAATTGCGCTCACCTTCAGGCGTTCGAGTTAGCCCCATAAATGCCGAACGCAAGCTTGGCCACATGGTTCCTACCTGCCAATCCATCCATTTTTCTGACTGATATTGAGTAGCGATGTCAGTTGGAAAGCGTTTTGACTGATCGTACTGGCTACGAAGATAGCGCAGGATGGTATTCGATTCCCATAGAACAAGGTTTCCATCTTCTAATGTCGGAACCAGGCCATTGGGATTGAGCGCTAAAAATTCAGGAGTTCGATTTTTCCCAAAATGGAGGCCTGCATCAATTCGCTCAAAATCTTTACCTTCCTCCAGCCCAAGTTCTGCAAGGCACCACAGCACCTTTTGTACGTTGATAGAACTTTTTCTCCCCCATAAGCGCATCATAAGAATTCCTATTTTGGTTATTTAAAGTTAAAAATCTAAACCCATAAATTTGCTGTGAGCAAATATGAGTGGCTGACTATCTGGGGCGTGCTGCAGATTTAACACTTTAGCAACAATAATATGATGATCGCCGCCGGTATGGACAGATACGGTCTCGCACTCAAAATAAGCGCAGCAGCCTTCAATTTGGATGAGTCCGCTAGCTGCAATCCGATGCGGAATGTTAATGAACTGATTTTCTTTGACGGTGGCAAAGTGCATGGCCATCGACTCTTGGGAACGTTCAAGCACATGAATGAGCTGCTTGTGCCCGACTTCAAAATAGGGCATCAGGCGTGAATGCTTCTTGAGGCTCCATAAAATGAGTGGGGGTTCAAGAGAAACAGTATTAAAGGAGCTGATGGTGATGCCATGGGCATTCCGGTCGGCGTCTTGGCAGGTAATTACTGTGACCCCAGTTGCAAAAGAAGAGAAGCCTTTGCGGAGCTCCTGTGGGGTAAATGGAGTCATATTGATTTGCTGGTTTAACGACTTACTTTGCTGCTGTCGGTGCAGGCGCAGCAGTTGAGATAGTTGTTCCTGGAATTGGGGTTAAGACCTCATTCTCTTCGGCTTTAACGCATTTAAAGCGATATTCTTTACCAGCCTTAGAAAGGAAGCTTGCCCCTTCGTAGAAATCATTCTTACAGGCTGTATTGGCAAAATTCATCACATCTTGTGGTGCTGCGCTAGAGCTTATTAGGCGCATATTACCCATAGACATGTTAATTTGGCTGGAAGAGCAGCCAAGCAGCATTAAGCCAGAAATCGTAGTTGATAGTAGAATTTTTTTCATGGAAACCTCCATAATCAGCAATGCTCATTAGGATAAACCTATTACGTAATTGCTGTGGAGAATGCAATGGATTTAAAAGGAAAAGACATGTTTAAAGCTATTTTGGTAAACAAAGATGATCAAGGGTATAGGGCTGTGCTTTCTCAGGTCGATGAGGCTAGTTTGCCTGAGGGAGATGTCAGAGTTAAGGTGCACTATTCCACTCTGAACTACAAAGATGGCTTGGCGATTACTGGCAAGGGCCCGGTGGTGCGTAGCTTCCCCATGGTTCCCGGGATTGATTTTGCAGGAGAAGTCTTAGAGAGTGCTAGCCCAGAATTTAAGGTTGGCGATATGGTATTGCTTAATGGTTGGGGTGTTGGTGAGGGCCATTGGGGTGGTTTGGCTCAGCAGGCGCGAGTCAAGGCTGAGTGGCTGATTCCCTTGCCAAAAGGCTTTAGCGCTAAGCAGGCTCTAGCTATTGGTACTGCCGGCTACACAGCCATGTTGTGTGTCATGGCCTTACAAAAACATGGCTTGAAGCCGAGTGATGGTGAGGTATTAGTGACTGGTGCTGCTGGCGGAGTGGGTAGTTTCGCCATCACCCTTTTGAGCAATCTAGGCTTTACCGTTGTGGCTAGCACTGGACGTATCTCTGAAGCTGATTATTTGAAAAAATTAGGCGCTAGCGAAGTGATTGATCGTGCTGCACTGTCGACCCCTGGTAAGCCTTTGGCTAAAGAGCGCTGGGCAGCTGTAGTGGATAGCGTTGGTAGTCATACTCTAGCTAATGCCTGCGCGCAAACTAAAAGTGATGGTGCAGTTGCCGCCTGTGGCCTTGCTCAGGGAATGGATTTTCCATCAACTGTTGCACCATTCATTTTGCGCGGCGTGACTTTGTATGGCATCAATAGCGTGACAGTGCCAAAAGCAAAACGTATTGCCGCCTATGAGCAATTAAGTAAGCTAGTTGATCTCAAAACTTTAGAAGAGATCTCTCATGAAATTAGTCTAGAAGATTCTCTCAAGTACGCTGATGAGTTGATGGCTGGAAAGGTGCGTGGTCGTTTAATTGTGGATGTAAATAAATAAGTTTAAATAATATTTACTGTGATGTTTGAGGTTTGCGTATTTCTAGCTTTTCCCAAACCTCAAGCTTGTCAGCGTCAGAAAGTTCAGACCAGTCTGCAATCTCAGAAAGCGTACGATAGCAGCCGCGGCAAAAACCATTTTCAGGATTGATGTCGCACCAATTAATGCAAGGCGATGGAACTGTTGTCAAAGTAAACCTAGAATAGAAATAGATGAATACCAAAAACCAATCCAGCGATCTTAGTTCTATTCATTATCCCTTAGCCGATGCTTTGCCGGAAGTAGGCAGTTCAATAGAGATTGCGCCAGGTGTACGTTGGTTGCGGATGCGCTTACCATTCGCACTGGACCACATTAATCTATGGCTACTGCGTGATGAGCTTGAGGGTGTTCAAGGTTGGACCATTATTGATTGTGGCATTGCCAATGAAGAGACAAAAGCGGCCTGGAATCAGATCTTTGCTACTCAACTCGATGGTTTGCCTGTGTTGAGGGTGATCGTCACCCATATGCATCCAGACCACGTTGGGCTCTCCCAATGGCTCTGTGAAAAATGGCATGCACCACTCTGGATTTCGATGACGGATTATTTAACTGCGCAATGGTTGAGTCATAAAGAGGGCGGTGCTGCAGTTGGTGCGCGAGCTGGTGGAGGTGGTTCTGCGGATCACTTTCAAAAGCATGGTTTAAATACCCCAGAGGACCTAGAAAAAATTCGGGCGCGCTCCAACTACTACAGCAATATGGTTCCAGGTGTGCCACGGCAATATCGTCGCATCATCGATAGCGAGTTGATTTTGATTGGCGGACATGAGTGGCAAGTGATTATGGGGTTTGGTCATGCGCCAGAACATGCCTCACTATTTTGTAAAGATTTAGGCGTATTGATTTCTGGGGACATGTTGTTACCGCGCATCTCCACCAATGTCAGCGTCTACGATGCAGATCCAGATGCAGATCCCTTGGGCTTATATCTAAGCTCTTTAGATCGATATCTACCCTTGCCTGATGATGCTCTTGTGCTGCCATCACATGGCAAGCCTTTCACAGGAATGAAGCTGCGAATTGATCAGTTAAAAGCACATCATGATGATCGCTTAGCCGAAACCCTTGGGGCATGTAAAAAACCGGCAACTGCTCGCGAGATAGTGCCGGTTTTATTTAGACGTGAATTAGATATTCACCAAATGACCTTCGCCATGGGTGAGGCTATTGCTCATTTGAATTACCTACTTCGTCGAGGTAGGTTGAGTCGCCAGCTTTGCGACGACGGCGTGTTGCGGTTTTGCGTGGTTTAGAAGCCTTTGCTCCAGAATCCGCAGGAGATCCACTGGTGGCAGAGGCCGCGCTGGCTGAAACGGCATCACCAAAAGATTTGAGCGCCATCATGGTGGCATGCTGTACTTCTAACCCCTGAATAGTGGACTTCAGGATATTGAGGTTGAGATTAAGCCAGTTTTCAACGCTTTTGAGGTCTTTGATACGCTTTTCAAGCTCATCCGTATCCAAGCCTGGAAATGCCGCGCCGAAACCCCCTGCAGCTTTGGAGGCATCTGCAGTAAAAGGAAATTGGCCTGGGGTCTGCCCAGCCGCGCCTTGACCCCACATGGTTTTCATCATTTCAAGGCTTTGATTGAATTCAGGGATAGTTCCAAACATAGGGGGCTCCGGGTCAGATAAAAGTGGCTTATTGCCAATACAATAGAGGATTCTAGAGATTAATCCCGGTTACGCAATGCAATCTAATGGTTTATCCCAGCCTTACACCCGTGGTCAGGCACTTCCTGAGCTGCTCAAGCAACGCATTCTGATTTTGGATGGCGCCATGGGCACCATGATTCAGCAATATAAGCTCAATGAAGCGGATTACCGTGGCTTGCCTGCGAACAATCGTTTTGAATCTCATCCTGGCGATATCAAAGGCAATAACGAACTGCTGGTTTTGACACAGCCCCAAATCATTAGCAAGATTCATGAGCAGTATTTGGACGCGGGCGCAGACATTATTGAAACCAATACTTTCGGTGCCACTTCTGTAGCGCAAGAAGATTACAAAATGGCCGGATTGGCGCGTGAGATGAATGTCATCTCCGCTCAATTGGCGCGTGCCGCCTGTGAAAAATACTCTACACCTGAAAAACCCCGTTTTGCAGCTGGTGCAATTGGACCGACTCCAAAGACGGCGAGCATTTCACCGGATGTTAATGACCCAGGCGCCCGCAATGTGACGTTTGATGTATTGCGAGCATCTTATCGCGAACAGATTGAGGGCCTTTTTGATGGTGGTGTTGATTTATTTTTAGTGGAAACTGTTTTTGATACCCTCAATGCCAAAGCTGCATTATTTGCGCTGGATGAATTTTTTGAGGAAACAGGCGTACTTTTACCGGTAATGATTTCAGGTACCGTGACTGATGCCTCTGGCCGTATTTTGTCCGGTCAAACAGTAGAGGCATTTTGGAATAGCCTACGTCATATTAAGCCGCTAACTTTTGGCTTGAACTGCGCCTTAGGTGCCGCGCTGATGCGTCCTTATATTGCTGAGCTATCCCGTATCTGTGACGTTGCAGTATCTTGCTATCCCAATGCCGGTCTACCCAACCCCATGAGTGATACGGGCTTTGATGAAACTCCGGACATTACTTCTAGCTTGGTTGATGGTTTTGCAAAAGACGGTTTAGTCAATCTAGTAGGTGGCTGCTGTGGAACTACGCCAGATCATATTCGTGCAATTGCTAATGCGGTCGCTAAGCGCAAGCCACGCGCCTTCTATCGCGAGAGCGAAGGGGTATTAGCATGAGTAAGGTTGGAAAAGTAATGCCGCCGATGAAGCTTTCGGGTTTAGAGCCTTTTAATATCACAGCTGCTGTCGGCTTTGTGAATATTGGTGAGCGTACTAACGTTACTGGCTCTAAAGCATTTGCCCGCATGATTTTGAATAATCAATTTGATGAGGCGCTAGTAGTTGCGAGGCAGCAAGTTGAGAACGGCGCCCAAGTCATTGACATCAATATGGATGAGGCAATGTTAGATTCTGAGGCGGCGATGACGCGCTTCTTAAATTTAATTGCTTCCGAACCAGACATTGCCCGTGTACCGATCATGATTGACTCCTCAAAATGGAGTGTCATTGAGGCAGGGCTGAAATGTATTCAAGGCAAGCCGATTGTTAACTCGATTTCACTCAAAGAGGGTGAGGAGTCTTTTAGAAAACAGGCACGTTTGATTCGTCGTTATGGTGCAGCATCTGTGGTGATGGCATTTGACGAAGTAGGTCAAGCAGATACCTTTAAGCGTAAGACAGAAATCTGCCAGCGCTGCTATCAAATACTAGTTAACGAGATTGGCTTTCCTGCAGAAGATATTATTTTTGACCCCAATATCTTTGCAATTGCGACTGGTATTGAAGAGCATGACAACTATGCGGTAGATTTTATTAACGCAACCCGCTGGATTAAAGAGAATCTGCCGGGCGCGAAAGTCAGTGGCGGTGTCTCGAATGTCAGCTTCTCTTTCCGCGGTAATGATCGTGTTCGAGAAGCTATTCATACGGTGTTCTTGTATCACGCTATTCAGGCGGGTATGGATATGGGTATCGTCAATGCAGGGCAGCTCGGCGTCTATGCAGACCTAGATCCTGAATTGCGCGAGCGCGTTGAAGATGTAGTGCTTAACCGCTTTAAAGAAAAAGATGGCAAGACCCCAACTGAGCGCTTACTCGATATTGCCGACCAATTTAAGGGCGGTGGCGCAAAGCAAGTTGAGAACTTAGTATGGCGTGAAGCCCAGGTGCGTGAGCGCTTAACCCATGCTTTGGTACATGGAATCACTACCTTTATTGAAGAAGATACTGAAGAGTTACGCGCACAAATTATGGGTGCTGGTGGGCGTCCGATTGAGGTTATTGAAGGCCCCTTAATGGACGGCATGAACGTTGTTGGCGATTTGTTTGGTGCCGGTAAGATGTTCTTGCCTCAAGTGGTTAAGAGTGCGCGGGTGATGAAGCAAGCAGTTGCGATTTTGATCCCTTACATTGAAGAAGAAAAACGCTTGCATATTGCCTCTGGTGGCGAAGCCAAGGCTAAGGGCAAGATTGTGATGGCGACTGTTAAAGGTGATGTGCACGATATTGGCAAAAACATTGTGACGGTAGTACTGCAATGTAATAACTTTGAAGTTGCCAATATGGGTGTGATGGTGCCTTGTGCAGAAATCCTAAAACGCGCCAAAGAAGAAAAAGCCGATATTGTTGGCTTATCCGGCCTAATCACTCCATCCTTAGAAGAGATGACTTACGTTGCTCAAGAGATGCAGCGTGATGATTATTTCCGTGAACGCCAAATTCCGCTCATGATTGGTGGCGCAACCACCTCTCGTGTGCATACTGCGGTCAAGATTGCTCCACACTACGATGGTCCTGTAGTCTATGTACCTGATGCATCTCGTTCTGTGTCGGTGGCAGCGAGCCTGCTTTCGGATGAGAGTGCTAAGAAATTTATTCAAGATCTGCGCGATGACTATGTACGTATTCGTGAGCAACATGCCAACAAGAAAGCATCGCCAACGATCTCTTTAGAAGCAGCACGCAAGAATCGCGAGCTAATTGATTGGGCTAGTTATGTGCCTGAGAAGCCGAAGTTTATTGGGCGCCGTGTTTTTAAGAATTTCTCTCTAAGTGATATTGCTAAATATATCGACTGGACGCCGTTCTTCCAGACCTGGGATTTGGCTGGCAAGTTTCCAGCAATCCTAGATGATGAAATCGTTGGCGTTGAGGCTCGCAAAGTATTTGAAGATGCCCAAGCGCTATTAGATAAATTAATTAAAGGCCAATGGTTACAGGCTGATGCTGTGGTGGCGTTCTATCCAGCCAATACCGTAGGCGATGACATCGTCTTGTACAGCGATGAATCTCGCGAGCATCCATTGTTTGTTTGGCATAACTTACGTCAGCAGGCTGAGCGTCCGATAGTTGATGGTGTTCGCCGACCTAATCGTTGCTTGGCAGATTATGTAGCGCCAAAAGATTCGCGTGTTTCTGATTATCTAGGTTGTTTTGCTGTTACGACTGGTCATGGTGTAGAGAAAAAAGTAGCTGAGTTTCATGCAAAGCATGATGACTACAGCGCAATCATGCTGCAGTCCTTAGCCGATCGTTTGGCAGAAGCATTTGCAGAATTAATGCACCATCGTGTTCGTACTGATCTATGGGGTTATGCGACTGATGAGATTTTGACTAATGATCAAATGATTAATGAGGAATATCGCGGGATTCGCCCAGCACCCGGATATCCAGCTTGTCCTGCGCATGAAGTCAAAAAGGATTTGCTGCGCGTAATTGGTTCAGAAGATATTGGCATGACCCTGACTGAATCTATGGCTATGAATCCGGCTTCCAGTGTCAGCGGTTTTTATTTGGCGCATCCAGATGCGCGTTATTTCAATGTGGGTAAGTTGTCGACCGACCAAATTGAAGATCTTGCTAAGCGCCGTAATGAGCCTGTTGAAGATATCCGTCGCCAATTGGCAAGCTCAATAGACTAAATTGGGTTTGGGCGGGGTGGAGTGGATGTGGCGTTTACACACCCCACATCACCGGCTCACCTTTTGCTTTAGCCTGTTTCATGAGCTCTAGGAAGGGGTAGGCACGTTGGCCTAGCCGATCGGCAAGCTTTGGTTTCTCAATATTTTCTTGATCGGCTGTATTGCTTTTAGCCCGATCTTCCAAATCTTTGAGAATGGCGGTCTCTAGGGCAATGATTAGGGTTGGTAGTTGCTCAACCGTCATAATCCCTCTGGGCTCTAATGAACGGCCCAAAATTTCAAAGATTCGCTGGGTCAGATCAGCTAGCATGATGACGTCAGGACCCGCTTTGGAGCGAAATTGATAGATCATTTCAATAGCTTACCACCTGATAAACTCACTAATCTATGTTGTTAACTAATAAAAATCGTTTAATTCAAATGCTGAGTGCAGCCCTGCAAGGACTGGCTCAGGAGCGTGGTTTTGGTGAGGCCCCCACGCCACGCTTGGAGCGCCCGAAGGCGGTGGACCATGGTGATGTCGCTTGCAATATCGCCCTCCAGCTTTCTAAGGCTTGGAAACTAAATCCCAGGGAATTGGCGCAAGCATTGGTTGAGCGTTTAGGGCAGCAACCCGGCTATGGCGACCTCATCGCTTCTTGCGAAATCGCGGGCCCTGGATTTATTAACTTTCGCCTGAGTAATGCCGCTAAAACTACGGTGGTGCAAGAAGTTCTCACGGCAAGATCCCAGTTTGGTCAGCTAGCCCCAGAGGTGGCTCCAGTCTCTAGCGCCATGATTGAGTTTGTGTCTGCTAATCCAACTGGCCCCCTACACGTTGGCCATGGTCGTCAAGCTGCCCTTGGAGATGCCCTAGCAAACTTATTGGCAACTCAGGGTATCAAGGTACACCGCGAGTTTTATTACAACGATGCAGGTGTGCAGATCGCCAATTTGGCGCTCTCCGTTCAGGCTCGATTAAATGGTCTTAAACCGGGGGATACCGCTTGGCCAGAGAGCGCTTATAACGGTGAATACATTGCGGAGATTGCAACTGCTTTTAAGGCTTCATCTGAATATAAGGATGATCTTGAAGCCATTCGTCAATTTGCTGTGGCATATTTGCGCAATGAACAAGATATTGATTTAAAAACATTTGGCGTGAAGTTTGATTGCTATTACCTAGAATCTTCTTTGTATACCGATGGTAGTGTTGACAAGATTGTTGAGGAGCTGCAGAGCATTGGTAAGACCTATGAATCTGAGGGCGCGCTATGGTTAAAGACGACTGATGATGGTGACGATAAAGATCGCGTCATGCGTAAGTCTGATGGTAGCTTTACCTATTTTGTGCCTGATGTCGCATATCACACCAGTAAATGGAATCGTGGCTTTGCAAAAGTAATTAACGTCCAGGGTAGCGATCACCATGGCACGATCGCCCGTGTGCGCTCAGGATTACAGGGCGTGGCTCAGAAGCGCGGTTGGGATATTCCAAAAACCTACCCCGACTATGTATTGCACAAGATGGTAACAGTGATGCGCCATGGTGAAGAAGTAAAAATTTCTAAACGTGCAGGCTCCTATGTGACGGTGCGTGACTTAGTTGAATGGTCTGGCGGTGTTACTCCGGAGATGACTGCAGATGAGCGTGAGCTTGCGTTACAGCGTGGACGTGATGCAGTACGCTTCTTTCTGATCTCACGCAAAGCCGATACGGAATTTGTCTTTGATATTGACTTAGCGTTACAGCAAAATGATGAGAACCCAGTGTTCTATGTGCAATATGCCCATGCACGCATTTGCTCAATCCTAACTCAATGGGGTGGACAGACGTCTGACCTGAGGGATGTAGATCTTTCTTTGCTGCAAAGCAAGGCCTCAGATCATCTATTGCGTCGCTTAGCTGAATACCCTGAAATGCTGACTGATGCAGCTGCAGACTTAGCGCCACATGCTTTAGCTTTCTACTTGCGTGATTTAGCGGGAGACTTCCATGCTTTTTATAACGCGGACCGCGTTTTAGTGGATGACCCTGCATTGAGGCTGGCTCGTCTAGCATTGCTCTCAGCAACCCGTCAAGTTCTTGAAAATGGACTAAAGGTATTAGGTGTTTCGGCACCCGCTAAGATGTAAGCTGTAATACTTGCTAGCACTTAAGAAGTAAAAAGAAGGATGTGGACATGACGAATAAAACAAATCAACATACTAGCCTTGCTCGAAAGAAGCCGTCTTCAGGCTCAGAGTATGGCGGCACTATTCTTGGGTTTATTCTAGGGCTTGGTGTCGGTTTAGGCGCTGCTTTTATTATTGCCTTTTATCTTTCTAAAAACACGCCTCAAGAGCGGCCAGGGGTAAGAGCCCCTAATCTACCTTTAACAATTAAGCCAGGACCAGCGCCCGTCGAAGGTGAGGAGGCTGCTCCAATAGAAGCCTTGGACTTGAACAAGCCCTTACAAGGAAAGTCAGCAACACCTGCCACAAGTGCATCCGACCCGATTGCTGATTTAGCTAATGGCAAGAAGCCAGCAGAATCTACCCCGGCACCAGCTGCAAAATTGGACACAATTTATTTCTTACAAGTGGGTGCCTTTAATAAGCGAGCTGATGCAGATGCGCAAAAAGCCAGTTTGGCTATTCAGGGTATTCAGTCTCAATTAAGTGAAATTAGCAGTGAAGGTAATACACTTTGGCGTGTGCGCGTTGGCCCGTACAACAGTGTTGAAGAGACTAATCCCGTGCGAGATAAACTGAATAGCATGGGTATCAAACCGAGCGTTATTAAATCTGGTAAATCATGATGACATTGTCTAAATCTAAACGAATCCTTTTATCTGTCGCCATTCTCGGCTTCACAATTTCTCTCTCAGGTTTTGCAAATGCGCAAAGCCTTAAGATTGAAGAGGGGTTTGATTATCGTATTTTGCCTACTCCTCAGCCAGTAGAATCCAAAGGCAAGGTCGAGGTCATTGAGTTTTTTTGGTACGGTTGCCCCCATTGTTATGACTTTGAACCAGAGCTCAATGCTTGGCTTAAGCGCCAAGCAAAAGATGTCACTTTCCGTAAAGTACCTGTGGCTTTTCGTGATGACTTTATGCCGCACAGCCAGTTATTCTATGCCCTAGAGTCTATGGGCAAGGGTGAGGCGATGAATGAAAAAGTCATGTATGCCATGCATAAGGAAAACAAGCGTCTCATGACAGAAAATGAGATTGCAGATTGGGTTGCATCCCAAGGCATCGATCGCAATACTTTCTTGGCCACTTATCGTTCGTTTGCCGTTATATCTAAGGCGCGCGCCGCAAGACAGATGGCTGATGCTTATCGCATTGATGGCGTGCCAACGATTGTGATGCAGGGACGCTATGTAACTTCTCCATCCATTGCAGGAACTAAAGCTAAAGCGATTGCTGTCATGGATTACTTGGAACAAAAAATCCGTAAGGATAAATATAAGTAATTCAGAATATTATATTTTGACAAAGCGCCGTACGACCCAGAAATATAGGGGGTAAGGCAGGACTCTGAGAAACTTTAAGAATCCTGAAAACCGCTTAGGGAAGTGAATATCAAACTCTCCAGCTTGAAGTCCTGCCAGAATTTCTTTTGCAGCCTCTTCAGCGGTAATTAGCGCTGGCATTTCAAAGTCATTCTGGGCAGTAGCCTCAGTTGCTACAAAGCCTGGTGAAATCATATGTACACCTACGCCTTGAGGCAGTAAGTCGTAATACAGGGTTTCGCAGAAATTAATGATTCCGGCTTTACTTGGCCCATAAGCTAGTGCTTTCGGTAGTCCGCTATATCCAGCTACGCTACCAACAATAGCAATATGACCGGCATGATCTTTAAGCATCTTAGGCAAGACAATACTGACTGCCCGCATGGGGCCTAGTAAATTGGCATCAATGGTTTTCTGGGCAATTTCAAAGTCAAAATTATCGGCACGTAAGGGTGTGTATACACCCGAAACAAATAGCATGAGATCTAAGCCACCCCAAGTTTCCGCGATGCTCTGGTAGGCTGAAATGAGTTGCTCTTGATGGGTAACATCTAAAGGTAGCACTAAGGCATGGCCTGTCTCTGCAGATTGTGCGATGGTATTTAGTCGCTCGGCACGACGACTAGAGAGGGCGACTTTTGCGCCTGCACTTAGAAAGGCTTTTGCGCAGGCTTCACCGATTCCGCTCGAGGCCCCAATGACCCAAATCCGTTGATTTATAAAAGCAGCTATTCCTTGTTGTTTCATGGTCGTAGGGCGTCACTTGAGTGAATTGCATCTTGATGTTTAAGGGTGTACTGAACTACATCAATATTTTTTTCAGAGAATCCAGCGGCGCAATACATGAGATAGAAATTCCAAAGCCGAATAAAGGCTTCGTCAAAACCAAGGCGATAAATTTCTTCCATTTTTTGATTAAAGCTATCGCGCCATAAGCATAAGGTTTTGGCGTAGTCGGCGCCAAATGCAAACTCAGCCTCAACCTCTAAGCCTGCACTCGCGGCTGCAGCTTTGAATTTAGCGGGCGAAGGAAGCATGCCTCCTGGGAAAACATACTGTTGAATAAAGTCAGTGCTATGGCGATAGCGATCAAACAAATCTTCTGCTATGACGATGGTTTGAATGCAAGCTCGGCCGCCTGCTTTTAGTCGATTTGCAACGGTTTGGAAGTATTCGCCCCAATGGTTTTCGCCAACTGCTTCAAACATTTCAATGGAAGCGATGCCATCAAATTGCTCTGTACAGTCTCGATAATCTTGAAGACGAATCTCAAATTTTTTTGCGCTAGTGAGCTCTGAGTTGACCTTTTGCAGTCTAGTTTCGGCAAAAGCTTTTTGCTCTATTGATAATGTCAGGCCAGTGACTTGATGGGCATTGCGAAGGGATTCTTCCATAAAACCACCCCAACCACAGCCTATTTCTAAGATATGGTCGCTCGGTTTGGCATGAATGGATTCTAGGATGCGCTTGATTTTGGCGCGCTGAGCATCCATCAGCGATTGCTTATCACCCTCAGAGAACCAAGCGCTTGAATAGCTCATAGTTGGATCTAGCCATAGGGTATAGAAAGCATTACCTAGGTCATAGTGCGCATGAATATTTTTACGACTACCCGCTTTAGAGTTGTCTCTAAACCAGTGTCGTAGTCGATAGCTGATAGATCCTAGCCAGCTGCCATAAATCGCTTTTTCTAGGATGGTACGGTTCCGGATGGCTAGCTCAAGCACAGCCTTAAGATCGGGTGTATTCCATTCGCCACGAATATAGCTTTCAGCAAAGCCAATATCACCATGAGATAAGACTTGCCTAAATACTGACCAGTCTAAAACGTGAATTTCTGCATGTAGTTGGTCTGAGCTATTCCCAAATTCTCTTACTTCCTTATTTGGCAGTGTGATCACCAAATGCCCGCTGCGTAATTTCGCCAAAAGCCCTAATAAAGTTTTTGTGCTTACACGATATTGTTGCTGTTTTGATTCCCGCTTCTCAGGACGGGAAAACGTAAGACGAGACAGTAGTGATTGACCGGGGCGATTCATCGAGTAATTTCTAGTTCTGGTGGTTTGGGTTTTGAGTGAAAGGGTACACCTTTTAACCATAATTTCAATGCTTGCCAGTGAATTCGGCTAATCACGCCCAGACTCATCAGGGGGTAGCGTAAAAAGGCAAGATAGAGAGTTTTTTTGCTCAATAATTGAGTCAGACCGCTGATACTGGTGTTGATTAATGGGGCGCCATCCTCATGGAGCTCTATCCGGCAAACGATATTCCGCTTTGAGCGGCTATCTTGAGGAAATAAAAAGCGGAAGTGGTATTCCCCGCGTACGTCACAGAAGGGTGATACGTGAAATATCTTTTTACTTACTAGCGTTTCGCCAGATTGGAGCGATCTACCAGAGTCATGATGCAGTAAGTAGCAGTGTCGTTCGCCAAAGGTGTTATTGACCTCTGCTAGTACAGCTTGTACTTGCCCATTGGCTTGGGTGCAGATCCAAAAGCTGACGGGATTAAATACATACCCAATGACGCGTGGAAAGGTTTGTAGCCAAATCTCCCCATCAATATTCTGAATGTGGTTTTCTTCAAGAATCGATTCAATCCAGGCCAGGCTATCTGGACCACCTACTCCATGATCTTGATCGAAGAATGAAAAAAGTCCGAACTGATTGTCTTTAAGACCATGCTTGCTGATTAATTCTGGATCATTTCTACGCGCACGCATTGGAATAGAAACGGTAAATACATCATAGCCAAACGCATTTGTAGCGGGACGGAAACGTCGATGTTTTACCGACCCAAAATTAATCGTGGGCAAGTTCATTTACTGAATATCTTTAATGGAATTGGACTGAACGCGATGAGCAATTTTTTCCATAAGATCCATTGCCACCAATTCGCCTGAGCGAAGACCATCTTCATGAAAGCCAAAACCTGTCCATGCACCGCAATACCAAATTGAAGAATTGCCTTGAATCAGGGGCAGTTCTTTTTGGGCTTGTACGGCCTGCATATCAAAGACGGGATGCGAGTAATGAATTTCTTCGTGCACTAACTTTGGATTAGGATCAGCTAGCGGGTTTAAGCTCACAACAATCGGTGTGTTTTCGAATGCTTTTGGAAGAGGTTGCAAGCGATTGATTAAATAATTCACGCTCACATGTTGTTGTGCAGTCGGTGTTGCACCAGATTTTGCAGTGTAGTTCCATGCCGCCCAACAGCGCTCACTAGCTGGTAAAAAATTTCTATCTGTATGCAAAATAGCACGATTCTTTTGATAGGGTACCGAGGCTAAAATATTGCGGGCATCTTGATCAATACCATGAACCAAATCTAAGATCTGATCGCTATGGCATGCCATCACTACTTCATCAAATTGGTACGATCCTGATGGAGTAATAACTTCTACCTGAACTTTTTCTTCTTTGCTAGCGTTAACACGAGAAACGGATTCACGCACAAATTTAACGTGATGTTTCTCGAGGGCCGCCACCAAAAGTTTCACATATTCCCGAGAGCCGCCTTTAACGGTAAGCCATTGCGGGCGATTGTGAATTTGTAAAAGACCATGGTTATGACAGAAGCGCACCATAGTCTGAATTGGAAACTCCAACATTTGCTCAACAGAGCATGACCAAATAGCACCAATCATCGGCAAGAAATAGTTTTCTCTAAAGCTGATGCTGAAACGATGTCGATTTAAAAAATCTTTAATACGTTCATCTGGTTCTGAATACTCAAGCTTGGCAGTAATTTGCTTCTCCGCAAGTTGAGTGGCGAGACGATTAAAGCGCAGAATGTCATAGGCCATTCTCCAAAATGACAGCGAGAGCAAATTCGATCTTTGCCCAAAGAAAGAATTGAGATCGTTACCAGCCCATTCAATTTTTTTGCTGCGCCCTGTTTTTTTGCTAGCATCAATTGATACAGAAAAAGACATTTCAGATGGTGCAATGGGGACCTTGATCTCTTCAAGCAGGCGAACTAAGCGAGGATAAGTTTTACGGTTGAAGACTAAAAATCCAGTATCGACTCCATGGGTAATATTACCTTGGGGAGTTTCTAGAGTGAGATCTACAGTATTACTGTGACCTCCAATATGATTGCCACCTTCAAAAAGAGTGATATCTAAATCGGGGTGCTGTCTTAAGGCGTAGGCACATCCTAGGCCAGATATACCAGCGCCAATAATCGCAACTTTTTTCTTACCCACTAAATTTTCTCTCCAAGAAGTTTCTCTATCTGATTGGTAATGCTACTGCTCGTTGGTTTAGTCATGCTGCTAAATGCGTCTACTACATTCCCGTTGCGATCAATGAGATATTTATAAAAATTCCATTTAGGAGTTGTACCAGTTTTAGCTATTAACATCTTAAATAAAGGGTTGGGATTGCTGCCGCTAACGGAGCTCTTTGCAAACATGGGAAACTTGACGTCATAGGTATTTTTACAGAAGTCAGCAATTTCCTTGTTGCTACCCGGCTCCTGTTGACCAAAATCGTTCGATGGAAAACCCAGCACAACTAAGCCACGATCTTTGTATTTGGCGTACAGCTTCTCAAGACCCTCGTATTGGCTCGTGAAGCCACAAAAGCTAGCCGTATTAACAGCCAGAATAACTTTTCCTTGGTATTGGCAAAGATTTTGGGGTGCCTCATCCTGCAGTCTCGGAAAGGTATGGGACAAAAGCGGGCTGCAGCTAGGAGAGGCCGCAGGAGCTGCCTTTACAAATTGCATGGCCGTTAGCAGTAAAAGTAGTGCTAGTAAGTACCTCGGCATAATGCGAATCATATCGAACCTTTGGGCTGGAGGGGGGATGTCCAAGTCTAAGACATTCTGGCAAATATCGTTGGGCTGAGCTCAATGCCATTAATATGATGTCATGAGCTCCTTACCTTTACCTTCTTTTGAGTCTAAAGTTTGCACCCCAGCCGATCTGGAGGCTCGTATTGCCAAACTTCCGAGACCCCTGGTATTTACAAATGGTGTTTTCGACATTTTGCATCGTGGACATGCCAGTTATCTTGCCCAAGCACGAGCACTAGGCGCTAGTCTGGTAGTGGGTGTTAACGCAGATACTTCAGTCAAAATGCTAGGTAAGGGTGATGACAGGCCAATTAATACTGAGGCTGATCGTCAGGCTTTATTGGCGGCACTTGAGAGTGTGGATTTGGTAGTGCTATTTACCGAGAAGACCCCAGTGAATCTCATAGCCACTGTACATCCAGATATCTATGTCAAGGGGGGTGATTATCAAATCGATACTCTCGAGGAAACTCGCCTCGTAAAAACCTGGGGTGGAAAAGCGGTCGCTATTCCATTTTTATACGAGCGCTCTACAACAACCCTGTTGGGCAAGATCCGCACCAGCTAAGGCCTGCAAACAGAAGCAGGCAGCTACAGGTTTTGTAAAAGCCAGGCCCAGAGCCCTCGCAGCACTAAACCCTCAATAGGTTCAATAGGAAGCGCTGCCAGCTCGGGAAACTGCTTAATTGCACTTGCTAAAATTTTTGCATTACCACCATCAAGCCAAATGCGCTCGACAGGATGATTCATAGCTTTTGCTAAATAGGCTGCATGTAGTATTGCCCCCATTTGTGCCGCGTCACAACCGCCAGTAATCGCCTCATCTGTTGTTGTGCCAAAACTCGCTTGAGTTTCAGGTTTGCTAGCGCGAACCGCTAATGGAAGTTGTGCTGTGTTTTTTTGCAGACTTTCTTGCATTAGATTGAGGCCTGGCAAGATCCAGCCTCCGTAATGAACGCCATTACCGCCTAGTAAATCAATCGTAGTGGCCGTCCCAGCGCTAATGACTAGTGTGTTGGTGTTTGAGAGTGCTCGTGCGCCGATTAAGGCGGCCCATCGATCTGCACCCAATTTACTCGGATCTTGATAGAGCGTGCGTACACCTGTATAAGAGCTGCTGCCTGTAAATTGCTTCCACTCAAGATCTTGCCATTGCGGAAATAGGCTGCGGAGATTTTCAATGGCAGCATCACCTGCTACACAGCAAAATCCAATGGCATCTGGCTTAGGTAATGTTTTAGAAATATAGTCAGATAGTTCGGCACGCAGTTCAGGTGATTGGAAAGATTTGGTACTGACCGAACCAGAATACGCCCACAGTTTTTTATTTCGGTCTGCAATATTTTGTGTAGATTCGACAGCAGCCCACTTTAGTCGAGTATTACCAAGATCAAATACTAGATATAAGCTCATGATTGCACTCGCAAAGAAAGATCACCTGCATGAATAGTGATTGATTGATGTTGTTGCCTGAGAATGAGTGCTCCAGCATCATCTACTCCAGCAGAAATCCCAATGATAGGTTCTTTGCCAGTTCCAGAGATGCAAACAGACTGACCATTGAAGGCATCCCACTGCGCCCAGGAATCTTTAAATTGGGCAAAACCGTGTTGTTCAAATTGAGCCAAATGTTTCTCAAAAGACTCAATGAGTTTTAGCCAAATAAACTCAGCATCTGGAATGGGTTTTTGATGCGGTAATAGCTGATCTAGGGCCGCAACACCAATAGTGGAATGGCCTTGCAGGCTATTTGTAATCAGTGCTGCATTGTGTAAGTTCAGACCCAGTCCTATTACCATCCAAGTGGGTGAGCTTGGATTACTCTGCCCACCTTCAATGAGGATACCGCCAAGCTTGGCATTGTTCAGCAGTAAATCATTAGGCCACTTTAGTCTTAGGCCTTGTTGATGCAGGGAGGCCTCACTCATGCCTAAGGCACCAGCAATGCCGGCGATAACTGCTAGTCCGATAACTAGACTGAGTCCACTTAGCTCATTGGGGCTCTTATGAAAGGGGTGGGCCAAAGAAAAGCATAGGGTATCGTCAGGCCTAGAAAGCCAAACCCTTCCAGCCCGGCCTTTGCCGGATGTCTGTTCATGAGCGATACGAGCAACGGGGTCAATTAATTCCCCAGCACGCCAACGGGCCAATAAATCATCATTAGTTGATTTTGTAGTAGCGACTCGCTCTAAGATGCAATTTGGGCTCATTGCCCTATTGTAGAAAGAACTGACCTAGCTGACCTAGAATGATGGAATGCATCATGAAGATCAGCGCCCTCGCAAGTTTGTTTGGCCCCTCCAGGCAATGCCTTTGGCTAGGGCTATTAGCCTGAGCTATGCGCTGTTGATTGTTTATGTCAGCCTAAATCCTTTCGACTTCAACTTTGACAATGGCATTGCCGCATGGGCATGGTTAGATGCTCCACTGCCTCGCTACATTACGCTCTTTGATGTCTCAGTCAATATCTTGGCCTATATTCCCTTGGGATTTTTGTTAGTTTTTGCCTGTTATCCGCGTTGGCGTAACTTTGTAGCTCTGGGGATTGCCCTAAGTATGAGCGCAGCATTGGCGTTTAGCGTGGAGTCTTTGCAAACTTGGCTACCCACTCGAATTCCAAGTCAAATGGATTGGTGGGCCAATGTCTTGGGCGGTTTGATGGGTGGCTTGCTAGCCATTCCCTTGGGCCCTCAGTGGCTCTCTGGCAGTGCTGTACGACGTCATTTTGACCAGTGGTTTGGTTTAAATTGGGCCGCTTGCGCCTTATTTCTTCTCTTTCCTTGGGCTCAAATTTATCCCCAAAGTTCTTGGCTAGGTACCGGAGTCTGGGGGCATGCAATTTTTGCCTCGGTCGATTGGGGAACCATGGTGGTAAATCATGTGATTCAGGAATCCATCATTACGGCGTTATGCTGGTTGGGTACGGGGCTATTGCTATCTTTAGGAATGCGTGCAAAAGCACCCCAATGGAAAATCTTAAATAGCCTGCTTTGCTTCACCGTTTTGGTCAAGATTGCCTTTACTGCCTTGCTATTCGGCGCTGAATACAGTTTGCTTTGGCTTACCGCAGGGGCGATTTGGGGAATGGTGTTGGGAATTTTATTGCTTAGATGGACCCTCCAATTTTCAGTGGCTAGTAAAGCTCGGCTTGCAATTGTTTGCTTGATCAGCGCCACCCTAGCTATTAACCTATTGCCGGATAACCCTTATTTCATTTTGACATTGCGACACTGGAACCAAGGTCGGCTATTACACTTTAATGAGTTAATGCAATGGGTTTCGGTAGTATGGTTGCCATTAGCCTTATTTTGGGTGCTCCGAAATCGGACTACTTTTGATTCAAAACCTTGACTAAGATTGCATATGAGCTTTCAACACCATGTTTTTTTCTGTCTAAACCAGCGCAGTAATGGCGAAGATTGCTGCGATCGTCATAACGCATTTGCACTATTTAACTTTGCAAAGAATCGCGTGAAAGAGTTGGGTCTATCTGGCCCAGGAAAAATTCGTATCAATAAAGCGGGTTGTTTAGATCGTTGCGCTGACGGCCCCGTGATGGTGATTTATCCAGAGGGTATTTGGTACACCTTTATAGATACTGACGATGTTGAAGAAATTATTCAGTCACACTTAATACAAGGACGTCCAGTAGAGCGTCTGCAGTTAGCTTAAAAAAGATTTTAGAAAGCCCTTCCGGATGAATAGCCGTACAAAAATAATTCATATTGATGGTGTGGTGGGTCAAATCGAAATGTCGATTGATCTACCTGATGAATTAAAAAATAATCCTGACTTCTTGGTGAGAGGTTTGGCCTTGGTTGCTCATCCACATCCACTCATGGGTGGGACGATGGATAACAAGGTTGCGCAAACTATGGCGCGTGCTTTTAATCAGTTGGGTTATGTGAGTGTTCGACCAAATTTTCGTGGAGTAGGGGCTACTGCTGGAGTGCATGATGATGGCGTCGGCGAGCTGGAAGATTTGATGCATGTCACTGATTGGATGCGCACACCTTCCAGTTGGAATCAATTTGAAGCGACTGCGCAACAATCTTGGACGCAGACTGCAAATACATTGCCTTTGGTGGTTTCCGGATTTTCATTTGGGAGCTTTGTTGGGACCCATTTAGTGCGGCGCTTGGTGGAGTTAGATCGTCCAGCTGAGAGGCTGGTCATGGTTGGAAGTGCAGCAGGCAAATGGGTCTTGGCACCAGTGCCTGCAGATACGATTTTGATTCATGGTGAGGTGGATGAAACCATTCCGTTGCTCGACGTCTTAGATTGGGCGCGCCCTCAGGAATTAACAGTTCAAGTGGTGCCAGGTGCAGATCATTTTTTTCATCGCCGTTTACATTGCATTCGTAACATCATTACTAGTGCTTGGTTGGGCATGCCTGATCACCGCAATCAATAAAGCCATAAAGAAAATTGAGAAAGATAAGAATAAATGACTGAAGATAGAAAATCTCTGATCGAGTATCCATCTGAGTTTCCGATTAAGGTGATGGGCAAGACTAATCCAGAATACTTACCTGCAATCTTGCATATTGCTCGTCAATTTGACCCTACACTTGATGAGAGCAAGGTTGAGCAAAGACCTTCAAAAGATGGAAATTATTTAGGTATTACTTTGCCAATCACTGCAACCAGTCGTGAGCAATTAGATGAGCTATATCGCACCCTCTCCACGCATCCCCTGGTTAGCGTTGTCCTCTAAATTATTTGCATGAGTTTTTTAGTAAAACATTTAGGGGTGGTTGACTATGAGTCAACCTATCAAGCGATGCGAGATTTTACTCAGCATCGAGATGGCAACACCCCAGATGAAATTTGGATTTTGGAACATCCCCCCGTCTTTACTTTGGGTTTGGCGGGAGATGCCAGTAACTTACATTCTCCAAGCAATCAAATTCCCTTGGTACAGGTAGATCGTGGTGGTGAGATCACCTATCACGGCCCTGGGCAAATCGTGGCTTATCTGCTGCTGGATCTGAGGCGTTTAGGGATTTTTGTCAAAGAACTAGTCTCCCGAATCGAGCAAGCTTTGATTGATACCCTAGCCGATTATGATGTTCAAGCAGAAAGACATCGTGGCGCACCCGGCATTTACCTTAGCCAAGAGGACCCAATTCCATTGGCATATCGGGGCGCCAAGATTGCGGCTTTGGGTCTTAAGGTCTCAAAAGGATGCACTTATCATGGGCTTGCCTTGAATGTATCAACCGATTTAAGCGCTTTCTCCCGCATTCACCCATGTGGATATGAGGGCTTAAAGACGGTGGATATGCAAACCCTTGGGATCAAGGACAATATAGGCATTATTAGCCAAACCCTTTTAGGGCACTTGCAAAAGCAACTGCTTCCATCATGACTACCAATAAGCCGGACTTCGATTCCACTGTCAATGCTGCTAATAGCAATAGTCGGCAGGATCTTAACTACGATGCTTCACGCAAGCAGAAGTCTAGCGAGAAAACTGCACGTATTCCAATCAAAATTGTCCCCTTAGAGCAAGTGCTCAAAAAGCCAGACTGGATTCGAGTAAAAGCCGCATCAGGAAATTCCCGTTTCTCTGAAATCAAAAAGATTCTTCGTGAGAATGAGCTGGTGACGGTGTGTGAGGAAGCAAGCTGCCCTAACATTGGTGAATGTTTTGGTAAAGGCACGGCTACTTTCATGATTATGGGAGATAAATGTACGCGTCGTTGTCCATTTTGTGATGTGGGTCATGGTAGACCAGACCCCTTAGATACAAAAGAGCCTGGCAATCTAGCGCGCACAATTGCTGCCCTGAAACTAAACTATGTAGTGATCACCAGTGTAGATCGAGATGATTTACGTGATGGCGGTGCCATGCACTATGTTGACTGTATTTCTCAATCACGAGAACTCTCTCCAGATACTCGTATAGAGGTTTTGGTGCCGGATTTTCGCGGCCGCTTAGATAAAGCTTTGGATATTTTTTCAGAGTATGCCCCGCAAGGTCTGCCTGATGTGATGAATCACAATCTAGAAACCGTTCCACGTCTGTATAAACAGGCACGCCCCGGAGCAGATTACCTACATTCCTTAAAGTTACTAAAAGACTTTAAAGTGCGCTTCCCACATATTCCAACCAAGAGTGGCTTGATGGTTGGTTTGGGTGAGACGGATGATGAAATATTAGCGGTCATGCGCGATATGCGTGAGCACAATATCGATATGCTGACGATCGGCCAGTATCTGGCACCTTCAGGACACCATCTTCCAGTTCAGCGCTATGTTCATCCAGATGTATTTAAGCATTTCGAGGAGGAGGCTTATGCCATGGGCTTCTCACATGCTGCAGTTGGTGCGATGGTGCGATCTAGCTACCATGCCGATCAACAAGCCCATGGGGCAGGTATTGTATAAATTGGTGCTCCAAAAACTCGGGGTATTTCTAGCGTCTGTAATCTTACTTTCTGCTTGTAGCCCCAAATTAGATTGGCGGATCGTACAGGCTCCTCAAGAGGGCTATAGCGCTTTATTCCCAGGCAAGCCTGAGAAAATGGAGCGACGATTGCCTTATCAAAATCAAGAAATTGCACAAACATTAGAAGCAGTAAAAATTGAAAATGACATTTATTCCGTCAGTACGATTCATTTGAGTGGCGATCAAGCTTTACTGGCGCCTAATTTATTAGAGCAACTGCAAAGCAACTTATTGAATCGTGCCAATGTCAATTTAGATAGCGCTGTTAGTGTTAATGCTCTTTATCAGGTTGCAAATAAACAGCGTCTTGCTACGAAAGATTACTTTTTGGAATTCAAATCTACTGGCACGGTAGAGCAGTTAATGCGCGTGCGTTGGATTACCCGAATTAGGCCAGATAATGGAGTTTGGATTTACCAAATTTCAGTTTTGCATACAGCACCAGCAAGGGTAGATGCAATAAAGTTTTTCTCTGAAGAGGCGTATTCTAATTTCTTTGATGAGTTTCATCCAAATTAAATATGTCTATTGATTTGCCTCTAGAAAATAAGGCCGCAGTCAGAATTTTCTTAAGTTTTGCTTTCGCATACTTTATTTCATATGCGTTTCGATCGATCAATGCAGTAATTGCACCAGAGTTGGTAAATGAGTTGCATATCAATAACTCACAACTTGGTCTTTTGTCAGCCGCATACTTTTTCGGTTTTGGTGTGACACAAATACCGCTTGGTTTGTGTTTGGATAAATTTGGCCCGCGCCGAACAGAAATCAGCCTGATGGTGCTTGCAATTATGGGAGCATTGATATTTTCTTATGCAAACGACTTTTTAAGCTTGCTTATTGGAAGGGTATTCATTGGCATGGGAGTCTCTGCATGCCTGATGGCCGCATTCTCAGGATTTCGAGCTTGGTATCCCTTGCCGATGCAAGGACAGCTGGCATCCGGAATGCTTGTTTTTGGAGCTTCAGGGGCTCTGATGACATCTTGGCCGCTTCATGCTGTATTGCCTTATATGGGCTGGCGGGGTGTATTTATTGGTATGGCCGTGCTCTGTTGTTTGGCTTTGCTTATCCTCTATTTTGGTTTACCTGCAAAAGCGAGCAAGTCATCAGATCAAACAAGCTTAGTTGAGGGTGGCGAGGCAACCTTATCTTGGGCCAGTTATAAGCCAATTTTGACAAACCCTTTTTTTTGGAGAATCTTCCCCTTGGGAATTTTTTGTTATGGTGGATTTATTGCAATTCAAACGCTGTGGCTGGGACCTTGGTTGACTGGAGTAATGGAGTACTCCGCCGAAACTGCTTCTCAGGTGCTATTTTCATTTAATGCTGTTTTATTGTGTTCATATGCACTCAACACAGTGCTGTTGCCTAAGCTGGCTAAGCATGGAATTACTACTCTGCAGTATTTAACTTGGATGGTTGGCACTGCACTTATTTTTCAAGCATGTGCTTTTTATTTACGTAGCGAGTGGGTATTTTTGTGGTGGTATCTGCTTGCTGGAGCTAGTTCCTCTTTTGTGCTTGCGCAGAGTTTGATTGTTTCCTATTTCCCAAAATCTTTTTCAGGGCGCGTTAGTACTACCTATAACCTCACACTTTTTATCGGTGCATTTATCGTTCAGTGGGGGATTGGGTATCTAGTGGATTTAGGTATTGATGCAGGTTGGTCTCGCACTACTGCATTTGACATAGCATTAGGCGTCTACTTGGCTATTCAGACGTTGGGATATCTTTGGTTTTTACTTTCACCTAAATTTTTCCCAAGCACGCCTCTTGCAGAAACTTAAAAAAGTTAAGCGCTAGTTTTTTCTAGCGCAGAAACTTTAGCTTCGAGGGCTTCTAATTTTTCCCTAGTCTTAGCAAGCACCTTAGATTGCACATCAAACTCTTCGCGAGTAACTAAATCCATTTTTTGAAAGCCTTGATTCATCATTGCACGCACATTCTTTTCAATCTCCTGTGCTGGTGAATTACGGATAGCATCGCCAACCTTGTTCTGCATATCGCTCGCAATGCGCTGAATTTGTTCTAGGATTTCACCTGGTTTTTGCATGATGCCGCCTGCCGTTCTATTCAAAGTTGCATAAAAGTAATAGCCCTTATTTTAAGTTGTAGGGCTGAAAACAGGCAAAACTACTCAAAATTGCAGCAAAATGAACTAAATTGGTGCTTATATATGCACCAAAATTGAGCATAAGCCTTATTTAGGGGAATTTCAGCAAATTTAGGGGGCTTCCTAGATTCATGATCACCCCATGCAATAAATCTTTATCCCTTTTTCATTACACATAGCAAGGAGTAACACATGAAAACCATTCAAAAGACAGCCGTAGCTCTCGCAGTATCTGGCCTATTTGCAACCGCAGCATTTGCTCAAACAGCACCTGCGCCAGAAGCCCCTGAAGCAAGTCCAATCACAGCAAACGTTACCGTGGTGAGTGATTATCGCTACCGTGGTATTTCTCAGTCAAACATGAAGCCTGCAATTCAAGGTGGTTTTGATTACGCACATGAGAGCGGTTTCTATATCGGTAACTGGAATAGTTCAATTAGCTGGGTTGGCGATTTGAATCCAGGTGTCTCCGCACCTATTGAAATGGATTTCTACGGTGGCTTTAAAAAGGAATTGATTGCTCCGGGCTTTGCATCTGACATTGGCGTATTGCAGTACGCATTTCCAACTTCGGGAAATTTAACTACTGTAAATCCTAATACTACAGAGTTGTATGCTGCGCAAAACTTTACGTTTGGTCCGGTTACTGGCTTCTTGAAGTTTTCATACGCTGTAACTAATACATTCGGAAATGCTAACAGTACCGGTTCTTACTATCCAGACTTAACTGTTAACTATGACACAGGTATTTGGGGCCTTGCTTTAAATGCACACGTTGGATATCAATATATTGCTGGAACACCTACAGGCAGCACTACATCAAACTCAAGCTTATATAGCTATACAGATTGGAAGCTTGGTGTTACTAAAGACTTTGGTGGAGGCCTATCTGCAGCCGTTTCATACATTGATACTAATGCGAAAACTGTTGGAAGTAGCTATGCCTATGTGAGCCCACAGGGTAAGAATTTGGGTGGATCAACAGGTATCGTTTCTTTAACAAAGACTTTCTAATTCTTTCCTCTGAACGGAGAAACGTATGAAATTAATTACCGCAATCATCAAGCCTTTCAAGCTTGACGAAGTGCGCGAAGCTCTCTCAGAAGTGGGAGTTTCGGGCATTACCGTCACTGAAGTTAAAGGCTTTGGTCGTCAAAAGGGTCACACCGAATTGTATCGTGGTGCTGAATATGTGGTCGACTTTTTACCTAAAGTAAAAATTGAAGCTGCTGTTGAAGATGGCATCTTGGAGCGAGCGATTGAAGCAATTGAAAAATCTGCCCGTACTGGAAAAATTGGTGATGGCAAGATTTTTGTCTCACCGGTTGAACACGTCATTCGCATTCGTACCGGTGAAACCGGCGCGTCAGCACTTTAAAGAGAGGTTCAAAATGTTAACTTGGATGAAACGACTCCTAGCCGGAAGCGCAATGGCCTTGGCTATTGGCGCAACTAGCGTGATGGTAGCTTCTCCAGCTTTTGCTGATGAAGCAAAGCCGGTCGCAGCCGCAGCCGCAGCGGCAGTTGCTGCTGCTCCTGCATTAGTTCCTAACAAGGCTGATACGGCTTGGTTATTAGTGTGTACCGCATTGGTAATCTTGATGACATTGCCAGGTTTGGCTTTGTTCTACGGCGGTTTAACACGTAGCAAAAACATTCTTTCTGTACTTGTACAGTGTATGTTTGTGTTTGCCTTGATTACCGTGTTGTGGTCTCTCTATGGATACAGCTTTGCATTTACTGAAGGTGGTGCATTCATTGGTGGACTCGATCGTTTGTTCTTGCAAGGCATTACTCCAGATTCTGTTGCCGCTACATTTAGCAAGGGCATCGTGATTCCAGAATATGTGTTTATGGCCTTCCAGGCTGCGTTTGCAACAATCACTTGCTGCTTGATCGTTGGTTCATTTGCTGAGCGTGCTAAGTTTTCTGCAATCGTGTTGTTTGTAATCCTTTGGTTCACATTCAGCTACCTCCCAATTGCTCACATGGTTTGGTTCTGGCCTGGCCCTGATGACATCAAAGATGCGGCATCACTTGAAGCAATCACAGCGCGTGCTGGTTGGTTGTGGCAGAAGGGTGTTCTTGACTTTGCTGGCGGTACCGTTGTGCATATCAACGCTGCGATCGCAGGCTTGGTAGGTTCATTTGTAATCGGCAAACGTTTGGGTTACGGCAAAGAAGCAATGAAGCCACACAACTTGGTATTTGTGATGATTGGAGCCTCGCTCTTGTGGTTCGGTTGGTTTGGTTTCAATGCTGGTTCTGCTCTCGAAGCAAACGGCAGTGCAGCCTTAGCATTCGTAAACACCTTATTGGCAACAGCTGCTGCAGTATTGAGCTGGTCAATTGCTGAGTGGGTTCTCAAAGGCAAGCCTTCCATGTTGGGTGGTGCATCCGGTTGCGTTGCAGGTTTAGTTGCTGTAACTCCTGCTGCTGGTTTTGTTGGTCCGATGGGCGCACTAGTTATCGGCGCTGCTGCTGGTGTAGTTTGCTTATGGGGTGTTTCTGGTCTTAAGAAGCTTTTGGGTTCAGACGACAGCTTGGACGTATTTGGTGTGCATGGCGTTGGCGGTATCTTAGGCGCTTTGTTGACTGGTGTGTTTGCAGACCCAGCTTTAGGCGGAACAGGTATTTGGGATTATGTAGCGAATGCTGCAGCTCCTGATTACTCAATCGCTAGCCAATTGTGGATTCAGAGCCAGGGCGTGATTGTTACCTTGATTTGGTCAGGCGTGGTTTCCTATATCGCCTACAAACTGGTTGATATGGTAGTTGGCCTCCGTGTTAAAGAAGATGAAGAGCGCGAAGGTCTGGATATCAGCTCCCACGGTGAGTCTGCTTACGAGTCTTAATTAGCGTTTTTACCCCTCACTGGGCGGCTTTAGTTGGTTGCTCAGTTTTTAAGCGCGGGATCCTCGGATTCCGCGTCTTTCTTTTAAAAATCTTACAATGGTGGAATGGTCCCACATCTCATCACTGCCCTTAGCGGCCCTCTTCTTGATCTCGAGTCGAAGGTATTGGAAGCAACCCCAACAATTGAGCGCTGGTTTAGGCTTGAATGGCAGGAGCATACTCCGCCTTTCTACTGTTCGGTTGACCTGCGTAATGCGGGTTTTAAGCTTGCACCAGTAGACACCAATCTCTTTCCGGGCGGTTTTAACAATCTCTCACCCCAGATGTTGCCTCTGGCAGTTCAGGCTGCAATGGCGGCAATTGAGAAGATTTGCCCTGAAGCAAAAAATTTATTATTGATACCTGAGCGCCATACTCGTAATACTTTCTATTTACAGAATATTGCCCGCTTATCTTCAATCCTGCGTCAAGCGGGTCTCAATGTCCGCTTGGGCACTTTATCGGATGAAATTAAAAAGCCAACTTGGATTGATTTGCCAGACGGTAATCGCCTCTTGATGGAGCCTTTATCTCGTTTAGGTTTGCGGAAGCAGCGATTGGGGTTAAAAGATTTTGATCCATGTTCCATCTTGCTGAACAATGATTTATCTGCCGGTATTCCTCCGATTTTGGAAAACCTTCACGAGCAGTATCTCTTACCGGGCCTTCATGCAGGATGGCACGTGCGTCGTAAGTCGAAACACTTTGCTGCATACGATGAAGTAGCAAAGAAATTTGCGAAGATAGTCGATATTGATCCATGGATGATCAATCCCTATTTTGCGAGTTGCTCAGAAGTCAATTTTCATGAGCGCAAGGGCGAAGAGGAGTTGCAAACCGCTGTCGAGAAAATTTTAAAGAAGACTGCTAAGAAATATCGCGAGTACGGCATTAAAGAAAAGCCTTATGTCGTTGTTAAAGCTGATGCTGGTACATATGGCATGGGTGTGATGGTGGTGAATGATCCTGCCCAACTCAAAGGGCTAAATCGCAAAGATCGTAATAAGATGAGCGTAGTAAAAGAAGGTCTTGAGGTGAGCGATGTATTAATTCAAGAGGGTGTATATACCTTTGAAAAAGTAAATGAGGCAGTTGCTGAGCCGGTGGTGTACATGATTGATCGTTATGTCATTGGTGGCTTCTATCGCGTACATACTGACCGTGGGCCTGATGAGAATTTAAATGCGCCAGGTATGCATTTTGTACCTTTGGCGTTTGAGCAAAACTCCATACCTGATTTAGGCGCCAAGCCTGGCAGCGCTCCGCCCAATCGTTTCTATTTGTATGGCGTGGTTGCTCGTCTAGCTCTGCTAGCGGCTTCTTTAGAATTGGAGCGCTCGGATCCTAATGCTGAAGCTGCTTAACTTATTCGGAAACTGAGATGAACCTTCTTTTCATTGCCGACCCTTTGGAGTCTTTCAAGATTAGCAAAGATTCCACCTTAGCGATGATGCGAGTTGCACAAGAAGCGGGGCACCAACTTTGGTTTTGTCAAAGTCGTAATATCCTCTGGAGAAATAACTTTGTAGTGGCTGACTGCCAGCCTTTACTAATTAAGCCAAGCGGTACAGCTTGGTTCGAATTAGGCTCTATCGTGAATCGCCCATTAAATACATTTAATGCGGTCATGATGCGTACTGATCCACCATTTGATATTGAATACCTCAACACTACTTGGTTGTTATCTGCTGCGGTTCGTCAGGGTGCAAACGTATTTAATAATCCAACAGCTATCCGCGATCATTCTGAAAAAATATCCATTACCGAGTTTCCTGAGCTCATTCCACCTACTTTGGTGACTCGCGAACTCAGTGCGATTGAAGTGTTTCATCAAGAGCATCAAGATATTGTTGTTAAGCCCCTAGATGGTATGGGCGGCATGGGAGTATTTCGTGTTGGTCCAGATGGATTAAATCTTGCTAGTATTGTTGAGACGCTAGGTGAGAATGGCGCACGCACTTTGATGGCGCAGAGATTCTTGCCGGAGATAGCTCAAGGTGACAAACGTGTTCTGCTGATCGGTGGTGAGGTAGTTCCATTTGCATTGGCCCGCATTCCTCAAGGCAGTGAAATCCGAGGCAATCTAGCTGCTGGTGGCAAGGGGGTAGCTATGCCGCTCACGGATGCTGAAATAAAGGTTGCAGAGCGTCTCGCTCCTATATTGAATGCCCGAGGCTTGTTCTTGGTAGGATTAGATTTAATTGGTAGCTATGTCACTGAAATTAATGTAACTAGCCCAACGTGTTTTGTAGAGATTACTGAGCAAAGTGGATTTGATGTCCCGAAATTTTGGTTAACAGCGCTTGAAAAGGCTTTGGCATAAGCATGGTTGGAATCGTAATAGTTGCTCACACCCCAGTCGCAAGCGCGATGCTTGGTTTTGCTGAGCATGCATTTGGTGTGGTGCCAGAGAGAGTGAGGGCTGTTGATATTCCACCCTATGAAGATACAAAAGCTAGCTTTGATCGAGTGTTAAAAGCAGCCTATGGTGTAAATACTGGTCAGGGAGTTTTAATCTTGACTGACGTGATGGGTGCTACCCCAGCGAATGTGGCGTCTAAGCTTGAAGCCCTGGGTCCATTATCTGGCTTAGATGCTCCCGTGATTGTTTTGGCGGGGCTCAATTTGCCTATGTTGATGCGCTGTATTTCTCATCGTGGTGAGAGCATAGAGGATCTAGCTCATAAAGCGCTTCAGGGCGGTCAAAATGGAATTCTGCGTTTAGGTTCTAAAGCTCCACAAACTACTGCTGAAAAATAGGGTGAGCTATGCCAGTCTCTGAAATTGAAATCATTAATAAGTTAGGCCTACATGCTCGTGCATCTGCGAAGTTATCCCAGCTTGCTGCCGAGTTTCCTTGTGAAATTCTCTTATCTCGCAATGGTCGCCAAATCAATGCTAAGAGCATTATGGGCGTCATGATGCTTGCCGCTGGTATTGGGAGCACGGTCACTCTAGAAACTATTGGTGAGCAAGAAGATGAGGCAATGCAGGCTTTAACTGCCTTGATAAATGACCGATTTGGTGAAGGCGAATAAGAATGACTTTTGCTTTGCACGGAATCGCAGTCTCAAAGGGTATTGCTATCGGCAAAGCCGTGCTGATATCGCGTGCAGCATTAGAGGTTAGTCATTATCTAATTGAGGCTGGTAAGGAAGAGGCGGAGGCTAACAAGTTATTGGATGCTTTTGAGCAGGTGCGCCTCGAGTTGGCCCAGTTGCGTCAAGGCTTGCCTAAAGATGCCCCACAAGAAATGGCCGCCTTCTTAGATGTGCACGGCATGATTCTGGCGGATCCAGCCCTGGCTGAGAAGCCACTTAAGCTCATTCGTACGCAACGTTTAAATGCCGCTTGGGCCCTGACTACCGAACTCAATGATCTCTTGGAGCAATTTTCAGAGATAGAGGATGCCTATTTAAAGGAGCGCGCGAATGATATTCGACAAGTAGCAGAGCGAGTTCTAAAAGCCCTTAATGCGCAGCAAAAAGACGATTTAGGAGACTCCGATTTATTGTCACCAAGTGACGTTGGGGTGGATGCCATTATTGTGGCGCACGATATTGCCCCTCATGATATGTTGCGCTTTAAAGAGCATGCTTTTACAGGATTTGTGACTGACTTAGGTGGCAAGACCTCGCATACCGCGATTGTTGCGCGTAGCATGGAAATCCCTGCTGTAGTTGGCGTTCGCCATGCCAGTGAAATGATTCGACATGGTGATTGGTTGGTCATTGATGGTGAGCATGGTGTCGTTGTTGTTGCTCCTGATGAGCAATTACTTGCTGAGTACCGGCTCTTGCAAGAGAGGGCAATTCAGGAGACTCGTAAGTTACAAGAGCTAAAGCACTCACGGACTACTACTGTCGATCATGTGGCCATCGAATTATTGGCCAATATTGAATTGCCAGAAGATGCTACTCAGGCAGTAGATTTAGGTGCCATTGGCGTTGGTTTATTCCGCTCCGAATTTTTATTCATGGACCGCAAGCAAGCGCTTCCAGATGAAGAGCAGCAATACCATGAATATCGTCGCGTAGTAGATCTAATGCATGGTTTGCCAGTAAATATTCGTACTATCGACGTCGGTGCGGATAAGGCGCTGGGATCAGGTTCTGATTTATCCGAGACTGGTACTTCACCGCTTGGTTTGCGAGCGATTCGTTGGTCTTTGACTGAGCCGGAGATTTTCCTAACTCAGTTGCGAGCGATCTTACGGGCTTCGGCATATGGTCAGGCACGGATTATGATTCCAATGCTGGCTCACGTTAAAGAGATTGATGAGACTCTGCGCTTGATTGAAAAAGCTAAGCAGCAATTGCATCAACGCGGTCAAGCCTTTAATCCTAATATCCAAGTAGGTGCAATGATTGAGATCCCTGCAGCTGCTTTGGTATTACCTTTGTTTATAAATCGATTTGATTTTTTATCCATCGGTACCAATGATTTGATTCAGTACACCTTGGCCATTGATCGAGCCGATCACGCAGTTGCACATCTTTATGATCCCTATCATCCGGCCATACTGAATTTACTTTTCAGTATTATCGATCAGGCTAAGCGCGCCAATATCCCTGTCGCAGTGTGTGGAGAGATGGCAGGCGATCCTTCAATGACCAAATTATTGCTAGGCATGGGATTGACAGATTTCTCAATGCACTTTAGCCAACTATTGTTAGTAAAGCGTGAGATCTTAAGTGCAGATGTTGGCTTACTCAAATCCCGGATTGGCCCAGTACTAAAGGCAATTGAGCCTGTTGAGCAGGCTAAGGCCTTAGAAAAGCTGCTCTCTTAAATTACTTGAAGCTTGTGGGCTCGCTGGGCTTAGTGACTTTGCCCACAAACCAAGCACTCAGGATTTCTGGAGATACGAATCTCATCAATTTGAGTGTTGAGCGCATTCCAAAGTAGCATCCTGCCAATCAAAGGCTGGCCAAATCCAATCAATACTTGCAGCGCTTGGGCTGCCTGCATAGCACCAATGATGCCAACTAGAGGCGAGAAAATACCCATGCTGGCACAACTCACTTCCTCAAACTGTTCTGCTGGTGAGAATAGACAGGCGTAGCAAGGCGATGCTGCACTACGAAAATCAAAGACGCTTAATTGACCATCAAATTTGAGGGCAGACCCAGAGACTAGTGGTACCCGATGATGAAAGCAAGCTGCATTAATCAGTTGGCGTGTGGCGAAATTATCCGTGCAATCTAAAACGAGATTCACTGTAGGCAAGAGTTCTTTCAATAAATCTGCTGATGCCTTCTCGGCGATTGCGTTAATCGTGAGAGTTGGATTCATATTGTGTAAAAACTGTTTTCCTGATTCCACCTTACTTTTACCAATCGAGCTCTGGGAATGCATGATCTGGCGTTGCAAATTAGTGAGCTCAACTTTGTCATGATCGACTAAGCTTATTTTTCCTACTCCAGCTGCAGCTATATAAGGTGCGGCAGCGCAACCTAGGCCGCCCACACCAACGATAAGTATGTGCGAGCCAAGAAGTATTTCTTGGCCAGCAACATCAATTTCTTCTAGTAATAAATGCCGCGAGTAGCGAAGTAGCTGCTCATCATTCATATCTGTACCTAATTGCTGGACTTACTCTAGCTTAGAGGCTGAGCGCTTTACAGGCTCACCATTGATAAATGCAACTGCTTGCGAGAGCATAAAGTCGTCTGCACTACCAAGTTCAACAGGCTTTTTAGACTTATCTTTTTCTTTCTCTTCAGGCGTCTTCTTAGCATTTTTTTCTTCAATGCGTTGAAGCTCTTCTAGACGGCGCTTTTCACGATCGGCAACTAGTTTTTCTTCTGAGGATTGCTTATTGCGTAAATGCTTCTCGCTATCAATTTCACGAGTGATTAATACATCATCTGGATCACCATCTTTATTTTGATCAACTGCAATATCTGGTTTGATTCCATAAGCTTGAATCGATTTTCCACTTGGAGTGTAGTAATAGGCTGTAGTGATTTTCAATGCAGAATCATTGGTGAGGGGGCGGACAGTCTGCACAGAACCTTTACCAAAAGTAGTTTTACCAATAATGGTTGCGCGTTTGTAATCTTGTAATGCGCCAGCAACAATTTCAGAAGCAGAGGCAGAGTAGGCATTCACTAAAACTACCATCGGTAATTTTTTATACATCGCTGGTACGCTAGCTAATGGATCGCCGGGCTCACTCAGTCGGTACATAGCTGGGGCTGCATTAAACACTTGCTTGGAGTCAGCTGTTTGACCTTTGGTCGAAACGATCACAGCATCTGCTGGCAAGAAGGCTGCTGCAACACCGACCGCGCCTTGTAATAAGCCCCCACCATTATTTCTCAAGTCAAGAATGATGCCCTTCATTTTGGGGTCTTGATTTGCAAGATCACTTAATTTTTTAGCCAGATCGGGAACTGTGCGCTCTTGAAAGCTTGTTACTCTGACCCAGGCAATATTGTTGTCCAAAATTTTTGCTTTGACAGATTGCACTTTAATTTCAGCGCGGGTAATTGTTACTGGAAAGCTACGCTCCTCACTTTTACGGAAGATGGTCAAAGTAATTTTTGTGCCTGGTGTACCGCGCATCGTACGCACTGCTTTATCTAGCGACATACCACGAACTGGTTTGTCATCTAATCGAGTAATAAGGTCGCCAGCTTGCAAGCCAGCGCGTGCAGCAGGGCTATCTTCAATTGGATTTAATACTTTGACAACGCCATCCTCTGAAGTGATTTCTATACCAAGACCAGCGAACTTACCGCTAGTTTGTTCCTGCATTTCAGAAAAGTCTTTTTTGTCGAGATAGGTAGAGTGGGGATCAAGGCTACTCACCATGCCTTTGACGGCATCCGTTAGCAACTGTTTATCTTCAATTGGCTCCACATATTCACGTTTGATTTGAGCAAATACATTGGATAGTGTGCGCAGCTCATCTAAAGGTAGCGTTGTCCCTTGTTGAGCAGTCGCTGATAATTGGATAGTGGCTGCAACCCCGGCGATCAGGCCAACAGAAACTAGGGCAAAGTTCTTGAAAAATACGCGCATACTTCTGTTTTACCTTAATCCAAATAAAAATGTTGAATGGGTTTGAGTTGGTCATCAAGCTCATAAACAAGCGGGATGCCATTCGGGACATTGATTTCCATAATGTCTTCGTCAGAAACCTGGTCGAGATACTTAATTAAAGAGCGAATGCTGTTGCCATGTGCAACTAGTAAGACTCGCTTTCCTGCTTTGAGGGCAGGAGCAATAGATTCATTCCAAAGGGGTAACACACGCTCAACATTATCTTTAAGGCACTCACCTAAAGGAATGTCAGAGGTACTCAGTTTTTCGTAACGGCGGTCATTTTGTGGATTACGCTCATCCCCTTGCTCTAGCAGTGGTGGTCGGACATCGTAGGAGCGACGCCAAATATGAACTTGGGCATCCCCATATTGTTGTGCAGTTTCTGCTTTATTGAGGCCCGTGAGGGCGCCATAGTGGCGCTCGTTTAGTCTCCAGCTGTGGACTACGGGTAACCACATTAGGTTCATGGCATCTTGAACATGCCAAAGGGTGCGTATTGCTCTTCTAAGTACTGAGGTGTAGGCAACATCAAACTCATAGCCTGCCTTGCGGAGGTTTTCGCCAGCAGCCAGAGCCTGTTCAGAGCCTTTTGGGGTTAAGTCAACGTCCGCCCAGCCTGTAAAGCGGTTTTCAAGGTTCCAGGCGGATTCGCCATGACGAATAAGGACAAGTTGTTTCATAGAGCCATTCTATAATCCGGTGATGAACTTTCTCACTCAAATTGATAATTTAGCGCTTATCGCCCTCCTGCTTGTTTCGGGCTCAGCACTCTTCCTTCCCACATTATCTACGCTTATTAGCGGAAAAGGCTTATCGCCCACAGAAGCAACTATTTGGATAAATCGCCGTAAGGCTGCTGTTTTGGATTTGCGCCCAGAAGCGGACTACAAGATCGGCCACCTGCCAGGGGCGAAGCATATTTTGGCCGAGCAAATTTCTGCGGGAATCGATAAGCTCAAACTAGACCGCAAAAACCCCGTCATTTTGGTGTGTCAGTCTGGTATGAGTGCACGTAAGGCGGTTCCAGAGTTGAAAAAACAGGGTTTCCTTGAGGTTGCTGTCTTAGATGGTGGCGTTCAGGGCTGGCAGGCTGCAGCTCTCCCTTTAGTTAAATCATAGCGAGACGAAGATATGCCGCCAGTCACGATGTATAGCACGCAAGTTTGCCCTTACTGCGTAATGGCTGAGAAGCTTTTACAGAAGAAGGGGGTTGCCAATCTAGAGAAGATTTTGATTGATCGCGATCCTGCACAGCGCGAGATCATGATGACTCGCACGGGTCGCCGTACTGTCCCACAAATTTATATTGGTGAAACCCATATTGGTGGTTATGACGATCTAGTTGCATTAGATCGGGCCGGCCAATTAGACCCACTATTAGCTTAAAAAAATTTACCCAGAAAGCTTCCTATGACTGAACAAACCACTTTCGCTACAGGCGTCACTGATAACTCAAAAGAGCCTGGTTTCCGTATTCAACGGATCTACCTCAAGGACTTATCTTTAGAGCAGCCCAATGCACCGCAAATTTTATTGGTTGCAGCTGAGCCTCAAGTTGAGGTTGAGGTAGATGTTGCTGTTGATCGCCTGAGTGATGAAGTTTTTGAGGTTGCCTTAATCGCAACAGTTACTGCCAGGGTGGATGGCAAGGTACTTTTTTTGGTTGAAGCAAAACAAGCAGGTATTTTCGAATTTAGCAATATTCCTCCAGAGCAAATTGATCCAATGTTAGGTATTGCTTGCCCAACGATTTTGTATCCATATTTGCGTTCAAATATTGCGGACACTATTAGCCGTGCTGGTTTCCAGCCAATTCATTTGAATGAGATTAATTTCCACGGCATGTATGAGCATCGCCTGATGCAGGCTGCGCAATCTGCTGCAACCGAAAGTGCCTCTGTCGATCAAAGCAAAATCATTCTTCCTCACTAAGCAGATTTAATTAAGGCTCACAGATCATGAAAGTGACGCTGCTTGGAGCTGGATCATGGGGTACTGCCATGGCTGCGCAAGCAGCCCACTATCTTCGCGCGGGCGATGTCTGTCTTTGGTCACGAAGTGCTGAGCAGTTAGAGGGTATTCGGAAGTCTGGTGAGAACGTAGGCTACTTGCCTGGCGTCATCTTGCCTAAGGGCTTGCATTTAGAAGTGAGTTTTGAGCAAGCTATCGAACGCCTTTCTGAAAATGATCTTTTGGTGATTGCCACTCCAATGTCGGGTTTATCAGAAACGGTAGCGCAAGTTTTACGCCTCGCAACTCATCCACTCAATATCGTGTGGTTGTGTAAAGGCTTGGAGCCAAGTACAACATTATTGCCACATCAAGTAGTAGAGCGCGAAGATCAACTACATAGCCATGGCCTCCATCATTTTTATGGAGCTCTATCGGGACCTAGTTTTGCTCAAGAAGTTGGCAACGGCATGCCTTGTGCATTAACTATAGCTAGTAAATCAAATGCCTTGTGCGATATTGTTCAGGATGCCTTCCATCACGGCAATATGCGTATCTATGCCAGCGATGATTTGGTTGGTGTTGAGCTGGGAGGTGCAATTAAAAACGTTTTAGCAATAGCGGCTGGCATTGGAGATGGCCTAAATCTTGGCCTCAATGCACGCGCTGCAGTCTTAACTCGCGGCCTTGCGGAAATGATGCGATTGGTGAAGGCAGTGGGTGGTAGACCTGAGACCTGCATGGGATTGACCGGCGTAGGTGATTTGATTTTGACTGCAACTGGCGATCTCTCTCGTAATCGTCGCGTTGGTTTGGCGCTTGCTGCAGGAAAACCTTTACCTGAAATTTTGGATAACTTAGGTCATGTTGCTGAGGGTGTTTTGTGCGCTTCCGCGGTTGGCAGCCTTGCCCAACGCCTAGGTGTCGAAATGCCAATTACCGCCATGATGGGCGAAGTCTTGTCTGGAAAGCTTTCACCGCATGATGCAGTGAAAAAACTCATGGGGCGCGATCCCAAAGTCGAAGTTTAAGTTTCTTAGCTTCCGCCAAGCAATCCATTTTGGCGCCAAGCCTCATAAACCACAATCGCTACCGTATTCGAGAGATTCAAGCTGCGACTACTATTTTGCATTGCTAAGCGCATTTGGTTAGGCTGAGGAATTGAGTCTCTCACCTCCTCGGTGATGCCTTTGGTTTCTGAACCAAAAACAAAATAATCTTCAGGTGAGTATTGCCCGTCATGAAACTTTCCTGATCCCTTGGTAGTTAAGGCAAAAATACGCTCAGGTTTTGGTCTTTCATCAGCAAGAAATTGGGCCCAGTTTTTATGAACGTTTACTTTGGCAAACTCATGATAGTCCAGTCCAGCTCTACGAAGTTTGGCATTTTCCATCGGGAATCCTAAGGGCTCAATCAAATGTAGCTTAGCCCCCGTGTTTGCGCATAGACGAATGATGTTGCCTGTATTGGGTGGAATTTCTGGCTCGAATAAAACAATGTTAAACATGCTCTGATCTTTGCGATGGACGAAGTGTTCTCAGTAGAACCCAATTAATAACACGAGATGCACCATTGTCCTTCAATACGCGGGCGATTTCGTTTAATGTTGCGCCACTGGTCATTACGTCGTCAAATACAATCACTGAGGCAGACTCCAGTCGCCGCTGATATTGAGGGTGAATATAAAACATGCCTTGAATGGCGAGTTGGCGATTTTCACGGCTCTCCTTAGCCTGATTCTGGACAAAGTGATGCCGCCTTAAGATGTGCGGGTTTTTATGGATGCCTTTTTCACAATCAATCCGCCTAGCCAGCTCCCAGCTCTGATTAAAACCACGGCTACATAATTTCTCAGGGCTTAGCGGAACTGGCAAGAGAAAGTCTGCTTGTAAATTATTTAAGCTGGTAGCCATTAGTTGATTCCAAATTGACGCTAGTCCATGTGCATGAGCAAGTCGTCGCTGATATTTAAATTGATGCAAGGCAGACTGCAATCTGCCGTCATATCGATCAAGACAGTATGTTTCGTCAAAATCGGGTGGCTCTAAGATGCAGCTCTGACAATATTTTTTTAACAGTTCGTTTGCTTGAAGAGTATGGCCGCATTGTTGACAGCATTCGTAATTGAATAACTGCTCTGATTTCAATTGGGATGCGCAATTCATGCACAGGGTGCGTTTCTGAAATTCCCCGCAAATAGTGCAAGAGCTGGGTAGTAAATGAGCAGAAATTGCTTCAAAAATATTCTCTATTGTTCGCATGGGTCGCTGAGTATACTGAGCCAATGACCCAATCAATGAGATGGCTTCAGGATGAAATTGCAGCGCGTATGTTGCAAAAATTGGATATCGTGAAGTTGGAAGCAAAGGACGTCTTACTGATTCCAGATTTTCCTGGAGCGCATGCCCCTTTTCTGACAAAACGTTTTCCAGGAATTCGTTTTCATAGTGCGCCAGAATGCGAGCTATCCAGTTTTGATTTATTCAAACTGAGGGTCTCTCGTTTTTGGAATTCAAGAATGAAGTCAGCATCTATTATTTCTATTGCTGACTATAAGAAAACAGGCCGCATTAATCTTCCTAGCAATTCTATCGATTTAGTAGTCAGTGTTCTCCTAATTCAGGACTTAGCCGATCCTAAGCATTTCTTGCAAGAGTGCTGGCGAGTGCTCAAAGAGGGTGGATTGCTGACATTGAGTTACTTAGGTCCCGATACTGCCAAAGAGCTCAACTCCGAACTTTTGGCGCAGCAATTACCGCTTCAAAAGTTAGCCAGCCCCTGGGATATGCACGATATGGGCGACGCTCTACTAGGTGAGCGTTTCTCAGACCCAGTAATGGATATGGAGTTCCTGTGTTTAGATTATGAGTCTGACGCCGTTCTTCTGGCTGATGCAAGGGCATTACATTTGCTTAATCCCAGCAGTCAAAGTAGCGCTTTAGAGACTCCATTACCCAAAAAACTAACATTAGAGGTGGTTTATGGGCATGCCTGGGCTTTAGGTAAGCACCTTGCCAAGGCGCAGGATCATGTTGCTTATGTTGATTTAAATCAAATAGGGCGCAATACTAGGAGTGATTCTGCTTGAGTGTTAGTGCTCACTATCTATTAAACCATTGCCAAGATTGAGCCTGCCCTGCCCGGCCCGGTTTGTTGTTGAGCTTAATTAACCCTATAATTAGCGCTGGTTGAATTGCTTCAAACCGTTTTTTTGGGCTTTCTGAGGCCGTATCGCCGCAGTAGTTCACGACAATAAACAGAGAATAAGATGAATTTATTTGGAAAAGTCACTAGGGCTTCGCTCTATTTAGTAGCAGCCTTTGGCACAGCGTTAGCAAGCGCTGCAGAAGATATGCCAGGCGGCCCAGTAGTTAATCAGTTGAACTTTACGGCCCCAGCTACAAAAATCATGGCTGAGATCCATTGGCTCCATTGGATGATGCTGATCATCTGCGCGCTGATTTTTATTGGCGTTTTTGGGGTTATGTTTTATTCAATCTTGAAGCACCGCAAATCTTTGGGCGCCAAATCTGCCTCATTTCATGAGAGCACCACAGTTGAGATCATTTGGACAGTGATTCCATTGCTGATCGTTATTGGTATGGCTTTGCCTGCAACAAAAACTGTTGTGGCAATGAAAGACACCACCAATTCAGATATCACAATTAAAACTACTGGCTACCAGTGGAAATGGGGTTACGACTACATCAAAGGCGAAGGCGAGGGGATTAGCTTTTTGTCTACCTTATCGACCTCGCGCGAGGCTGTTAATAACTTGGCACCAAAATCAAGTACCTATTTGATGGAGGTTGATAATGAGATGGTCGTGCCTGTTGGTAAGAAGATCCGCATGATTACCACTGCAAATGACGTTATCCATGCATGGGCTGTTCCAGCATTTGGCGTAAAGCAAGATGCGATCCCTGGTTTCGTTCGAGACACCTGGTTCCGTGCAGAAAAAATAGGTACTTACCGTGGTCAATGTTCAGAGCTATGTGGTGCGCAACATGCTTTTATGCCGATCGTAGTGAGAGTCGTTTCCCAAGAGGATTACACCAAGTGGGTTGATGAGAAGAAAAAAGAAATGGGTGCTTCTTCCGATGATCCGACTAAGGTTTACACCTTAGATGAGCAAAAAGAGCGCGGCGCTAAGGTTTATGCAGCTAACTGCGCAGCCTGCCATCAGCCAAACGGCAAAGGTGCAGGGGCCTTCCCGGCGCTTGATGGTAGCAAGATGGTGCTTGGACCTAAAGCAGCTCAATACGACATTCTGATTAACGGTAAGGGTGCAATGCCAAAGTGGGCAGGCGTGATTTCTGATGGTGATATTGCTGCAGTAATGACCTACACCCGTAATGCATGGGGCAATAAAACGGGCGAAGCGATTCAGACCCAAGATATTGTCTCAGCACGTGCTAGTAAGTAATCAATTTAAGAATTTATACAGATCAAACTAAACCGGAGTAATCCATGAGCACCATTTCAACTACCCACGATCACGCACACGACCATGCGCATGATGATCACACGCCACATGGTTGGCGTCGTTGGTTGTTTGCAACTAACCACAAAGATATCGGTACGATGTACCTGATCTTCTCGTTTATCAGCTTACTGGCTGGTGGTGTGATGGCTTTGGGTATTCGTTTGGAATTATTCCAACCCGGACTGCAATTCTTGCGCCCTGAGTTCTTCAATCAGTTAACCACCATGCACGGTCTAGTAATGGTGTTCGGCGCGATCATGCCAGCCTTCGTTGGATTTGCGAACTGGATGATTCCTTTGCAAATCGGCGCATCCGATATGGCTTTCGCTCGCATGAATAACTTTAGTTTCTGGATTCTTCCGGTGGCTGCTTGTTTATTGTTTGGCTCATTCTTGGCACCTGGCGGTGCACCTGCTGGTGGTTGGACTTTGTATGCTCCATTGACCTCACAAATGGGCCCAGGCTTAGACATGGGTATTTTTGCGCTCCACTTATTAGGTGCATCTTCCATCATGGGTTCGATTAACATCATCGTGACCATCTTGAACATGCGTGCACCTGGCCTGACATTGATGAAGATGCCAATGTTCTGCTGGACATGGCTGATTACTGCTTACCTGTTGATTGCTGTAATGCCTGTGTTGGCTGGTGCAATCACCATGGTGCTCACGGATCGTCATTTTGGTACTTCTTTCTTCTCCGCAGTTGGCGGTGGCGATCCAATCATGTTCCAGCATATTTTCTGGTTCTTTGGTCACCCAGAGGTTTACATCATGATTCTTCCAGCATTCGGAATCGTGAGCGAGATTATTCCTGCCTTCTCAAGAAAAACTTTGTTTGGTTATAGCTCGATGGTTTATGCAACTGCATCCATTGCGATTTTGTCATTCATCGTTTGGGCTCACCATATGTTCGCAACTGGCATGCCGGTAACTGGCCAATTGTTCTTTATGTATGCCACGATGTTGATTGCAGTTCCAACAGGTGTAAAGATTTTCAATTGGGTTGCGACAATGTGGAAAGGGTCTATGACCTTTGAAACTCCTATGTTGTGGTCAGTTGGATTTATTTTTGTATTCACCATGGGTGGTTTTACTGGCTTGATCCTTGCGATGGCGCCGATTGATATTGGTCTTCAAGATACGTACTACGTGGTAGCTCACTTCCACTATGTATTGGTAGCTGGCTCCTTGTTTGCAATGTTTGCTGGCTTCTACTACTGGTGTCCAAAGTGGACTGGCTATATGGCAAGCGAAACTCGCGGCAAGATCCACTTCTGGACTTCTATGATTTTCTTTAACATTACCTTTTTCCCAATGCACTTCTTGGGCTTAGCTGGCATGCCACGTCGTTACGCTGACTACCCAACACAGTTTGCTGACTTTAATACGATTGCCTCTATTGGCGCCCTTGGTTTTGGTTTGTCTCAGGTTTACTTCTTGCTTTTTGTTGTGTTGCCAGCCTATAACGGCAAAGGCGAAAAAGCTTCGATGAAGCCATGGGATGGTGCTAAAGGTTTGGAGTGGACAGTTCCATCGCCTGCCCCACACCATACATTTGAGACGCCTCCTGACGCTAAAGAGTTACATGCTGCAGGAATCTAAGTTAACGGCCGTGCAAAAATCCCAATCTGCTAGTAATCGCAGATTGGGTTTTATCCTTTTGAGCGTTGCCATTGTGTTCTTTGTTGGGATTGTGCTTAAGCGGAGCTTACTGGGCTGAGGCTCATCACTCTTATGTCTGCTATTGCCTCCGTTAACCGCCAAATCTTGCTAAAGCTTCTGATTGCTTCGGTGATGATGTTTGGTTTTGGTTACGCACTTGTGCCAATGTATAAGGCCTTATGTGAGGTTACTGGTATTAATGTAGTGACTAGCAAGAATGACTATGGTATTCGCGCATACAGCGCCAATAAGGTTGGCAATACTCAAGTTGACTATTCGCGTAAGGTAACTATCGAGTTTGACTCGAATAGTCGCGGACCTTTTACGTTTCGTCCGGTGAAGAATTTTTTAGAGGTGCATCCAGGTGAGATGACAGAAATTGTTTACGAAGTAACAAACAATTTGAATCGTCCTGTCGATGCCCAAGCCATTCCAAGTTATGCGCCTAAGAGCGCTATGGAGTTTTTTACTAAATTAGAATGTTTTTGTTTTCAGCAGCAAACCTTGGCGGCTCATGAAATGAAGAAGATGCCGGTGATGTTTGTGATTGATGCTGGGCTTCCGGCTGATGTGAAAACGATTACCTTGTCATACACCTTTTTTGAGTTAGGCGTGGGTCAGCAGCCTGCAGGCTCAACAACCCCTAAATCGAAAACGGCGTCATGACTAAGAAAAGCACCTTTATGCAATCCATGATCGCAGTATTGTGGGCTTTTTTGGGTGTGCGTAAAAAATCAGGTTTACAAGAAGATGTTGCTTCATTAAGTTTTGTCCACATTATTATTGCGGGAGTTTTAGGTGCCTTGATTTTTATGGGCATACTCCTTTTGATAGTTAAAGCAGTTGTGTCCCATTGATTATTTTTTGATTGAATAGAGAGAATAAGATGTCATCCAATTCAACCCCTTACTATTTCGTTCCCGGACTATCCAGCCATCCAGCGTCAGCAGCTTTAGGTTTGCTGGCTTTTGGTGCCGGTATGTCTGGCTGGGTAAACCATGCGGCTTGGGGCGGACCAGTAACTGCAGTCGGTGTACTTTGGGTGATATTTGTCCTGTACAACTGGTTTGGAGACACTATTGCCGAGTCTAACTCTGGCAAGAATGGGGTGAACGTAGATATTTCCTACCGCTGGTCGATGGCTTGGTTCATCTTCTCCGAGATTATGTTCTTTGGCGCCTTCTTTGCAGCCTTGTTCTACGCGCGTAATATTGCGATGCCTTGGATGGGTGATGTGGAAAGCAAATTAATTTGGCCTAACTTCACAGCAGTTTGGCCAAATGATGGCCCTGCTGGTTTGGTAGAGAAATTTACAACCATGGGTCCATGGCCAATTCCTACGATCAATACTTTGTTGCTCTTGAGCTCTGGTGTCACTGTGACTTATGCTCACCATGCGCTTCGTGAAAACCACATGAAGAAAGCCATTAATGGCTTAGCTGCTACAGTTTTGCTTGGCATTATCTTCTTAGGCTTCCAGGTATATGAGTACTATCATGCTTACTCTGATCTGAATTTGAAGTTAACGTCAGGTATCTATGGTTCAACCTTCTTTATGTTGACGGGTTTCCATGGCTTTCACGTATTCCTCGGTGGTCTCATGTTGGCTATCGTATTGCGTCGCATGATTCGCGGTGACTTTACTGCTGAGCACCACTTTGCGTTTGAAGGTGCTGCTTGGTACTGGCACTTCGTTGACGTTGTCTGGCTTGGTCTTTACATCGCTGTATATTGGATGTAAATGATAAAAAAATCGGGGCAATGAGCCCCGATTTGCTTTGAGTTGTTGTGCGTAACAGTGGGTGATTAGTTTGTTCCCACTCGAACGCCAGTAGCTTCGATATACCCAAAGTAGTGGGCGATCAGAATCCCTAAGAAGAGTACGATTGATAGCCCAATGCGCAACATGAGCGACTGAACCATTCTTGAGCTCCCGCCTTTGTCTTTCATCATGAAGTAGAGAGCGGAGCCTAGGCTTCCTACAATCATTAGTAGTGCAACTGGAATAATCCATTTCATCTCAAAATACCCCTGTGAATATATTTACTAGCCTATTTACTAGCCGTGCAGTTGCTACATTATCAGCCCTTGTGGTTATTTTAGTGGGCTGTGGTGCTGGTATTTGGCAGTTAAATCGGGCAGAGCAAAAGATTCTCTTGGGTGAGTCCTTAGGTGCAAAACTACAAATGCCCATCTTGAATGTGAATGAGGATGACCTCAGCTTGGAGCAAGCTGCAGAGCGTCGTATTCTGGCTCGTGGCCGTTTTATGAAAGCCGAGGCAGTTTGGCTAGATAACCGCCCTCGTCCGATTCCTGAGGGTGGTACAGGTGCTGCTGGGCAATCAGGTTTTTATCTAATGATGCCGCTGAAATTGGATGGCCAAGAGACCATTCTTTGGGTCAATCGGGGATGGGCCCCTCGTAATAACGAAAATCGTATTGAGTTACCCCCAGTCAAAACAGTCGATGAAGTGGTGATGATTGAGGGAGTGGCTTTCCCTCATCCGGGCAGAGTTTATGAATTAGGCCAAAAAGACGATATCAAAGCCAGTCCCAGGATTGAGCAAAATTTTGATTTGGCCCTTGAGGCTAAACATTACGGATGGAAGCAATTGCCATTTATCCTTCGCGAGTCTAATTCCCTAAAAAAAGATGGTTTAGTGAGAAATTGGCCCTCCCCAACAAATGGAGTCGATCGCCATTATGCTTATGCCTTCCAGTGGTTTGCTTTGGCACTGACTGGATTTTTATTTTGGCTCATTAATGGGCTAATGAAATATCGGCGAGAGCTTGCTGCGAATGGAGACAGAGGGTGAGTGATAAAGAACTATTGATTCCAGCATCACAAACAGATGCATCTAAGGTGGATACCCAAACTCGACGTGGGCGCATTCAGATGCTGCTCTTATTGCTCGCCTGTGCAGCACCAGTCATCGCTTCCTATTTGGCTTATTACGTTTTCAAGCCAGAGGGTGGGAAGACCAATTTTGGAACTTTGGTTCAGCCGGTACAGGATATGAATCCAGCCTGGTTTGATATTCCTTTCAATGGAAAGTGGACCTTACTGGTGGCTAGGCCAGCGGGGGAGTGCACCATTAAAAATGAGTCTTGTCTTGAGGCTTTATTTTTAATGCGTCAATTGCGAATTGCAGTTGGTCGTGAGAGTAGTCGCGTTCAGCTAGTTTGGGTAAATATAGATGGCAAGCCAGTAGATCCAGAGGTATTACTGGCCTACGATCAAAAGACGGCAGGATTTCAGGTTGTAGATTTACCGGTGGATCCTAAATTAAGAGCAGAATTTGATGCATGGCTTAATCGCGATGGAGCTGGCCAGAAGATTCAGTTAATTGATCCGAGTCCAGCCAAGATGATGATCTTTCCTGTGACAAACTCCCCCAAGGAATTTGGCAGAATGAAAAAAGATCTCGAGAAGCTACTACGCCTCAATCGTAAGGGTGAAAAATTGCAATGAGTAGCTTGCTATTGCTTGCGGAGTTAGCTGCAATCGCAATTGTCTTTGCAGGCCTACCTTTGGCGTATCTCTGGACTAGGTCGGACTATCACTTTTTCCAAAAGCTCAATTGGGTTTTGGTATTCATGACATTTGATTTGATTGTGTTTGGGGCATTTACTCGACTAACTGACTCCGGCTTAGGCTGTCCAGATTGGCCTGGGTGCTATGGCACATCAAACCCATGGCATGCGATTGGTGAGATCCAGTTAGCTGAAGCCACCATGCCTACGGGCCCAGTAACCGTCATCAAGGCTTGGATAGAAATGATTCATCGCTATTTAGCAATGACTGTTGGAGCATTAATTTTGATTCAGGTAGTAGTTTCCTGGGGCAAGCTCAAGAGCTTGGGTAAGTGGCCCTTATTGGGTAGTCTTGGTTTACTGGTTTTAGTATGTATTCAGGGGGCATTTGGTGCCTGGACTGTGACCCTTAAATTGCAACCCATCATTGTGACAATTCATTTAATGTTGGCTTTGGTTTTGTTGGCTTGCTTAACTGCTTACGCACAAAAAAAATGGGAAGAAAAATCTTCCACAGTTCATTACTTTCAGGCCAAGCCACTTTCTGCAAAGTTGCTCTTACTTGCTGCGATAGTTTTATCCATGCAAATATTTTTGGGTGCGTGGGTAAGTACAAATTACGCAGTGTTAGCTTGCCCTGATTTTCCAACTTGTATGGGAACTTTTGCGCCTGAAATGGCTTGGCAAGAAGGTTTTACTTTATGGCGTCAATTGGGGCTAAATGCTCAGGGTGAATCCATTTCCCCTGTCGCTTTGCAAACCATACATTGGGCGCATCGCCTATTTGCTGTGATTGCTGTATTTGTCTTGGGATTCTTGGGGATAAGCGCCTTCCAATTAAATGATCCTGCATTATGCGGAATGGGTAGGATAGCCAAGCTGCTATTAGGCTTACTCATTCTTCAAGCGCTGACAGGAATTTCTAATGTCGTTTTTCAGTGGCCACTTCTCGCTGCATTAATGCATACCGGCGGTTCTGCCGCATTGGTATTCTGTTTAGTTCGCCTGACTCAATGGTCCTCTTGGAGCGCTCCGATTCATATTAAGATGGTCAAATCATTATGAGCAGCCCAACTTCATCTAAGCCTGTAGCGATGCCCCGTTGGCGTCAATACTGGGTTCTTACTAAACCTCGCGTCACTCAGCTGGCAGTTTTCTGCGCAGTGATTGGGATGTTCTTGGCCACTCCCGGCATGGTTCCTTATCCAGTTCTGATTGGTGGCATTGTTGGTATTTGGTTGCTAGCGGGCGCTGCTTTTGCGGTGAATTGTTTGATTGAGCAAGTTGTGGATGCGAAGATGAAGCGTACTGCTTGGAGACCATCTGCAACTGGCGAAGTAACCCCTTCTCATATCATCATTTTTTCGATTGTTCTCGGCAGTTTGGGAATGCTTATCTTGTGGAAATTCTGCAACCCATTAACCATGTGGCTAACCGTAGCAACTTTTGTTGGTTACGCTGTGATTTATACCTGGCTGCTCAAGCCTGCAACACCTCAGAATATTGTGATTGGCGGACTATCCGGCGCTATGCCGCCAGCCTTGGGGTGGGCAGCTGTCACTAATAGTTTGTCTGCTGAGGCCTGGCTCTTGGTGCTCATTATTTTTGTTTGGACTCCACCACATTTTTGGGCGCTCGCCCTATATCGTCGTGATGATTACGTGCAAAGTGGTCTGCCAATGTTGCCAGTCACTCATGGAGAGCGATTTACACTGCTCAATATTTTGCTGTATACCCTAATCTTGATTGCTGCTACTTTGCTGCCTTACATCTATGGCATGAGTGGTCTCTTATATTTAATCTCCGCAATTATTTTGGGTTTCATATTCCTGGCTTATGTGATTGCCTTGTTTGTTTCTTACACTGATGCGTTAGCAAAGAAGACTTTCCGTTTTTCAATTACTTACTTATCTTTACTTTTTGCAGCGCTATTAATAGATCACTATTTCATTTGAGATGAATATGCATTTATCAATACTTTCTATCCATCTTGTACGCATCTTGATGGTGTCCCTAATTGCTTCAGCTCTCGTGGCTTGCAGCCCCAAGCAGAGTTTCAAGAATGTCGATATTACTGGTAGCAAGGCATTTGGTACGGATTTTAGTTTGCTCGATCCCGATGGCAAAGTCAGGACATTAGCCGACTTTAAAGGTAAAGCAGTTGTTGTGTTCTTTGGCTATACGCAGTGTCCAGATGTTTGCCCTACGACACTGACTGAGATGCAGCAGGTCATGACTTTATTGGGTCCCCAGGCAGATAAGGTGCAAGTGCTATTTGTCACTGTGGATCCTGAGCGAGATAGTGCCAGCATCTTGAAGCAGTATGTGCCAGCATTTGATTCACGTTTCTTGGGCTTACGTCCAGCTGATGAGGTGGCATTAGAAAAAGTCGCTAAGGACTTTAAGATTTATTACAAGAGGGTGCCCGGCATGACTCCCGGTTCATACACGATGGATCACACTGCAGGAAGCTATGCCTTCGATCCACTAGGGCAACTTCGCCTTTATATCAAGCATGCGCAAGGCGCTGAGACCTTGGCGCAGGACTTGAAGGAACTACTGAAGTAAAAGCTGGAATGTAAAGGCTGCTTACGCAGTTTCAGTTAGCAAAAGGCTGCGCATCTTTTTAAGAGCAGCAGTTTCAATCTGACGAACACGCTCTGCGGAGATGCCGTATTCATTGGCGAGATCATGCAATGTTTTTGTGCCATTACCATCTGCGTCCATTGCTAGCCAACGTGATTGAACAATATTACGACTGCGCTCATCCAAGGCCATGAGTGCTTGACTCAGTTGTGGGCCATGTAAATCATCAGTTGCAGCAGCAGCCATCATCTCAGTAGGCTCTTGACTATTATCAGCCAACCATTGAATTGGAGCATAAGCTGAATCATCATCAGTGTCGTCAGCCTCTAGGGCTACGTCGCCGCCAGCAAGACGCATTTCCATTTCTTTTACGTCAGAGCCTTTGACATCCAAAGCCTTTGCTAAAGCCTCAACCTCATTTGGGGTGAGGGCGGCTAGAGTCGGTTTGTTACTGCGAAGATTGAAGAACAACTTACGTTGTGCTTTAGTTGTTGCAACTTTAACTAAACGCCAATTCTTGAGAATGTACTCATGAATCTCCGCCTTAATCCAATGGATTGCATAAGAGACTAAGCGTGCACCTTGGTTGGGGTCGTAGCGCTTGACGGCTTTCATCAAGCCAATATTGCCTTCTTGAATTAAGTCCGCATGGGGAATGCCATAGCCTAAGTACTGACGAGCAACGGACACAACCAAACGGAGATGCGAGAGAACTAAAGTTTTTGCAGCATCCACATTTTCAGTGCGACGAAATTCTTGTGCGAGGTGAAGTTCCTCTGCAGCGCTGAGCATCGGCACGCGATTGACGTAGGAGATATAAGAGTCGAGCGTGCCAACCCCAAGGGATGGCAACATCGGAAAGGCAAGCGAAGCCGCAGCAGTCTGCGCTGCTGGCAGTGTTTGCCTTGCTTGCAATTGCGGTTTGTATGCTTTCTTTTGAACCATTTTTTATAGATCTTTTAGGTGTTAATAGGCTTCTATTTTAGCACTCTTGTCAAGAGAGTGCTAATGGTTTTTTAATTCTATAAGCCTATGATTTAATTGAATAATTCAGAAGAATATTCGGTGGCTGTAAAGGGCGCTAAATCATTAATCCCCTCGCCTTTACCTAAAGCTAAAACTGCTGGTTTTGACCCCTCATTGAGGGTGTGAGCAAGTGCGCAGATCACGCCACCTTTGGCAGTACCATCTAACTTGGTCACGATTAAGGCAGAAAGCCCCAGGGCGGCATGAAAGGCCTTTACTTGGCTTAAGCCGTTTTGACCGGTATTACCATCAAGCACGAGCAAAGTCTGGTGAGGGGCCCCAGGAAGGGCTTTGCCAATCACTCTTTTAACCTTCTTCAACTCTTCCATGAGATGGTCTTGGGTAGCCAGTCTTCCCGCAGTATCAATGATGAGAATATCGCTCTTGCGAGAAATCGCAGCATGAATGGCATCGTGCGCTACCGCTGCCGCATCACCGCTCTCTTGCATGATGACATCAACCTGGTTACGTCCACCCCATTCAAGAAGTTGATTGCGTGCCGCTGCACGGAAGGTATCTCCAGCAGCCAGTAAAACGGATTTGCCTTGAGACTGAAAGAGTTTGCAGAGCTTGCCGATGGTAGTGGTCTTCCCTGCACCATTGACGCCAATCACAAGCCACACCTCTGGTATGGTCTTTTGCTCATGCACATATAGGGGGTTAGGGTTTGGCTCCAAAGATTTTAAGAGACTTGCGACCTCTTGAACTAATAGTTGCTTGAGATCATCAGGATTATTGGTCTTTTCTGATTTGGCGGCTTTACGAAGCTTGCTAATCAGTTGCTCAGTCGTAGGGAGACCCACATCGCTCAGTATGAGAGATTCTTCTAGGGCATCAAACCAGGCTTCATCAGTCTGATTGGATTTGAATAGGGATCCGAGGGTTTTACGTAGGCCGAACATAATCGATACAATTTAATACTTGCATCTTATCAATTAAATTCTTGGGATAGGTGATCTTACAGATGCGCTCCACTTTATTGCATTTTTCTTTCTTTTTGCTGATTTGTTGCCAAACTGCCTGGGCAGCCACTGACAATAGCACAGCCAATACTCATGAGTATCAACTCTCCAATGGACTCAAGTTAATTGTGCGCGAGGATCATCGTGCGCCTACGGTTGCACATATGGTCTGGTATCGTGCTGGATCCATGGATGAAGTCAATGGTAAGACCGGGGTAGCCCATGTACTTGAGCACATGATGTTTAAAGGTACCGATAAAGTGAAGTCAGGTGATTTTTCTCGTTTAGTTGCAGCGGTCGGCGGTCGAGAAAATGCATTTACCTCCCGTGATTACACAGCCTATTTTCAGCAAGTTGAAAAATCCAAACTAGATGAAGTCATGAAGCTGGAAGCTGATCGCATGTCTAATCTGAATTTTGACGATGCAGAGTTTCTGAAAGAAATTCAAGTGGTCATGGAAGAGCGTCGTTTGCGCACTGAAGATAATCCTACCAGCTTGCTATATGAATCGCTGATGGCGACTGCTTACATGAGCTCTCCTTATCGTCATCCGGTAGTGGGTTGGATGAATGACCTAGTGAATATGAAAGCTGTCGATGCACGTGATTGGTATCGCAGTTGGTACAAACCGAATAATGCAACAGTAGTAATTGCAGGTGATGTTGACCCTAAAGCTATTTTGCAAGCTGTGGAAAAATATTATGGAGTCGCTTCTGCAAAAGGGTTGCCAGATCGCAAGCCACAGATTGAACCTCTGCAAAGAGGAATTAAGCGGGTACAAGTCAAAGCGCCAGCAGATAACGCTCAGCTAGCAATGGCATGGAAGGTGCCCAAGCTCGAAGTGGGCAAGCTAGATGATGATGAGCCTTATGCATTGGAGATTTTGGCTGCAGTACTCGACGGTTACGACAACGCCCGTTTGAATCGTGTGATGGTAAAGCAAGAGCGTGTAGTTAATGATGTGGGTGTCGGCTATGACATGATCTCTAGAGGGCCTGAACTCTTTTTGATTAGCACCAGAATGGCTAAAGGCAAAACTGTAGAACAGGCTGAGAGCAGTATCCGGAAGGCCTTAAAAGAAATTGTCGATAAAGGCATTCTTGAATCAGAACTGAAACGTATCAAGGTACGCATTCTGTCTGATCAAATTTATAAGCGCGATTCAATCTTCGGTCAGGCAATGGAAATCGGCACAACAGAGATGGCGGGATTCTCATGGCGCGATATTGATGTGATGCTAGAAAAGATGCAGACTATTACTCCCACACAAGTCCAAGCCGTTGCAAAAAAATATTTAGTCGATGATGGGCTAACTATTGCTGTATTAGATCCGCAAGCGCGTCAGTCTGGTGAGAGCAAGCAAGGAGGTAATCATGCTGCTAAATAAATCAATTAAGCATGCTGGTCTGGCAATCTTACTGATAGCCGGAGTGGTTACATCTGCCTTTGCAATATTACCCATTGAGAAGCTAGACTCGTTCAAGGGCGCACAGGCTTATTTAGTTCAAACCAAAGCGCTACCCATGGTCGATATTGAAATCAGTATCGATGCGGGTGATCGCTATGATCCAGTGGTAAAGAGTGGCTTGGCCACCGTGGCTGGGAAGTTAATGAACTACGGCGCTAGATCTGAGAAAGGTGCCTTGAGTGAAGCGCAGATTGCTGATGAGATTGCAGACTTAGGTGCAAACCTTGGAGTTTCTGTTAGCGGTGAACGTGCTGTCATGCGCATTCGAACTTTGAGCCGTAAAGATTTACGTGATCGTGCTGTTCAATTAGCATCAGCCATGTTGAGTGCACCCACTTACGATCCCAAGATCTTAGTACGTGAGAAGCAAAGAATGACGACTGCATTGTTAGAGGCAGAGACAAAGCCGGAGTCAGTCTTAGATCGCCGTTTTAGAAAATCCGTTTATGGAAACTATCCTTTAGCCAATTCACCATCGGTGCAAAGTATTGCCAATATCAGCGCAACTGATTTGCAGCAGTTTCATAAACAGTTTTATCGTGGCGATCGGATGATTGTCAGCATCGTAGGTGATGTGAGTAGGGCAGAGGCTGCTGAAATCGTTCAAGGCTTATTACAAAGAGTTCCTCAGTCTGGCCCTTCTATAGCTAAGCTGCCAGTGTTTGAGCGCTCGCCGGTGGAGCCTTTAAGTCAACGCGAAGTTACCATTCCATTTGATACGCAACAAGCACATATTGCTATGGGAATGACTGCGGTAACCCGCAACAATCCCGATTATTTTCCATTGCTAGTCGGGAACTACATTTTGGGCGGCGGCGGTTTTGTATCTCGTCTGATGTCAGAAGTTAGAGAAAAACGAGGTCTTGCTTACAGTGTGTTTAGTTATTTTTCGCCAGGTAAGGATGCGGGAATATTTCAGGCTGGCGTACAAACAAAGAGTGATCAAGCTGCATTAGCACTTGATGTAATGAGCTCGACCATTGCGCAATTTATTACTGATGGGCCTTCGCAATCTGAGCTCGATGCTGCCAAAGCCAATTTGATTAATGGCTACCCCTTAAGAATTGATAACAACCGCAAATTACTTGATAACGTGTCGTCCATTGCTTGGAATGATTTGCCTCTCGATACAATGGAAGTTTGGACTAAGGAAGTTGAAGCAGTGAGTCTAGATCAACTAAAAGCAGCGTTTCAAAAATACTTAGCTATGGATCGGATGAAGATTGTGGTTTTGGGGGCTAAAAAATAAATAAGCTAGCAAAATCAGAAAAGGGAAGGCAGCCTAGTAAGTCTGCTAAACACTCAGATGCCCCCCAAAAAATTCGTATTATTGGCGGGATTTGGCGTAGTCGATTATTGAGTGTGTTGGATTTACCTGGCCTACGTCCGAGCACTGATCGCGTTCGTGAGACTTTATTTAATTGGCTTGGGCAGAATCTAGTAGGTTTGAGTTGCTTGGATATATTTGCTGGTACTGGTGCTTTAGGTTTTGAAGCTGCTTCACGACATGCTCATTCAGTAATTTTATTGGAAAAAGACAAAAAGGCCCATGCCAAGCTCTTAGCGAATTTTGCTTTGCTTCAGTCATTTCCTGCTCCTGGATCCGTACAGATTTTGCACAGAGAGGGCGTGGAGTTTTTAAAGCAGCAGGCCGATGGCTCATGCAATTTGATCTTTATAGACCCGCCATTTGAGGAAGAGGCCTTGTTAAATCAAGCGCTTGTAGAGGCTGCTCGTATTTGTAATGACAGGGCTGGCGGAGGGATTTATGTCGAGTTCCCTGCTAATCGCTCTCGTGAGCAGATTGAGGAATTGCTGCCTGATTGGCATTGTGGCAAGTACTTAGAGGCCGGGCAGGTAAAAGCTTGTCTATTTCGCTCTAAGAGGGACTAAACTCTTGCTTGTAGCTGAAAAAGCCTGAGGAGCATTATGACTATTGCTGTATACCCTGGAACATTTGATCCCTTTACTCGTGGTCACGAGGACTTGGTGCGCCGCGCCTCAAGTATTTTTGGCGAACTGATTGTTGGCGTTGCCGATAGTCGCAGTAAGCGCCCCTTCTTTACCTTGGATGAGCGTATTGCAATTGCTAAGGAGGTTCTTGGCCATTATTCCAATGTCAAAATTGTTGGTTTTTCTGGGTTACTAAAAGACTTTGCCCGTGAGCATAATGCCCGCGTAATCGTGCGTGGCTTGCGTGCAGTATCCGATTTTGAATACGAGTTTCAGATGGCTGGTATGAACCGCTATTTATTGCCTGATGTTGAAACTCTATTTCTAACCCCTTCCGATCAATACCAATTTATTTCCGGAACCTTTGTTCGTGAAATTGCTTCGATGGGTGGTGATGTCAGTAAGTTCGTATTCCCATCCGTAGAAAAATGGTTGGTCCAAAAAATTGCTGCCGTCAATCAAAGCAAAGAGTAAGGTTGGTAAGTAAATAAAATGGCTTTAATGATTACGGACGAATGTATCAACTGTGATGTGTGTGAGCCTGAATGTCCAAACGATGCAATCTACATGGGCCTGGAGATCTATGAGATTGATCCCAATAAGTGCACTGAATGTGTCGGTCATTACGATGCACCACAGTGCCAGCAGGTTTGCCCGGTTGACTGTATTCCAATGAACCCTGCGTTTCCAGAAAATCAAACGCAGTTAATGGTGAAGTATCAAGCCTTAACTGCAGCTAAAAAAGTGCTAGCTACTAAGTAGCACTCACTGTGGGCGTGCGATCTGTGCCCTAATTCGTTTTTGAATGAAGTTCTAGCATTGCCGCTTGAGCATCACCTTTGATAAATAACCCAAGAATTTGTAAGCCATTTCCAATGCTGGCGTCAATTTGTTTTTGTTCTGCCTGCAAAGGTCTTCTCAACACATAGTCAGCTACATCCATGACTCGTGCACCTTCTGCAGCCAGATCCCGGGGATGGCCAATACCCAGGCGTAAGCGCCAGTAGTCAGGCGTTCCCAGATGGGCATGGATATCTTTTAGGCCATTGTGTCCACCAGTACCCCCGCCAAGCTTAATGCGTGCAGTACCAGGCTTTAGATCCAGCTCATCTTGCACTACTAGTACATCCTGAGGTGTAATTTTATGAAAGCGACATAGTGCCCCAACAGCTTGCCCACTAAGATTCATATAAGTGCTGGGCTTGAGTAAGAAGAGATCCTCGCCCCCCCATATAGCCCTGGCTACTTTGCCATGAAAGCGTTTTTCAGTTTCAAAGCGGGTATTCAATTGTTTGGCAAGAGCGTCAACAAACCAGAAGCCAGCATTGTGCCGATCTTCTAGGTGCTCTTCGCCTGGGTTGCCAAGGCCAACAATTAATTTAGTCATGATGAATGCTCAAGGATAAAAGTATTTTCACAAAAAAGAAAACCCGCTTAGTAGCGGGCTTCCTCTGTCGCAAAGATTGGGCTTAAATAATTAAGCTTTGTCCTTGGGGGCTTCAGCAGCAGGAGCCGCAGCAGCTGCAGGAGCAGCTTCAGTATCGGCAGATTTCACCGCTGGGATACGTGCGTTAGCTAATACTGGGTTTTCTTGCTCAACATGCAATACCAAGGTAACACCTTTTGGCAATGCGATATCTTTAGCATGAATACCATGACCAACTTCAATCTTGTTCAAGTCCACTTCAATGAACTCTGGTAAGTCTGCTGGTAAGCAAGAAATTTCCAATTCAGTGGAGATGTGACTAATTACGGCGCCTTGCAATTTCACTGCAGCTGAAGTGTCAGCGTTGATGAAGTGCAATGGAACGCGCATGTGAACTTTTTCAGTCGCAGAAACACGCTGGAAGTCAATGTGCAGAACCAAAGGCTTAAATGGATGCATCTGGTAATCGCGCAACAACACTTTTTGTGCTTTGCCGCCGATTTCGAGATCAAGGATGGATGAGTGGAATGCTTCCTTCCGGAGAGCATGGAACAGTGCGTTGTGATCCAACTCAATTACAGTTGCGGCGTCTTTACCGCCGTAGATGATTCCCGGAGTTTTACCGGAGTTGCGCAGACGGCGGCTCGCACCCGTTCCCTGTACGCTTCTTTCAAAGGCTACTACTTTCATATCAAATTCCTAAAATTAAGGTTAATTTCCGTTCGCGACCAAACAGAAAAGCCTTTGATTATATCTTGGGAATTCAGGGTTTTGCCTAGAAATGGCACAATACTGCCAAAAACACGGCTAGAAACCTTATTTTTGGCTTATTCAGCGAACATCGACATTACTGAATCACCCTTACTAATGCGGGAAAGGGTCTCAGCTAGGATGGGGGCAACGCTCAATTGACGAATTTTGGCAATTTTCATTGCTTCTGGGGTCAACGGAATAGTGTCGGTAACGACTAATTCATCCAATTCGGAGGCTGCAATGCGGGCAACGGCACCGCCAGAAAGCACGGCGTGGGTACAGTAGGCAGTAACACCCTTAGCACCACGCTCTTTAAGCGCTTCAGCGGCCTTACAGAGCGTTCCGCCGGTATCGATAATGTCATCCATGATCACGCAATGGCGGCCTTCTACTTCGCCAATTAAGTGCATTACTTCTGACACATTAGCTTTTGGGCGGCGTTTATCAATAATCGCCAAATCTGTGCCTAATTGCTTTGCCATTGCGCGGGCGCGAACAACGCCACCGATGTCCGGCGAAACAATGATGAGATCTTTTTTGGTCTTTTGGGCCTCTAGATCGGCCAAGAGGACTGGTGATGCATAAATGTTATCAACAGGAATATCAAAGAAACCCTGAATTTGGTCGGCATGGAGATCCATGGTTAAAACACGCTCAATGCCAGCTACGGACTGGAGCATGTTGGCAACGATTCTAGCGGAGATGGCAACCCGAGCTGAGCGCGGGCGACGGTCTTGTCTAGCGTAACCGAAGTAAGGGATCACTGCGGTTATACGGCTTGCTGATGCTCGTTTTAGGGCATCAATCATAATCATGAGTTCCATCAAACTATCGTTCGTTGGGGCACAAGTCGACTGAATAACTACAACGTTCTTGCCACGAACATTTTCTTGAATCTCAACCTGGATCTCACCATCTGAGAATCGACCAACAAATGCTTTTCCCATCGGGAGATTGAGCTCTTTGGCTACCGCATGGGCCAAAACTGGATTTGCATTACCTGTGAAAAGAGTCAGTAAATCAGCGTTCATTGGAGCGGACATAGGTGATTTTGGAGTTTGGTAAGGGTCGAATGGATGTCTTTTGGTCTTATCTACAGTGCTTGGCAGGGGAAGAAGGATTCGAACCTTCGCATGCTGGAATCAAAATCCAGTGCCTTAACCAGCTTGGCGATTCCCCTACAGGTCAATCTGAAGAAATCAAATTGTAAGCGGGATTTTTATTTAGCCCTCGAACAATTCGACCTATCCATCCTTTTGGAAGATTTAGCAGAAGATTTTCTAGGTTTGCGGTGTCCGTCTTAGGGTCTAAGGCGGCAAATACACTGCTTCCAGATCCGGACATGCACGGGGCCGAGTTTGGCACTACCTTGTCAATCCAATCCAATGCTTGCTTCACTTCAGGACATTTCTGCACCGCTATTGCCTGACAATCATTTGACCGATATGAGCTTGGCGATGCAAGAAAGCCATCTATTGTAATCGGAGCATGATCTCTGGTCAATTGAGGGTCTTGAAAAATCTGAGCAGTGGCGATTCCTTGGTTCGGAAAGATCACAACAAAGTCTTGGGATTCCAGGGGAATTGTTTGTAATTTCTCACCAATTCCCTCGACAAAGGCATTTTGGCCAAAGATGAAAAATGGCACATCGGCGCCAAGTTTTAGGCCGAGCTGGCAAAGTGTGGCCTTTTCTAGCTGAAGGTTCCAAAGATGATTTAGGCCAATCAGGGTAGATGCTGCATCAGAGGACCCTCCGCCAAGGCCAGCTCCCATAGGAATATTTTTCTCTAGCCTGATTTCAGCGCCACCATCAATCTGGCAGAAATCTTTTAGGAGTTGGGCGGCACGGACCACTAAATCTTGTTCTGGGGGTATCCCTGGAATGGGGTCGATGCGACGAATTTCATTTTCGGGGATTTGCTTTAGGTTGAGGATATCGCACCAATCAATTAACTGAAAAACAGATTGCAGGAGGTGATAGCCATCAGCGCGTCGCCCAACAATATGAAGAAAAAGGTTGAGCTTTGCAGGGCAACGAAGTTCTATCCCATTACTCATCATTCATACTTCACTGGCTTGGAACATCAAAGACTAGACGGATATCAATTGACCCAATATTGGAGCTACGCGTCATTGTCAGCTTTTCTAACAGCTGAGCATTATTCCAACTGTAATTTAGAGTCCAGCCATCCTGAGTTATTTTACTAACTTGCCCCTTGTCATTACGCTCAATACTCGCATTGCTACCGGGGCGCGTATGTCCACGCAACCAGGTAGATAAACCCCGAGCAGGCAGGGGAAGTCCTAAGGTATTTTGAATAAGAGTGTCAGCATCAATAGCAGTGTTTAGTTGACCATTGCGCTCCAGAATTGCCTCACCAGGCTTGATTGTAATTTTTGCAATGGATCCACCTACTGGGTTACGAATTTCCAAAACATCAGTTAACGCATCTTGAGTCAAAGTGAATCCACCCGATCCACCTTGATTTTTACTTTCGGTGAGTCCTATGACCTTTACTGCAAAACGACCATCCCATGAGCCTTTGAGGGTATCATCCGCCACAGACCAATCAGGCTTCAAGCGCCTCAAGGTTTCTTTGAGAGTGGGGTTATTGGCATCTAACTGTTGCCCCTTACGCCACGCATCTTCAGCTTCGATCGGCCGATTCATAACCCACAAGACTTCACCGATATGTGCGGCAATATCGGCTTCAGGCTTCATATTAAAAGCTTGTTGTAGTTGCTCAAGCGCTAATTCATTTTTGCCCATGCGAAAGTTTACCCAGCCAAGGCTATCCAAAATAAAACCATCTCTAGGCGAGAGTTCGTGTGCTTTGCTAATGAGCCTATAGGCTTCAGGCAATTTCTGATTGCGATCAGCGAGTGAGTAACCAAGTGCATTCAAGCTATTTGCATCATTTGGATTCCTGCGCAAAATTTCACGCAGAATTTTCTCCATCACATCCAGGCGCCCAGATTTCTCAGCAGACATGGCATAGGTATAGAGAATGCTAGGATCCTTTGGCTCCGGCCTTAATGTCGAGACGATTTCGTAGAAAGCTCTTAATGCTTCTGATTCGTCGCTCGCTTTGGCCAGTAGGGCCTGAAGCTGAAGCAAGGTATTTTCTCGTTCTGGTAATGTCTGCTGATTCAATAAGGAGACAGCAGGCTTGACTGCATCTGACCAGCGTTGATTCAGAATCAAAAGGGTGACAAGAACCTCTTTGGGTCTAGTTTGCTTGGGCTCAGATAATTTATCCCAAGTTTGAGCAGCTTGCAGCGCAAGATCAGGCGCGCCGGCAGTAATCGCAATCTCCATAGCCCTCTGTGCCAAACGGGGATCATCCAATTGCCGAGCAAGCTCTAGATAGGTGTTGTAGGCAAGGCCAGCTTCGCCACGTTGTAAAGCGATTTCAGAGGCCAGGACCTCAAATACTGCTTGACCGCTATCCAGGCTACTGCTTTTAGCAACGGTAAAGCCAGAGGAGAGGCCTAAGCCAAGCCCAGCTGAGAGCAATAAGGCCCTTAAAGAAGGCTTTAATGAAAATTTGGTCATGAGCACATTCTAATCCGCGAATCTACAATCCATTTATGCCAGAACTTCCAGAAGTAGAAGTGACCCGTTTGGGTATTGCACCCCATTTAGAGGGGCGCAGGGTGAGTTCGGTCAAAATTATTGATGGTCGCTTGCGTTGGCCGGTACCCAGTAATTTAAATGCACTACTTTCTGGTCAGAAAGTCGTAGGAATAGAGCGCCGCGGTAAGTATCTTTTGGTGGAGCTGGATACCGGTCATCTGCTGATGCACTTAGGAATGACCGGAACATTGCGAGTACTTCCTGGTAGTGATCCCTTAAAGCCCCATGATCGCGTGACCTTTGAGTTTGGTAAGCTCAGTTTGCGTCTACATGATCCCCGAAAGTTCGGCGCTGTTTTATGGCATCCAAAATCCAAGGGGCCGATTGAGGCCAATAAGCTCTTACAAAAACTCGGGGTAGAGCCATTTTCTCCAGAGTTTTCAGGTGAATTGGGCGCGGATATCCTATACCGGCACTCACGCAAACGCAGTCTTGCGGTAAAGCAGTTTTTACTAGCAGGGCAGGCTGTAGTTGGTGTTGGCAACATCTATTGCTCAGAAAGTTTATTCGAGGCGGGGATACATCCGACAAAGGCTGCTGGAAAATTAACGCGGCCGCAATGCTCTAGGCTAGCTACTGCAGTGAGATTGATTTTGAAAAAAGCAATAGCTGCGGGTGGCAGTAGTTTGAAAGACTTTGTGAATAGTGACGGTAATCCAGGACACTTTATGGTGCAAACCAAAGTTTATGATCGTAAGGATCAGCCCTGTAGGGTTTGTAAGACGCTCATCAAACAGATAGTGCAAGGTCAGCGCTCTACTTATTTTTGTCCTCAATGTCAGAAGCGCTGATCAAGCACTTCGCCGTCAAGTTGATTGCTTGGCATGGTAAGGATGGGCGCCAAGGTTTGCCGTGGCAAAGTATTCGAGATCCCTACGCGGTATGGGTATCAGAAATCATGTTGCAACAAACCCAGGTAGCAACTGTTCTGGAGCGCTACCCCCGATTTATGAAACGCTTCCCAACGGTCAAAAAATTAGCTGCTGCACCATTGGATGATGTCTTGGCCGAATGGGCGGGGCTAGGGTACTATACACGCGCCCGTAATTTGCATGCCTGCGCTGTGCAAGTGATGGAAGAGTTTGGGGGAAGGTTTCCGGAGGACCCCATCTTGCTTGAGCAACTCAAGGGTATTGGTAAGTCTACTGCAGGTGCCATTGCAGCATTTTCATTTCATGTGAGGGCTCCGATTCTGGATGCCAATGTGAAACGCATTTTGGCAAGACTTTTTGGTATCGAGGGTTCTATCCAAGAAAAAGTAGTGAATGATGAATTGTGGTTATTAGCCGAAACACTCCTTCCCAAAAAAGCTACAGATATGCCGGTGTATACGCAGGCTCTGATGGACTTTGGGGCAACGTGGTGTACCTCTCGGAAACCGGTGTGTTTAGGTAATGAAAAGAAATGCCTATTCGAAAAAGAATGCCAAGCCAATCTTAGCGATCAAGTCTTGTTATTGCCTCGTAAAGTAGTTAAAGCAAAATCTCCTGAATTTAATTGCGACATGTTGTTACTTAGGCATGGTGACTCAGTCTTATTGCAAAGGCGTCCCGAGAAGGCTATCTGGGGTGGGCTATGGTCTTTGCCTGAATCTACTTGGAGCGCAAAAGAAGAAAGCACACAATCTGCAGCCAGCAGTCGGGCCAATCTGACAGCAAAAGAATTACTACAGTTGGTGCTGCCAGATGAAAAGATCTCTAGCGCTTTAAAGCATTCTCAATTGGTCGAGCGGGGGATAGAGATTAAGCATGTCTTTACGCATCGTCGTTTATGGATGCAGATTTGGAATATGACATCGAGTGATGCCGTGAAATTTACAAATGCTGATTTAAAGTGGATTCCTTTGCGGGAGCTAGGAAAGTACGGCTTGCCGCAACCGATTAAATTACTGTTGCAGGGACTGAGTCTAGCTCGCGGTGACGACTTAAGAAGTTGATTTGTAGTGCTGCTAAATCTTTTTGAGGTAAAAAGTGCGCCATGACGCGGCTAACAAGATAAACCGAGCGATGTTGTCCACCAGTGCAGCCAATTGCGACGGTAAGATAACTGCGACCATCTGCAATGTAGTGGGGCAACCATTTTTCAATAAATTGAACAATGTCATTTTCCATGCTGACGACCTCAGGAATTTTTTCCAAGAACTCGCGCACGGGCTGGTCTTTGCCAGATAGTGGGCGCAAAGTTTTGTCGTAGTGTGGGTTAGGCAAACACCGAACATCAAACACGAGATCAGCCTCGGTTGGCAAACCTTTTTTAAATCCAAAAGATTCAAAAATAACGGTGAGTCCTTGAGGTTTATCTTTTAGGAGATCCTGAATCCATGACCGCAATACATGGGCAGGCAGACTGCTGGTATCAATGCTGTGAGCCTGTGCACGCAAAGGTTCTAGGAGATTTCGTTCTTTATCAATCGCCTCTATCAGCGTCGCAGCCTGAGTCTCTTGAGTTTTTCCAGAGAGGGGATGACGTCTCCGGGTTTCGGAGAAGCGCTGAATCAGTGTGTTTGTATCGGCATTTAAGAAAATAATGCGCACCTGATTACTGCGACGAAGATTTTCTAGGATCTGGGGTAGCTCAGCAATTGACTGGCCACGACGAGCATCAATGGCTACTGCAATACGCTCACCCTTTTCATTTTCTAGCGTGGTGATGAGGCTTTCCAAGAGGGTGACTGGTAGATTATCTACGCAGTCGTAGCCCGCATCCTCAAAAGCTCTTAGTGCAACAGATTTACCTGAGCCGGAGATGCCGGTAATCAGATTGATTTGCATATTAAATGAGTCGACCTTGATTCTTGGAGGACTCTGCCTCAGCATTCATTTGTAAACGCTGGCGCTCCATAAATTCTTTTAGGGTATCGATACCGCGTAGCTGCAAAATGGTATTACGAACTGCTGCCTCTACAAGAACTGCTAAGTTTCGTCCTGCGGCGACCTGAATTTTGACGGTCCTAATGGGGACGCCTAATACTTCAATATGCTGAGCTTCTAGAGGTAAGCGCTCGAATTCACCATCATTACGACGAACTAATTGCACTATTAAGCGCAATTTCAATTTCCGGCGCACGGCTGTTTCACCAAAGATGGTGCGGATATCTAATAAACCCAGTCCACGAACCTCTAAGAGGTTGCGCAAGATTACGGGGCAGCGACCTTCAATATAGTCTGGCCCAAGACGAGCGAAGTCTACCGCATCATCGGCTACCAAACCATGGCCACGAGAAATCAGCTCTAAACCCAATTCGCTTTTGCCAAGACCGGATTCACCCATAATTAGGACGCCTAAGCCCAGGATATCCATGAATACGCCATGCATGGTGATCTGAGGGGCGCCAATCTTAGTAAGATAGGTTCGCAGGTGGTCAATCACCTCGGCGGCTGATATGGTTGTTGTAAAGAGTGGAGTGGAAGATCTTTGGCAGAAAAGTTGTAGGTCAGCGTCAGCTACTTTGCCATCCGCGACTATGACGCAAGGTGGCGTCTTGGAAATTAAGCTAGAGATCTGATCTTGTTTTTGCTTTGGTTCAAGCTCGGCATGATAGTCAACCTCTTGCTCACCAAAAATCTGAATACGGCTCGGATGAATGAGATTTAAGTGACCTACTAGGTCTGAGCTAGCTGCAGCCGCTTTCACTGCCTCTGGAGGGAACGTGCGGTCAGCGCCTTCAAGGCCGCCAATCCAGGAGAGCTTTAAGTCCGAGACATTGTCATCAAAGATCTGTTGGGCAGTAACTCCATCTAGGAGTAAGGTCTGGGTTGTCAAGCTGCGCCCCAATTTTGTAATAGTTGGCACACCTTCTCTGGGTTGTCTTCCGAGATAAGCAATTTACGTACGTCTTGGTCAGACAGGAGTTGTGCAATCGAGGACAGAATTTCTAGGTGCTGCTGGGTTGCTTTTTCTGGAACGAGTAAAAAAATCAAAATAGAGACTGTTTGACCATCGGGCGCAGCAAATTCAATCGGATCTTTTAATTTTACGAATGCAGCAATCGGATTCTTCAGTCCTTTTACTCGACCATGTGGAATAGCAACACCAGCACCCAGAGCGGTAGAGCCTAAGTCCTCACGAGCATTTAAGAAGCTAACAATCGCCTCTGCTTCGAGTCCCGCTTGCTTTGCAAAGAGTTGTCCTACGGCCGCAAATATCTCAGCCCGATTTTTGGAGGGGCTATTTAAGGCAATGCGGTCTAAGGCGAAAAGATCGGTCAGGGAATTCATGTTGCTTGATTATAGGTGTCCTGACAATCAGGATCACTCAAAGTGTTTATCGTGGTGATGATCTTGGATCTTTTCTTTATGTTTAACTACCTGGCGCTCGAGTTTATCGACTACAGCATCCATGGCATGGTAGAGGTCAGCATTATGTGCCTCAGCATAAAGATCCTTGCCCTTAAGATGAATAGTGATCTCGGCTGCTTGACGAAGATTTTTTTCTTTAGCGTTATCGACAATCAAAAACGCAGAAGCATCTAAGACATGATCAAAGTGTTTGCGAATTTTGGCTAATCCAGCCTCGAGGTGGGTACGCATGGCTGGAGTAACTTCGACATGACGGCTATTAATTTTTAGATTCATCAGCAGCTCCTATTCATAGCAAAACAAAATGCATGCGCAAATAATTACTCGGAGTGCGCAGCAGGCCCCTGTAATGTCGTACTTGTTTTTATAGAAATGAACTTCATGAACCTCCAGCGTATCAGCGATTATGCTGAAAACCAAGGGGGGAGATCATTTTTATTTAATAAATATTCGAAAAAATCTGAATATCTACATGCGGAAGTTTTCGCCCAAGTAGACTTTTCTGACGGAATCGTTTTCGATGATTTGGTCTGGTTTGCCTTCCGCCAGCACGCTACCCTCGCTGATGATATAGGCGTGATCACAAATACCCAAAGTCTCGCGAACATTATGGTCGGTAATGAGAACGCCAATTTGGCGATCCCTTAAGAAGCGCACAATCCGTTGAATCTCTCCAACAGCGATTGGGTCAACACCGGCAAAGGGCTCATCCAATAGAATGAACTTAGGCTGTGAGGCTAGGGCCCTAGCAATCTCAACACGACGACGTTCTCCACCAGAGAGGGAAAGTGCTGGGTTATCGCGTAGATGGCTGATTTGAAGTTCGCCCAAGAGCTCATCTAAGCGACGTGCTATTTCAGTCTTGCTTAATCGCTTGCCACCTTGAACTTGGAGCTCTAATACTGCTTGAATATTCTCTGCCACATTTAACTTTCTGAAAACAGAAGCCTCCTGTGGAAGATAGGATAGCCCCATGCGAGCCCGCTCATGAATAGGAAGTCGCGTGATGTCTGTGCCATCCAGAATAATATTGCCGCCGTCTAATGGAACCAAACCAACAATCATGTAAAAAGAGGTTGTTTTGCCGGCACCGTTTGGCCCCAAAAGTCCGACTACTTCGCCGCACTTGACTTCAATCGACACATCTCGCACTACCGTGCGGGATCCATACCGCTTTTGAAGATGATGGGCACTTAAGGTTGCTGGGGTTTGCTTATTGCTGGAATCCGTGGTCATTTTTCTAGTGTAGCTTTTCTTCTTGGTGAAAGGATCGCTCTAGCCTGAGGCAGGTCTTCTGCTTTGGCGTTGGTAGGTGGTGAGACTTGATAGCGCTGCTTGACATCGTCATAGTCGATTTTCCAGCCGCGTAATTGATCCAACATTTGCATATTGAGAAGACGCTTTAAGTTGGCATCTCCGGTTAGCGTCAGAAGTTCAGTCTTGGCGTTGTAGGTAACGGCTTTACCTAGACCCTGCATAAACTCATTGGCGGGGCCTTCACGTCTTTGCCTAAAGCTGGCACTAGCCTTAGGATTGCCTTGCATATCAATGTATTCAAAACCCTCAGGATCGACCTTGATATTAGCTTTCTCGCCGGTAATCAAAATACTACCTTTGATTAAGAGTACTTCACCATCTAGTTCATAAACTTGTTGTACATCATTCACAGAAACTTTTTCTGCCTCCAAGATAATCGGTTTATCTTGATCAGCTTTCTCAGCATGAGAGCTGCTGATGAAGACATTCACTAGCAACACAGTTGCAATAGTCCTACTACGAAATAGACTCATGGCTGTCCACCTTGTTGCTCACGCTCGATACGACCTCTTACTTGGCCAGATAAAACCATGCTTTGTTCGATGTTATTAAATATGCCGCCATCAGTTGCTTGGATGACAGAAAACCCTTGCTCAAGCGTAATAGGCTTATCAGTCTCAATGATGTCATCATTGATAAGTACTTTGAAATAAGAGGAGCGCGCAAGCATGCGAGGTCTTGCCGGCTCTGTTGCTGATGCAGCTTGTGGCGGACGATAGATTTCAGCGTTATCCATAAGATCTAAAATCGTTAGATCACCATCTAAATGGCCCATATCTGCTTTAACAGTAATCGGTGATTTTGCGGGCGGAAACAAGCGTATGCGAGGTGTTTCAATGTCAATCGAAGCATCGTCGTCGTAGTGAATCACTTTTTTACCGAGCACTCGGTATTTAGTGTTGCCAAATTCATCAAGAGCAGATAAGGCGCCATTGGTAATGATGTAGTCTGGCACATGAAGGCGCACACGTTCAATTGCCGATTTTTCTGCAGGGGTATTTTTCTTAACCAACCAAAATGTGACGAGTGTGAGCGTTCCCATCAGAATCAAAGGCATAAGGCGTAACGATGTACGCCAGATACCAAGTTTGATTTTTTGGGTGTTCAGTTCCATTGCAAAATGACCTTAAGCGCGTGCTTTGGCAAGTAATTCCTCGTAGCGATTTTGTGCTTTTAGAATCAGGTCGCATACTTCACGCACTGCGCCACTACCGCCGGATCGAGCGGTGACGAAGTGAGCTGTTTCTTTCACAGCATCATGCCCTTGTGCGGGACATATCCTCAAGCCAGCAGACTTCATTATTTGAAAATCGGGCCAATCATCGCCCATGACGGCGCAATCGGATGGCTTAAGTCCAAGCGATTGCAGTATCTTTTCTAAAGCTACAGCCTTATCTTCAACGCCCATATGAACATGAGTAATGCCTAACTCTTCACAACGACCAATCACCATTTTTGAGCTACGCCCGGTAATGATCGCTGTCTGAATACCAATTTTTTCTAACAGCTTAATTCCTAATCCATCCTGAATATCAAAAGCCTTGAGAGATTCTTTGCCGTTCTCACCAATGAATACTTGACCATTAGTCAGAACGCCATCGACATCGAGAACAAGCAATTTGACTGCACCAGCGCGCTCCCAAGCTTGTGGATATTGACTCAGAGGGTTGGTATTGTGAGCGTTAAAGGCGCTAGGCATATTGGTGGATCAATGTGTTGTTAAGAGTGGATAACTTAAATGACCTTGGCAGCAAATAAATCATGGAGGTTGAGTGCCCCAAGCAGCTTGCCCTTAGGGTCAGTTACGACCAGATGATTGATGCGATGTTTTTCCATCATCTCAATAGCCTCTTCTGCCAACAGCTCGGGAGGAATCGTACGTGGCTCTGAAGTAATTGCTTGTTTTAAAGTGAAGCCGTCTAAATTAGTACTTTTTTCTAGTAGGCGACGTAAGTCACCATCAGTAAAGATGCCGGCAACTTTACCTGCATTGTCTAAGACAACTACCATGCCCATACGTTTAGCAGTCATCTCAAGTAAAGCATCTTGCAAAGAAGCGGATATTGCAATCTTAGGAGTCTCATCGAAGCTCCGCATAACTTCGCTAACATGCATAAGCTGTTTGCGACCTAGGCGACCGCCCGGATGTGAGCGTTGGAAATCTTCCGCTTGAAAGCCGCGAGCATCTAGCAAGGCAACTGCTAGTGCGTCACCCATAGCGAGCGCTGCAGTTGTGCTGGTGGTTGGGGCTAGGTTGAGAGGGCAAGCCTCTTTCTCAACGCTAGTATCTAAATGGGCATCTGCTAATTTAGCTAGTGATGAATTTGGGGCTCCGGTGAGTGCAATCAGTTTTGCACCAGTGCGCTTGACAATTGGCACGATAGTGAGAAGTTCATCAGTTTCTCCAGAATTCGATAGAGCAACAAAGACGTCATCACGGGTCACCATACCTAAGTCACCATGACTGGCTTCAGCAGGATGAACAAAAAAAGCAGGTGAGCCAGTTGAGGCAAATGTTGCTGCAATCTTTCGAGCAATATGTCCTGATTTACCAATTCCGGAGACAACGATGCGGCCTTTACAGAAGTGCAGTAAATCTACCGCCAATAAGAGTGCGTCAGCGTTGGCGCCTTCAAGGCGATCACGCATGGTGTGCAGTGCAGCAGCCTCAATTGTGAGAGTGTCACGTGCAAGCTTTAGGGTTCGGTCACGAGTCTTAGCTATCATGGGGTGAGTATATGCCGTCAGTCCTTCAGTTAACTCTCATCTTGCTGGCCTCTGGAGTGGCCGGGGTGGTTATTTTCCGCTATTTTGGGCTACCCCCCATTTTGGGCTATTTAGCCATTGGCGTCCTCATTGGGCCGCATGCCCTTGGTTTGGCCAACGATTCAGAGACTGTAAAGTATTTAGCTGAATTTGGGGTGGTTTTTTTGATGTTCTCAATTGGTCTGGAATTTAATCTCCATAAGCTGCGGGCCATGCGGACTATTGTATTTGGCTTGGGCGGTAGCCAGGTCATTTTGACCATGTTGCTAGCAGTGCCTGCTAGTTTGCTAATGAACTGGATTTATCCTATTTCTTGGCAGGCAGCCATCGCTCTAGGGGGCGCCCTAGCGATGTCCTCAACCGCCATCGTTACTAAGCTCATTGCCGATCGTTCAGAAATAGAAACTGAACATGGACGCAACATCATTGGCATCTTGCTATTTCAGGATTTGGCAGTAGTTTTTCTGCTTATTTTGATTCCTTCGCTTGGTAAAAATCCTGGAGATTTGTTTTTGGCGCTAACAGCGGCATCCATCAAGATCACAGTAGCTTTAGCTCTCATTTTCGTCATAGGCCAAACTTTGATGAGTCGCTGGTTTAGTTTGGTGGCTAAATTGCGCTCCCAAGAGCTATTCATGCTCAACCTCCTTCTCATTGTTTTAGGTATGGCAGGCCTAACTGAACACTTTGGCCTATCTCTAGCCTTAGGCGCGTTTTTGGCTGGAATGTTAATTGCCGAGACGCCTTATCGCCATCAGGTGGAAGAAGATGTCAAGCCCTTTAGAGACGTCCTCCTCGGCCTCTTCTTTATTACTGTTGGCATGCTGTTGGATTTTGAGGTCATTCATCAACAGTGGATGCTAGTCTTACTTTTGCTGATTGGACCTCTAGTATTTAAGTTTGGTTTGATTGCCTTACTCTCACGTGCTTTTGGCTCAAGTCCTGGCATCTCCATTCGGACAGGTTTGTGTTTGGCGCAGGCCGGTGAGTTTGGTTTCGTATTGCTCAATCAAATCGATGGTTTAGATTTAATTGATCCCGCTTTGAGTCAAGCTGTGTTAGCGGCAATGTTACTCTCCATGTTCGGTGCACCTTTCTTGATTCACCATAGCGATCAGATTGCGATGCGCTTCTCAACGAATGAGTGGTTGCTTCAGTCACTGGCATTAACTCGAGTTGCAGCAAAAAGTGTTCGCACAGAAAAACATGTAATTATTTGTGGGTTTGGTCGCTCAGGCCAAAGCTTGGCTCGGATGCTTGACCAAGAAAAAATTCCATACATTGCCTTAGACATGGATCCTGATCGTGTCAAGGAGGCCGCTACCGCTGGTGATAATGTGGTCTATGGTGATGCGAGTCGAGAAAATTATTTAGTAGCTGCAGGCTTATCCAGAGCGAAGGCTGTGGTGATTACTTATGCAGACACACCCGCCACATTAAAAGTATTGCATCAAGTTGAGCATCTTCGTCCAGGTATGACAGTATTAGTACGAACCAAAGATGATGCAGACCTAGGCAAGCTACAGGCAGCTGGTGCAACTGAGGTAGTACCTGAGCTGATTGAGGGTAGCCTGATGATGGCATCTCATGTCTTACTGATAATGGGTGTGCCCATGCGTAAGGTGGTGCGCCGGATTACAAGTGCGCGTGAGGCTCGCTACAGTCTTTTGCGTGGTTACTTCCGTGGCGTTGCTGATGAGGTAGATTCAAAGGAGTCATGGCGCTTGCATTCGGTAACTTTACTGCCCGAGTCAGCCAGTATTGGGCAGACCCTGGAAGAGTTGCATCTTGACAATGAGGGTGTAAGCGTACAGGCAGTCAGGCGCAAGATCGGTGGTTCTGATTATGTCAAGCTAGAGCTCACTCCAGACTTGCGCTTACAGGCCAACGATATCTTGGTGCTCTCAGGCAATTCAGAAGCGACTGATTTAGCCGAATCGAAATTGCTTGGGTGACCTAATTAAACAGTCTCAGTTTAAGTCACCTTTTCTTTTTTGCAGACGTCGGTTTGCGAATCAGTAGTGGTGCCAAGTAGTGGCCAGTAAAGCTTGCCCCATTCTTTGCAACCTCCTCAGGAGTACCAGTAGCAATAATCTGCCCGCCGCCAGCCCCCCCTTTAGGGCCTAAGTCAATAATCCAATCAGCGGTCTTGATCACATCTAAGTTGTGTTCAATGATGACAATCGTATTACCTTGTTTCTTTAGGGTCTGAAGAACAGTCAGCAATAACTGAATGTCATGGAAATGCAGGCCTGTAGTTGGCTCATCGAGGATGTAGAGAGTTCTGCCGGTATCGCGTTTAGAAAGCTCTAGAGAGAGTTTGACTCGTTGCGCCTCACCGCCAGATAATGTTGTGGCACTTTGACCCAACTTCACATAACCTAAGCCTACATCCAGCAAGGTTTTAAGTTTTCGTTTGACGATGGGAACTGCTTCAAAGAATTCATGAGCCTGCTCAATGGTCATCGATAACACTTCATGAATATTCTTTCCCTTATAGCGAATATCCAATGTCTCACGGTTATAGCGTTTGCCGTGACAGACATCACAAGGTACATAGACGTCTGGCAAAAAATGCATCTCCACTTTAATAACGCCATCACCTTCACAGGCATCGCAACGACCACCTTTCACGTTGAAGGAAAAACGTCCAGCTTCATAGCCTCGCTCGCGAGCAGCGGGTACGCCACAAAAGAGCTCTCTAATGGGCGTGAATAAGCCGGTATAAGTGGCAGGATTAGAGCGCGGCGTTCTACCAATGGGTGATTGATCTACGCTGATAACCTTGTCAAAGTTCTCGAGACCCTTGATGGCATCGTGTGCTGCAGGTTCTGCGTTCGAGCCATAGATGTGCTGCGCAACTGCGTGATGTAGTGTGTCATTAATGAGTGTGGATTTACCAGAACCAGATACACCAGTGACACAGGTTAATAAGCCAACTGGAATCTTGGCATGAACAGCTTGCAAGTTATTGCCGCGAGCACCAATGATTTCAAGGAACTTATCATTTACAGGAATCCGTTTTTCTGGAACAGCAATCCATTCACGTCCAGATAGATAGGCGCCTGTTAAAGACTTTAGATTGGCTTCCACTTCTGCTGGGGTACCTTCAGCAACTACTTCACCTCCATGCACGCCGGCACCAGGGCCAATATCAATCACATAGTCGGAGGCACGAATCATATCTTCATCATGCTCAACCACTAGCACGCTGTTACCTAAGTCACGCAAATGCTTCAGGGTACCGATCAGTCTATCGTTATCACGTTGATGTAAGCCAATAGAGGGTTCGTCTAGGACGTACATTACGCCAGTTAGACCAGAGCCAATCTGAGAAGCCAGGCGAATTCGCTGGGCTTCACCACCAGAGAGGGTATCTGCACTTCGCTCTAGCGACAGGTAGTCCAGGCCCACATCATTGAGGAATCGTAGGCGCGAACTAATTTCCTTAACAATCTTGTCAGCGATTTCTCGTTTTGCACCTTTAAGCTCTAGAGACTCAAAATATTCTTTTGCCTCTTTTAGCGGTAGGGCGCTGATTTCATAAATAGCGCGGGATTGTTTGCCTTCACCTACTTTGACAAAGCGAGCTTCTTTACGCAATCTACTGCCGCTACATGATGGGCAGATTTGAACATTTTGGTAGCGCGACAACTCTTCACGAACTGTTGCTGAATCAGTCTCGCGATAGCGACGTTCAAAGTTAGCAACAATACCTTCAAAGGCATGCTCACGAATACTGTTCTTGCCACGCTCATTAATATATTCAAAGGGAATAGTGATGTCACCTGAGCCCAGCAAAATCAGATCCTGCTGTTTTTTATTGAGAGTCTCAAAAGGTTTTTCAACATCAAACCCACCATGCTTAGCGAGAGTTTGTAACAGCTTAAAGTAAAACTGATTACGGCGATCCCAACCCTTGATTGCGCCAGATGCGAGCGATAAATCGGGATGCGCAACAATACGTTTTGGATCGAAGAAAGACTGATGACCCAAGCCATCACAAGATGGGCAGGCACCCATTGGGTTATTGAATGAGAAAAGACGTGGCTCTAGCTCTTGTAATGAGTAGGAGCAAATCGGGCAGGCAAACTTGCTTGAGAAAATCATTTCCTTGCCAGTGTCCATATTCACAATCATGGCTTTGCCATCAGCAAGGCGAAGGGCAGTCTCAAAAGACTCTGCTACCCGTTGCTGAATATCTGGACGTACTTTAATGCGATCTACAACTACTTCAATAGAGTGTTTATCGTTTTTCTTGAGAGTCGGTAATTGATCAACTTCAAAGATTTCTGCTTTTGCAGTATTAGTTGTGCCGCCACCAGAGCGCACACGAAAGCGTACAAAACCTTGAGCCTGAAGATCTTGAAATAGGTCTACGAATTCACCTTTGCGCTCACTCACTACTGGGGCCAAGATCATGAGCTTGGTATCCTCCGGCATGGCTAAAACCGTATCCACCATTTGCGATACGCTTTGCGCTTCTAGTGGCAAATCATGATCTGGACAATGTGGCGTTCCAGCGCGTGCAAATAGTAAGCGCAGGTAATCATGAATTTCTGTCACTGTGCCTACGGTTGAGCGAGGATTGTGGCTGGTAGCCTTTTGCTCAATTGAGATTGCTGGGGAGAGGCCCTCGATCGTATCAACGTCCGGCTTTTCCATTAATTGCAAAAACTGACGTGCGTAGGCAGATAGTGACTCAACATAGCGACGTTGACCTTCTGCGTAAAGGGTGTCAAAAGCCAAGGAGCTTTTGCCAGAGCCAGATAGACCGGTCAAAACGACCAATTTCTCTCTAGGGATATCTAGATTGATGTTTTTGAGGTTGTGCGTGCGTGCACCGCGGATCTTAATTTCGTTATTCATGATTTTTTAGCGTAACTTGTTAATATAGCTCTTTCCCATGAATCCTTCTGAACTTCGCTCTACTCTAGCCTTAGCAGGCATATTTGGCCTTCGTATGCTGGGCTTATTCCTCCTTTTGCCTGTTTTCAGTATTCATGCGCGGGGTTTACCCGGCGGTGAGCATGCTCTGTGGGTTGGCTTAACCCTCGGAATTTTCAATATTGTTCAGGCTTGTTTTTATATTCCCTTAGGCCGTCTTTCTGACCGAATCGGCCGAAAACCAGTTGTTTTATGGGGCTTATCCCTATTTGTTGCTGGTGCTTTGATATGTGCCGCAAAGGATGATCTCCTTTGGATTGCCATCGGGCGCGGCATTATGGGTGCTGGCGCAGTTTCTGCTGCAATTTCTGCCTGGGTTTCTGATTTAACACGTGAGCAGGTTCGTACTCGGGCAATGGCCCTAGTAGGCGGGAGTATTGCACTTTCATTTGCTTTATCCCTCGTGATTGCAGCGCCCATTTATCGGGTCATGAGTTTGAGTGGTATTTTTGTGGTCTTAGCCATTTTGGGCGTATTCGCAATGTTTGTGACCCTCTATGTTTTACCTAGTAACAAGATAGAAGTAAGGGTGCAGCAAGCCTCCTTAAAAGAGGTTTTCTTTATTCCCGAATTGATGCGTCTGAATTTTGGCGTACTCCTATTGCACGCAACACAAGTTGCCATGTTTCTAGTGATGCCACATTTATTGGTAGAAGCAGGTCTGCCGCTGACTGAACATTGGAAAATATATTTATCGGTTGTCCTATTATCATTTTTAATGATGGCGCCTATTTTGATATTTGGTGAGAAACGTCACCGCCTGCGACTAGTTTTTTTAATTGCGATCATTTTTCTTATTATTGCTGAACTTTTATTCTCCCAGGCAAGATCAATTCTCTTCATAGCACTCTCTTTATTGATTTACTTTATTGGTTTTAATCTTTTGGAGGCCCTACTGCCTTCCCTAGTGTCTCGGTTTTCAAATCAATCGAAGGGAACCGCCTTAGGTATTTTCAATACTACCCAATCAATAGGTTTATTTTTTGGCGCTGCTGTAGGAGGTTACTTAATTGATATCCTTGGCGATATGGCGGTCTTTGAAATCAGCGCAACACTCCTTTTGTGCTGGCTTATAATTGCTTGGTTCATGGGCGAATTGCCTGCGAAAGCAGTAGATTCAAAAAATGCAGCAGAAGTAAAGACATAACCTTTAGTAGTAATAACAGCAGTATTTTTCTTCGGGAGACAACATGGCTTCGGTAAATAAGGTCATCATCGTAGGTAATGTAGGGCGCGACCCAGAAACACGTTATATGCCAAGCGGCGACGCAGTAACTAATATTTCAGTAGCGACATCAGATCGTTACAAAGATAAGCAGTCTGGCGAAATGAAAGAAACCACAGAATGGCACCGCGTTGCATTCTTTGGAAAACTTGCAGAGATCGCTGGTCAATATCTCAAAAAAGGTTCACAAGTTTATGTAGAAGGTCGTTTACGCACGCGTAAATGGACTGATGCTAGTGGTCAGGAAAAATATTCTACTGAGATCGTTGCAGAAACAATGCAAATGCTTGGTGGCAAGCCAGTGGGTGGCAGTGGTGATGGTGGTGAAAGCTACAGCCGCTCAAAGCCGGCTGAGCAATCTGCACCAGCATCTTCAAATGCTGCATCCCTTGGCGCAATGGATGACGATATTCCGTTTTAAGTAATGCATTAATTCGTTTTGCTCAATATAAAAAGCCCTTCAAGAAGGGCTTTTTGCTTACCTACTGATTTGTTTATTGTCTTGAATGACGAATATTTTCCGGCCAAGGTGCATTGTGATCGGTGCGGAAAGGGTTGATATCTAGTCCGCCACGTCGGGTATAACGAGCGTAGATGGAGAGTTTCTCTGGCTTGCATTTGCGTTTGATATCGGTAAAGATCGTTTCAACACAATGCTCATGAAATTCGCCTAATTGTCTAAAGCCAATCAGGTAGCGAAGTAAGCCTTCTTCCAAAATCGGACGACCCTGATAGCGAATTTGTACGCTTGCCCAGTCAGGCTGTCCAGTTACCGGGCAATTTGATTTGAGTAAATGAGAGACTAAGCATTGCTCAATCGGTCCAAAAGATTCATTTACTTCGAGCAAGGCAGGGTCAGCAGATAGGCTTGGATCGATCTCAATATCGAGGCGGTCCATCAGAACACCACTCATCTCCTGCATTCCCTTTTTTGCAACTATCTCATTTTGATTGACGCGAGTAGCAACCTTGCTGCCAGCTACTGCTGATAAGTCCGCAATCAATCTTTCGCGCACTTCCGCCTCATCTTCAAAGCGTGCACTATTAAGGCTATTCAGATAGAGTTTGAATGATTTGGACTCAATCATGTTTGGTGAATCCGCTGGTATCTGAAATTCTGCAAGTGCAATCTGTGGCTTCCCTTTTTTATTGAGCCAGCTGAGCTCAAAGGCATTCCAAATATCAACACCCACAAAAGGCAAGGATTGATTAGGTTTGATATCCAGCTTAAGGCGATTTTCAGAACGCGGAATGGGAAAGAGCAAGCCCGGATCATATTGATCTGGATATTCCGATGCTTTACCAAGAGGGATTGTGGACATTAGCTTTTAGGTTTATTGGACACACCAGATACAACGTGACCAGTAGGCGCTACTGATGCGGCAGATTGGCAATGACCCGTTTGGTCATCAAAGAAAAAGTCTGGCTCGAATTCGCGAAGGAATTCACTTTTGGAAAGTCCACCAAGAAACATGGCTTCATCTACATCGATGCCCCAGGCCATCAGCGTACGAATAGCACGTTCATGTGCGGGCGCAGAGCGAGCGGTAACTAAGGCAGTGCGAATACGCATCCCCTTCTCGCTAGTACTGCGTTGCAGCCGGTGTAGGGCTTCTAGTAAGGGTTTGAATGGGCCTGGTGGAAGAGGGATTGCAGCCTTCTTGCTTTCGTGATCTACAAAGGCTATTAAACCTTCGCTCTGAAAGACTTGTTCCGCTTCATCGGAAAAGAGAACGGCATCTCCGTCAAAGGCAATACGAATTTCATTGGGGTGAGACTCTGCTGTCTTGCTGGATTCTGGATAAACGCGGGCCGCAGGAAAACCTGCATCAATAGTGGCACGCACATCATCTTCATTAGCCGAGAGAAACAGATTCGCATGCAAGGAGCGGAGGTAGTGATAGGGTGGTCGCCCCCTTGTAAATACTCCGCGCTCTAAATGCAAACCATGGTGTTCAGCTGAGCGAAATACGCGTAAGCCACTCACAGGATCATTGCGAGAGAGAATTACCACCTCAACACGCTGCTCACCCTCTTCATTAAAAGCAAGCAACTTCTTTACTAATGGAAAGGCTACACCTGTTTGTGCTGCCTTAGAAAGGCGCTCTAATTGTAGTTTCATATAGGCGCTGTCATCAGTTGACTCAAAGATACGATTCTCTTCTTCAAAATCAAATAACGCACGCGATGAAATCGCAACAACGAGTTTTCCAGTGAGTGTGTATGACATTGCTAGTTACATCTCATTTAAGGAATAAGCGGTAAGCCGGGTTATCAGTTTCGTTCCAGTGTGGATAACCCAATTGAGCTAAAAAGCCTTGGAATTTCTTCTGTTCATTTTTGGGAACCTGAAGACCTACCAAAATGCGACCATAGTCTGCGCCGTGATTGCGATAATGGAAAAGACTGATATTCCAATTGGGCGCCATGCTGGTGAGGAACTTCATGAGTGCACCTGGGCGCTCTGGAAATTCAAAGCGGTAGAGTAATTCATCTTGAGCAAGAGAAGAACGGCCACCCACCATGTGGCGCAGGTGGGATTTCGCGAGCTCATCATGCGTGAGATCGATGGTTGCAAATTTTGCTTTACGGAAATGCTTTGCGATAGTGGTGCTATCGGTTGCCTTATTCGTGCTAATACCTACAAAGATATGCGCTTCACTTTGATCGGCAATGCGATAGTTAAATTCTGTAACATTGCGATTACCGAGTAACTCGCAGAAGCGTTTGAATGAGCCACGTTCTTCAGGAATAGTGACAGCAAAAATAGCTTCACGGAATTCGCCAACGTCGGCGCGTTCAGCCACAAAACGTAGGCGACTAAAATTCATATTCGCGCCGCAAGCAATTGCAACTAAAGTTTTCTTTTTCAGCCGATGTTTCTCTACATACCTCTTCATCCCTGCAATAGCCAGGGCACCAGCAGGCTCCAAAATGCTACGAGTATCAGTGAAGACATCATTGATGGCAGCACAGATTTCATCAGTATCAACGGTGATGATGTCATCGACTACGCGTTTGCATATGCGGAAAGTTTCTTTCCCAACGAGTTTGACTGCAGTGCCATCTGAGAAAAGACCGACATCTTTCATCTCGATGCGCTTGTTAGCTTCGAGTGATCGTCTCATTGCATCTGAGTCAACTGACTGAACGCCAATCACTTTAGTTTTAGGGCTGACTGCTTTGACATATTCGCCGATACCTGCAATCAGGCCGCCGCCACCAATTGCAACGAAAATGGCATCAATTGGTTCTTGGTATTGTTGAAAAATTTCCTGGGCAATCGTGCCTTGCCCTGCGATGACATCGGGGTCATCAAAGGGGTGGACAAAAGTTAAACCCCGTTTTCTCTCTAATAGCTCAGAGTGTTTGAAGGCGTCGCTGTAGGATTCTCCATGCAGGATTACCTCAACCCAGGGTCCGCCACGCGCCTTTACAGCATCAATTTTGACGCTAGGGGTGGTGAGTGGCATCACGATAACTGCCTTGCACTTCATTTTGGCTGCTGCAAGGGCCACACCTTGGGCATGATTGCCTGCTGAGGCTGCAATAACCCCTCTTTTTAAGGCTTCTGGGGGCAAATGGGCCATTTTGTTATAGGCGCCACGTAGTTTGAAGGAGAAAACCGGTTGGTTGTCCTCTCTTTTGAGTAAAACTTGGTTGCCTAAGCGCTTCGTGAGTTCGGGGGCTACTTGGAGCTCTGTTTCCCTAGCCACATCGTAGACTCGGGCCGATAAAATTTTCTTTAAATAGTTCGTTGCCATGCGATGAGCGTACCATGAATGGGCGCTAAGCCCTTAAATTTGCAAGGGTTTATCCCTTAAGTCAACAACTTTCCACGTTTCCTGCCAATATCAGTATCCCTCAATTAAAATGCATATTTATCAAATATGACGCTATGAACGCTCCATTAGCTTTGAACCAGTTGTTAGATGCCGAAGCGGGTTCCCCCCGCCTTCGTGAAATTCCCTACAACTACACCTCTTTTTCTGATCGTGAAATCGTTATCCGCTTATTAGGGGAGGAGTCTTGGCGAGTTCTGAATGATTTACGTGGTGTTCGTCGTACCGGCCGTTCTGCGCGGATGTTGTTCGAAGTCTTAGGTGATATTTGGGTAGTGCAACGCAACCCTTTCTTACAAGACGACTTATTGGATAACGCCAATCGCCGTCAGTTGTTGATTGACGCTTTGTGGCATCGCCTTGGTGAGGTAAAGAAAAGGTCTAGCGGCGAATCTGTTGAGCAAGTGCAGGTCTTGCTAAAGGCAGCGCATCTGGCTGTAGAGAATTTTGAGCAAGGATTCAAAGAGGTTGCAGAAATACGGAAGCGCGCTCGTAAGGAGTTGGGCCGCATTACAGCTGCAGATAATATTTGCTTTGATGGTGTTTCTCGTGCAGCACATGTGACTGATGCGACAGACTGGCGTGTTGAGTTTCCGCTAGTGGTTCTCAAGCCAGATTACGAATCTGAAATTCCTGGCTTGGTTAAAGCTTGCGTTAAATTGGGTTTAACCATTATTCCGCGTGGAGGTGGCACGGGTTACACCGGTGGCGCTATCCCTCTCTACGCTATGTCGGCAGTTATCAATACTGAGAAGCTTGAACAAATCGATGCGGTCCAGCTTAAACGTTTACCGGGCGTGGATCATGAAGTGTCTACGATCTTTACTGGCGCTGGTGTTGTGACCCGGAGAGTTTCTGATGCTGCAGAGCGCTCTGGGCTGGTGTTTGCGGTCGATCCAACTTCTGCTGATGCCAGTTGTATTGGTGGCAATATTGCTATGAATGCCGGCGGTAAGAAGGCGGTGCTTTGGGGTACTGCGCTCGATAACTTAGCCAGCTGGCGTATGGTGGACCCAGAGGGTAACTGGCTTGATATTGAACGTCTTGATCACAACCTAGGAAAAATTCACGTTGTAGATAAAGTACGATTTCAACTGACTTGGTCTGATGGTGCGAGTGAGCCAGGCGAGCATGTTCTTAAAACGGAAATTTTAGAAGTAGAAGGTAAGCGCTTCCGTAAAGAGGGCTTAGGTAAGGATGTGACTGATAAGTTTTTATCAGGCTTACCTGGTGTTCAAAAAGAGGGTTGTGACGGTTTAATCACTAGCGCTACTTGGATTTTGCATCGCATGCCTAAATTCATGCGGACTGTTTGCTTAGAGTTTTTTGGTCAAGCCCAAGAGGCAATTCCAAGCATCGTAGAAATTAAAGCTTACTTAGATGGTTTGAGTAAGAATGGTGGACCAATTCTCGCTGGTCTAGAGCATTTAGATGATCGCTATTTGAGGGCGGTTGGTTATTCCACCAAGTCAAAACGCAATGCTTTGCCTAAGATGGTATTAATTGGTGATATCGCTGGTGATGACGAAGAGTCTGTAGCGGGTGCGACTAGTGAAGTTGTTCGCATGGCTAATAACCGAGTAGGTGAAGGCTTTGTAGCGGTTAGCGCTGAAGCGCGAAAGAAATTTTGGTTGGATCGCGCACGTACCGCTGCGATTGCTCGTCACACCAATGCTTTTAAGATTAATGAAGATGTGGTCATTCCATTGCCACGCATGGGTGAGTACACCGAAGGTATTGAACGTATCAATATCGAGCTCTCCCTTAAAAATAAATTACAAGTTTTAGATAGTCTTGAAGCTTTCTTGAAAAAGAGTGCATTACCACTTGGAAAGGCAACAGAGGATTATGAAATCCCTAGCGCTGAAATCTTGGGTGATCGTGTGCAACAAGCTCTTGAGCTGATTTCCAAGGTGCGATCGCGTTGGTCAAACTGGTTGATGCAGATGGATACATTTTTCCCGGATCTGCAGAATTACAGTCTCCGTGCCTCATGGAAGACCGAAGTGCGCGCTGAACTCAGAATCATTTTTGGTGGACTGGCATTTGAGCCTATCCTGAATGAATTAGAAGCAATCCATAAAAATATTTTGCGCAAGCGCGTATTTGTAGCGCTGCATATGCATGCTGGTGACGGTAATGTGCATACCAATATCCCGGTGAATTCAGATGACTATGAGATGTTGCAAGATGCACATCGTGCAGTCGCTCGGATTATGAAATTGGCCCGCTCATTGGATGGTGTCATTTCTGGTGAGCATGGTATTGGTATTACCAAACTCGAGTATTTGACTGAGGAAGAGCTCAAAGATTTTCGCGCATACAAGAAGCGTGTAGATCCTGAAGGCCGCTTTAATAAAGGCAAGTTAATGCCGCATGCGGATCTCAGTATTGCCTACACTCCAAGTTTTGGTTTGATGGGGCACGAGTCCATCATCATGCAGCAAAGCGATATTGGCGCTATTGCTGATAGCGTTAAAGATTGTTTACGCTGCGGTAAATGCAAGCCAGTCTGTTCTACGCATGTACCACGTGCTAATTTGCTATACAGTCCGCGTGACAAAATTTTGGCAACCTCATTGTTGATCGAGGCTTTTTTATACGAAGAGCAGACACGTCGTGGAGTATCAATTCATCATTGGGAGATGTTTGATGACGTTGCAGCACATTGCACCGTATGTCATAAGTGTCTAACGCCATGCCCAGTCAAAATTGACTTTGGTGATGTGACAATGAACATGCGTAATTTATTACGCAAGATGGGTCAGCAACGTTTTAATCCAGGAACGGCAGCATCTATGTTGTTCCTAAATGCTACCGATCCAGACACAATTAAGTTAGTTCGTAAGTCTATGATTGGTTGGGGTTATAAGCTCCAGCGTTTGGGCAATGATGTATTCCGTAAGTTGGCACGTAAGCAAACTGCACATCCTCCTGCAACAGTCACAAAGCCAAATATTAAAGAGCAGGTCATTTTCTTTGTTAACAAGAAGATGCCCGGCAATTTGCCAAAGAAAACTGCTCGTGCACTGTTAGATATTGAAGATGCGAATTACGTTCCGATTATTCGCGATCCAAAGACAACTTCTGCTGATACTGAAGCAGTATTTTATTTTCCAGGTTGTGGCTCTGAGCGTTTGTTCTCGCAGGTGGGCTTAGCCACGCAAGCCATGCTGTGGAATGTGGGTGTACAGACTGTATTGCCTCCAGGTTACTTATGTTGTGGCTACCCACAGCGCGGTAATGGTGACTTCGATAAAGCGGAGAAGATGATTACAGACAATCGTGTTCTCTTTCATCGCGTAGCTAATACCCTAAATTACTTGGATATCAAGACAGTCGTGGTTTCATGCGGTACTTGTTATGACCAGTTGGCAGGCTATCAATTTGAACAGATCTTTCCTGGTTGCCGCATCGTAGATATTCATGAGTATTTGCTTGAGAAGGGTGTCAAGCTTTCAAATGTGACTGGCGTAAAGTATATGTATCACGATCCATGCCACTCCCCAATGAAGTTGCAAGACCCACTCAAAACAGTGAACGAGCTAATTCAGTTGGAAGATGGTAAAGCTATCCAGAAGAACGATCGTTGCTGTGGTGAGTCTGGAACCCTTGCAGTGACGCGCCCTGATATTTCAACTCAAGTACGCTTCCGTAAGCAGATTGAAATGGAGAAAGCTGCCAATGAGTTACGTAAAGATGATTTCACCGGTGATGTTAAAGTGCTGACAAGTTGCCCATCCTGCCTGCAAGGCCTTACTCGCTTTGATGCGGATAGCGATACGACCGCCGATTACATCGTTGTTGAAATGGCTCAAAAATTATTAGGCCCTGATTGGATGCAAGATTATGTTGCCAAGGCTAATCAAGGCGGCATTGAGAGGGTATTAGTTTGATGATTCCAACTAATGTTGTAGTGCATCAGCAGTCAAAAGTGCTGGAGCTTGCTTATGAAAATGGCAATACTTATCGCCTACCTTTTGAATTTTTGAGGGTGGTATCCCCTTCTGCTGAAGTGCAGGGTCATGGGCCTGGTCAGGAGACTTTGCAAACCGGTAAGCGCGAGGTGCTCATTGCTAACATTGAGCCGGTTGGTCATTACGCTCTGAAGCCTTCTTTTTCGGATGGGCATGACTCCGGCTTGTACTCGTGGGATTTTTTGCAATTTTTATGTGAGAACTATGAGGCCCTGTGGAAAGAGCATTTGGATAAATTGGCTGCTGCTGGTTTAGACCGTGACGCTCCAATGATTGTTGGTAGCGGTAAATCTTGCGGTAGTCATTGAGCAGGCAATTAGATAAAGCGAAGAATATGAGTAAGACCCACTTTGGATACCAAAGCGTTGATGAGACTGAAAAAGCTGGCAAGGTCGCAGAGGTATTTCATTCTGTAGCTAGCAAATACGACGTGATGAATGATTTGATGTCATTCGGTCTTCATCGTCTATGGAAGAAAGTAACTATTGCTCGAGCTCAGGTCCGTCCCGGTCAAAAAGTATTAGACATTGCTGGGGGTACGGGCGACTTGGCCGCGGCCTTTGCGCGTGCTGCTGATTGGGGTCATAACCCAGAGGCGCAAGTATGGCTAAGTGATATCAATGCTTCGATGTTGGGTGTTGGCCGTGACCGTCTTTTGGATAAAGGCCTATCTTTACCTTCCGTTCAATTCGATGCAGAAAAGATCCCTTTTCCAGCCAATCACTTTGATGTTGTAACGGTCGCCTTTGGATTGCGCAATATGACCCATAAAGACCTTGCTTTGAAAGAGATGCTGCGGGTTATTAAGCCCGGGGGTCGAGTATTGGTTTTGGAGTTCTCTAAGCCAGATGCATTTTTACAGCCGGTTTATGACACCTACTCATTTAAGGTTTTACCTTGGTTGGGTGAAAAAATTGCTCAAGACTCTGAGAGCTATCGTTATTTGGCTGAATCCATTAGGATGCATCCAGATGCAGAAGCCCTTAAGGAATTGATGCTAGGGGTCGGTTTTGATGAAGTGGATACCCATAGAATGACTGGGGGTATCGTTGCGCTGCATATTGGTATTAAATACTAGTGAATTTGTAGTTTTTGCTGATCAAGAATATAAGAAGTTCTAAAGGGGATGGAAAAATATGAACAAGCATTTTTTTAAGGCAGTTCTATTAAGCGTCAGCTTAATATTTGCAACTGTTGGTCATGCTAATGCTGCTCGTTTAGGTGGTAGTAAAAGTATCGGTAAGGCACCAAGTGCACCTATGCAAAAACAAGCTGCTCCAGCACAAAAGCCAGCTCAACAAGCTCAACCGGCTGCACCGGCCGCCGCTGCTCCTCAAGCACCAGCACCAAGCCGCTTTGGCGGTATGGGCGGTATCCTGGGTGGTCTTGCTGCAGGACTTGGTATTGGATACCTTTTATCCCATTTTGGTATGGGTGAGGCTGCCTCTTCATTGATTACTGGATTATTGATTGCAGTTTTAGCAGGCTTTGCCATCATGTTTGTGATGAGAAGAATGTTGCCTGCCTTATCTGGCGCCAATAAAGGTCCTCAAGTGACTTCTCAGGGAATGCAGCGTGCAAATATGGATCAAGCACCAAGACAAGAGCCTGCATTTACGCCAGCTGCCAGTGCTTTCGGTGGAGTTGCTGCTGAGCCCGCAGCGTTTCAGTCAACCCTGCCACCAGGATTTGATGAATACGCATTTTTGGATAATGCTAAGCAATACTTTTCAGGCCTCCAAAAGGCATGGGATCAGGGTGATTTAGCTGCATTGCGTGAGTACACCACACCAGAGATGTTTGCAACGATCGAACAGGATCTTGCTGGTCGTGCGGATGCTGCCAATCAAACCGATGTAGTTACGCTCAATGCGCAGTTACTCGGCATCGAGACAACTGACAACACTTATTACTGTAGCGTGCAGTTCACGGGCATGATTCGTGAGCAAGTAGGCGCACAAGCCAATAACTTCTCTGAAATTTGGAATTTAAGTAAGCCAGTCAATGGCCCCGGTGGCTGGGTACTAGCGGGTATCTCCCAGTTAGTTTAAGCTTGTAGTACTTTCCACTGAAAGCCCGCACTTGTGCGGGTTTTTTACACTGATGAACACCGTATCTCCCACCACTCACCATATTGCAGCCTCCGCCGCTTGCCGAGGAATAAATCATGTTCTCAAGGCTGAGCCATGGGCTATGGTGGAGTTGGCGCGCCATGTTGGCAAAGTCATTTTGCTCAGTTTGCCGATTGGGCAGCTCTTTTTTGAGATAGCACCCGAGGGCTCTCTAGTTGCCTTGACTCATGGGGATACCCCGTCATTAGAGTTAGAGGTTTCTCCTGAAGTGTTGAGCGCTTTAGCCGGTAGCTCTGGCAACATACGTGAGCAAGCAATGAAGTCAGTGAGGATTACTGGTGATGCTGACTTGGCACAGCTATTAGGCCGCTTAGTAGGTCAAATTCGGTGGGAGTATGAGGAAGACTTGGCGCGTTTCATTGGCGATGCGCCTGCAAACTTTGCTGTACGTCAAGGTAAGAAATTCATTTCTGCTGGGAAATCTGCCGCTACTGATCTACTGGAAAATGCAATTGAATATGTCAGCGAGGAAAGAAAAGTACTTTTGAGTAAACGGGATTTTATGATTCATAAGAATGAATTAAGTAGCTTGCGTGATGCGGTTGATCGTATGGAAAAGCGTATACAACTTTTAGAGCGAAAAGGTTAATTCATTGTGCGTCGTTTAGCCCGCCTCTATTTCATTTTCTTCACTGCATGGCGTTATGGCTTATTACCTCTGTTGCGCGATATTCTGAAACCCGGTATTCGTCGTGGCCTATTAACTATTCTTTGCTGGGTATCACCGGGGCAATCGCTACCAAGAGGCGAACGTATTCGTTTGACCTTAGAAGCGCTCGGTCCGATCTTCGTAAAATTTGGACAAGTGCTTTCTACGCGACGTGATTTATTGTCAGAAGATATTGCAAATGAATTGGCAAAGTTACAGGATCAAGTGCCACCATTTTCTAATACAGAATCACGACTCTTAATTGAGAAAGCGCTGGGTTTACCTGTTGAAGAAATCTTTATTAGTTTTGATGCAACGCCGGTAGCTAGTGCTTCTGTTGCTCAGGTACATTTTGGAACTTTACGTGCCACTGAGAGGCATCCAGAGTGGGGTGGGCGAGAAGTTGCGATAAAGGTCCTACGTCCAGGCATCCTCCCGATCATTGATAGCGATATTGCTTTAATGTACGACCTAGCAAGAATTATTGAAAAATTATCTTCTGATGGTCGTCGTTTAAAGCCCACTGAAAACGTTGCTGAGTTTGATAGACACCTGCATGATGAGCTCGATCTCATGCGTGAGGCTGCTAATGCCAGTCAGCTAAGAAGGTATTTTGTTGATTCAGACAAGCTCATGATTCCAGAAATGTATTGGGATTTGTGTCGCACGAATGTGATTGTCATGGAAAAAATGAACGGTATATCTATCGGTCGTTTTGATGAATTACGTGCTGCGGGAGTGGATTTCAAAAAATTAGCGGCAGAGGGTGTGGAGATATTTTTTACCCAAGTTTTCGAACATGGTTTTTTCCATGCAGATATGCACCCGGGAAATATCATGATCAGCTTAGAGCCAGATAGTTTTGGACGATTCATTTCTCTGGACTTCGGAATTGTTGGTGCATTAAGTGAGACTGATAAAAACTACTTGGCACTCAACTTTTTGGCCTTCTTTAATCGAGACTACCGGCGTGTCGCAGAATTACATGTGGAATCGGGTTGGGTGCCTGCAGATACTCGTGTGGAAGAGTTGGAAGGTGCGGTACGTTCCGTTTGTGAACCTTACTTTGATCGACCTCTTAAAGATATTTCTTTAGGCATTGTTCTGGTGCGTTTGTTCCAAACATCTCGTCGCTTTAAGGTTGAAGTGCAGCCACAACTATCCCTGCTATCAAAGACATTGCTCAATGTGGAAGGTTTGGCACGTGAATTAGACCCCGATCTCGATCTATGGCAGACTGCAAAGCCGATTCTGGAAAAATGGATCAGTCAGCAGTTGGGTTGGCGCGGATTGGTTGAGGGACTTAAAAATGAAGCGCCCTCTTGGGCAAAAATACTGCCAACCTTACCCCGCCTGATTGCGGAGAGTTTGGCGCAAGGGCGCGGCCCACAAAGAGAGCAAAACGCTGAATTAGAGGTCTTAAAGAGCCTTTTATTGCAAGAAAGACGCACTCATAGCCTCTTAGTGGGAGTTTTGCTATTTGCGGGCGGCTTTTTGCTTGGGATTCTAATAATCGGCCTTGGTCTTCATTAGTCTGTCGCCGGCCGGCGCTTAAACCGCTAAAATACGAGGTTAAGCAAAGCATAAGCATAAGCAAATGAAAAAATACTTTATCGCAGGCATTTTGGTGTGGGCACCGATGTCAGTCACAATCTGGGTTATTGCAGGGGGTCTTGGCTTACTTGATGGCGTTTTTGGTTCCGTAATGCACGCCATTATTGCCGTATTCCCCAATCAGTTTTCTGGTGATTTACAGCATTTCCGTGAGATACCCGGAGTGGGTATTCTGATTGTTGTTTCAGTCATCATGATCACTGGATTTCTTGCTATCAGTTTTGCTGGGCAATGGTGGATGAAGGTATGGAACCGCTTGATGAATCGCATTCCGATTGTGCGATCGATTTACTCTAGCGTTCAACAAGTATCTTCCACCTTATTTTCTGGCAGCGGACAAGCTTTTAGTAAGGCATTACTTATTCGCTATCCCCATGCGGATTCTTGGGCGATTGCATTCCAAACTGGTATGCCAGCAAAAGAGGTTGCTGCGAAGTTGGGCGAGGATTACGTCAACGTATTCCTGCCAACCACTCCAAATCCAACCTCTGGATTTTTTATGATCGTCCCACGTACGCACACCATTGAATTAGAGATGAGTGTCGAAGAGGCCCTCAAGCATATTGTTTCAATGGGATCAGTTCCCCCCACCAGTTCAACTGGTTTGACCTCTGCTGGGTCAAAACATCATCTTTGATTTATAGGAAATTGTTATGTCGATGCGAAGCCATACCTGCGGCCAGGTAACTGAATCACTCATTGGTCAAGAAATTACCCTCTCTGGTTGGGTGAATCGTCGCCGTGATCATGGTGGCGTGATCTTTATTGACTTGCGTGATCATCAAGGTTTTGTTCAGGTAGTGTGTGATCCAGATCGTCCAGAAATGTTTGCCTTGGCTGAGCAGGTTCGAAACGAGTTTTGCATTCAAATTAAAGGTTTAGTCCGTGCCCGTCCAGCCGGTACAGAGAATAATGATTTAGCCAGTGGCAAGATTGAGGTGCTGTGTCATCGTTTAGTGATTTTGAATGCATCTATTACCCCTCCATTCCAATTGGAAGATGAGAATTTATCGGAGACTACTCGCTTAACTCATCGTGTGCTGGATTTGCGTCGCCCTCAAATGCAAAAGAACTTGCGATTGCGTTACAACGTGGCCATGGAATGCCGCCGCTACTTGGATGCTGCAGGTTTTATCGATATTGAAACGCCGATGTTAACTAAGAGCACCCCTGAAGGGGCACGTGACTACCTAGTCCCTTCACGTGTTCATGACGGCCAGTTCTTTGCTTTGCCACAGTCACCTCAGCTATTTAAACAGTTATTAATGGTGGCTGGCTTTGATCGCTACTACCAAATTACGAAGTGTTTTCGTGATGAGGATTTACGTGCTGACCGGCAACCAGAATTTACTCAGATCGACTGTGAAACAGCTTTCTTAGATGAATTGGAAATCCGTGAATTATTTGAAAATATGATCCGTCATATTTTCAAAACCACGATGAATGTCGAGTTGCCTAATCCATTTCCAACAATGCCTTATTCAGAGGGTATGGCGCGCTTTGGTTCGGATAAGCCAGATCTGCGTGTGAATTTTGAATTTACTGAATTGACTGACTTAATGAAGGATGTCGATTTCAAAGTATTCTCCGGTGCAGCAAACCAAGAGGGTGGTCGAGTAGTTGGCTTGTGCGTCCCCGGCGGTGCTGAGATTAGCCGCAGCGAAATTGATGACTACACTCAATTTGTGGCAATTTATGGTGCCAAAGGTTTAGCATGGATCAAGGTGAACTCGGTTGCAGAAGGTCGCAACGGTTTGCAATCACCCATTGTGAAAAATTTGCATGATGCTGCTATCGAAGGCATCTTGAAGCGCACGGGTGCTAAAGATGGTGACATTATTTTCTTTGGTGCCGATAAAGAAAAAGTGGTCAATGATGCAATCGGTGGGTTGCGTTTGAAAATTGGTCACTCTGCTTGGGGTAAAGAGCATGGCCTCTCCACTGAGGGTTGGAAACCATTGTGGGTGGTTGACTTCCCAATGTTTGAATACGATGAGGATAATGCCCGTTGGGTTGCCTGTCACCATCCATTCACAAGCCCTAAGGATGAGCATATGCAGTATCTTGAATCAAATCCAGGTAAGTGCCTAGCTAAAGCCTACGATATGGTTCTCAATGGTAGCGAGATTGGAGGCGGATCAGTTCGTATTCACCAAGAGGTAGTTCAGAGCCAGGTATTTCGTGCGCTGAAGATTGGCGCCGAAGAAGCTCAGGCCAAGTTTGGATTCCTGCTAGATGCCTTGCAATACGGTGCCCCTCCGCATGGTGGTATTGCGTTTGGCTTGGATCGCATCGTCACCATGATGACTGGTGCTGAGTCTATTCGTGATGTGATTGCCTTTCCTAAAACACAGCGTGCACAGTGCTTGCTCACGCAGGCTCCTAGCCCAGTAGATGAGCGTCAGTTAAAAGAATTGCATATTCGCTTACGCCAGGCCACTCCAGCAGCTTAAGTAAGAACGTATTTAAAGCATCTTGAAAATCCCCATTTCGGTTTTGGTTGTGATCCACAAATCGAATGGGGAGGTCTTGCTAATAGAGCGAGCTGATAAACCTAACTTCTGGCAATCAGTTACTGGGAGCCTTGATTTCCTTGATGAGGATCTCAGTGTGGCTGCTACTCGTGAAGTCTTTGAAGAGACAGGTATTAATATTCAATCCCTTCCGGTAAATTCTTTGCAAAATATGCAGCATCAGATTGAGTACGAGATTTATCCGCAATGGCGTCACCGCTATGCTCCTGGGGTAAGCAGAAATACTGAGCATTGGTTTTCATTGCTAGTACCAGATAGCACTCGAGTTCAATTAGCCCCAAGAGAGCATGTCGCCTACCAGTGGTTGCCATCTGCAGAAGCCGCTAGAAAATGTTTTTCTCCTAGTAATGGCGAGGCGATTCTGAAATTATTTTCTGCACGCTAGAGCGGAAGTGACTAAGATAGTGTGATGAGACATTCATCAGGGCATCATCATTCGGCAGCAGACCCCAAACCTTCTCAAGGGAGTGATTGGAAAGTCATTCGAGATTTACTGCCCTACCTATTGGAATACAAATTTAGGGTTGCAATTGCCCTGACATGTTTGGTCGCCGCTAAGGTGACTAACCTCGGCATTCCAATTTTGATGAAGCAGTTGATTGATGTCCTCAATATCAAGGCAGATTCTCCTCAGGCTTTATTGGCAGTTCCTGCTAGCCTAATATTGGCCTATGGCCTATTAAGAATCTCCGCCTCGTTATTTACCGAATTGCGTGAATCCCTCTTTGCGCGCGTTACCCAAAATGCAGTTCGTAAGGTAGCCCTACAAGTTTTTGAACATCTGCACTCCCTAGCGCTTAGCTTTCATTTGGCCCGTCAGACTGGTGGCGTCAGTCGAGATATTGAGCGCGGTACACGTGGTATTCAGTCGCTGATCTCATATTCGCTATATAGCATCCTACCGACCCTAATTGAATTTTGCTTGGTGCTGGGCTACTTTGCTTATGCCTACGATATTTGGTTTGCTGCTATCACGCTGGTCGCCTTGGTGCTCTACATTGGCTTTACAGTTGTGGTGACCGAATGGCGGACGCATTTCCGTCGCACCATGAATGATATGGATTCGAAGGCAAATCAGAAAGCGATTGATTCATTGCTGAACTTCGAGACAGTAAAGTATTTTGGTAATGAGGCATTTGAAGCTAGTCGCTATGATCAGAATCTAGTACGCTACCAAGCAGCCGCTGTTAAATCTCAGAAATCCTTAGCAGTTCTGAACTTTGGACAGCAGACTATTATTGCGGTCGGTTTAGTTCTGATTCTTTGGCGTGCAACCTTAGGCGTAATAGATGGATCTATGACTCTGGGCGATTTAGTCTTAGTCAATACTCTAATGATTCAGTTATATATCCCACTCAATTTCTTGGGCGTGATCTATCGGGAGATTAAGCAGGCGTTGACGGATATGGATCGCATGTTCTCACTTCTGAATACGGAGAAAGAGATTGCTGATGCGCCTAATGCTAAGCCTTTACATATCAACAATCAAGGACGCGGCCCAGATGTTCATTTTGATAATGTTTCGTTTCATTACGATACCAAACGTGAAATCCTGAAAGATGTCAGTTTTCATATTCCAGCGGGCACGATTACTGCAGTTGTGGGTCAGAGTGGTGCAGGTAAGAGTACCTTGGCGCGTCTACTGTTTCGCTTTTATGATGTCCAGTCCGGAAAAATCCTCATTGATGATCAAAATATTGAGGATGTTACCCAATCAAGCTTGCGCAAGGCAATTGGTATCGTTCCACAAGATACCGTTTTATTCAATGACACGATTGGATACAACATTGCCTATGGCAACCCCAATGCTTCGATTGAAGAGGTACATGAAGCAGCTCGAGCTGCCCAGATAGATCGCTTTATTAAACATCTTCCAGATGGGTATGACACCCAAGTGGGTGAGCGTGGCTTGAAGTTATCGGGGGGTGAGAAGCAGCGTGTTGCGATAGCGCGTACCTTACTCAAAAAGCCAACGATGTTGATTTTCGATGAAGCGACTTCAGCATTGGACTCTAAAACAGAGCGGGCATTTCAGGAGGAGCTACTTGGTTTGGCCAAAAATCGTACCACTTTGATCATTGCCCATAGACTTTCTACTATTGTCCATGCTGATCAGATTTTGGTTATGGATCATGGGCAGATTGTGGAACGCGGCACGCATGCTGAGCTATTGGTGGCCAATCGTCGATACGCTGAGATGTGGCAAATGCAAGAGCGTATTGCGCTTGATTAGAATATCTTGATGAGTCAGCAAGAAACTATTCTTAGAAGTGCCTTTGCGGCAGCTTTAGCGGTTGCTGACCCAAAGGAAATTGTCCCTGAATATCTCAGTAAGATTTTCCCTCTAGGCTCAGAGCCCAAGGGGAAGTGTTTAGTAGTGGGTGCTGGCAAGGCTAGTGCCTCAATGGCAACGGCTCTAGAGTCTCATGCAAAGACCCATTGGCCTAATGCAACTCTAGAGGGCTTGGTATTGACTCGCTATGGTCACCACTCCCCAACAAGTGATATTCAAATTATTGAGGCGGGTCATCCTGTGCCCGATCAAGCCGGCATGGATGGAGCGAAAGAAATCCATCGTTTAGTTGGTGAACTGCAGGCTGGGGATATTTTGATTGCCTTAATCTCCGGTGGCGGGTCTAGCTTGCTCACCTTACCCCAAGCTGGCATCAGCATTGAAGATATGCGTAAGACCACCGAGGCGCTATTGCGTTCTGGTGCGCCAATTGAAGAGATGAATGTCGTTCGCAAACATTTGTCGGCGATTCAGGGTGGAAATTTAGCAAGACTAGCAATTGCACGTGGTGCTCGAATTGAAGCTTTATTGATTTCCGATGTAACAGGAGATTCCCCTGCAGATATTGCGAGCGGTCCTTGCGCTCCAGATTATTCGACCTATCAAGATGCTCTAGATATTTTGGCCAAACATCACCTAGGCACTAATTCCATTCCGAAGTCTGTTCTATCGCATTTAGAGCGCGGTGCTGCTGGTGAAATTCCTGAAACATTAAAGGTGGGTGACTTGGATAATACCCAAGTAAAAAATCACGTCATTGCGACAGCCTACAAGAGCCTTGAGGCTGCAGCAGACTATGTCCGCACTCAAGGTTACGAACCAGTGATTTTAGGTGATACCATCACCGGGGAGGCTCAAGATGTTGGTGTTGACCAAGCCGACTTAGCACGTCAGTATTTAATGAAAACGATTGGCGCACCAATTGCTATTATTTCGGGTGGTGAGTGCACTGTAACTATTCCCGATGAGGTGAAAGGTCGTGGTGGTCGCTGCAGCGAATATTTGCTATCACTTTTAGCAGCCTCTACGGACCTCCCCAAGATTGCGGCTTTGGCTGCAGATACCGATGGTATTGATGGTAGTGAAAAGAATGCTGGTGCGTGGTTTACGCCCGCGATTCGCCAGGCTGCCCACGAGCAAAACCTCATTCCTTCAAAGTATTTGTCTGAGCATGATTGCTATGGTTTTTTTGCGCAATTAGATGCTTTGGTGGAAACTGGCCCTACACTGACGAATGTGAATGATTTCCGTATCATTTTGCTTGATAGATAACTATGTCCAATAGCCCAATACAAATCCAGTTAATTCAGCCAGACGACTGGCATTTGCACATTCGTGATGGCAAAGTCATGAAAGACGTGCTGGCCGATACTGCGCGCCAATTTGCGCGTGCCATCATCATGCCAAATTTGAAGCCCCCAGTTACTACAGTTGATTTAGCAAATGCATATCAAGGTCGCATTGAAGTCAATCTTCAATCTTTGGGTGTGACTGGCTTTACGCCATTAATGACTTTATATCTCACGGACAACACTTCCGTGGACGAAGTGCGCAAAGCAAAGGATGCTGGCATTGTTGGATTTAAGCTTTATCCTGCGGGAGCAACTACCAATAGTGATGCGGGTGTGAGTGACATCAAGCGCTGCCATGCTGTACTTGAGGCCATGCAGGCTGTTGGTATGCCCTTGTTAGTGCATGGTGAGGTGACTAGTGCTGAGATTGATATTTTTGATCGTGAGGCGGTGTTTATTGACCAAGTGCTTGAGCCTTTACGTAAAAATTTTCCTGAGCTCAAGATCGTGTTTGAGCACATCACTACCAAACAAGCTGCGCACTATGTACGTGATGCGCATACTGCTACAAAGAACAATATAGCTGCTACGATTACTCCGCAACATTTATTAATGAACCGTAATGCAATTTTTGCTGGCGGTATTCGTCCGCATAACTATTGCTTGCCTGTGCTTAAGCGTGAAGAGCACCGTGTTGCTTTGCTGGAGGCGGCAACGAGTGGTGGCCCCAGGTTTTTCTTGGGTACTGATAGTGCGCCTCACGCCAAAGGTGCCAAAGAGGCGGCTTGTGGTTGCGCTGGTTGCTACAGTGCTTTTAATGCCCTGGGTTTATATGCTGAGGCATTTGACGGTATTGGCAAGTTAGACAAACTTGAGGGTTTTGCTAGTTTCTTCGGACCAGATTTTTATTCATTACCACGCAATACCAAGAAAATTACCTTGGTGAAGCAAGCTCAAAGCATTCCTGCAGAACTTCCTTTGGGCGACGATACGATTGTGCCCCTTCGTGCTGGTGAGGCGATTGCTTGGACCTTGGCTTAGGCTACTTCTCAGCCTGTCAATTCATTTTTAAACTAAATTTCTGCGACTGCGTTAGACTGCAGTCGCAGAGTCAATTGGGCAATCGCCGCCTCTTTATTGAGGGGGAGGAAAGTCCGGACTCCATAGGGAAGGGTGATGGCTAACGGCCATCCACGGTGACGTGAGGAATAGGGCCACAGAGACGAGCGTATTTAGTTACGGTGAAACGCGGTAACCTCCACCTGGAGCAATCCCAAGTAAGCAGGCGATGAGGCGTCCCGCTGAGTCTGCGGGTAGGGAGCTTGAGCCGTCAGGTAACTGCCGGCCTAGAGGAATGATTGCCCCTAGATGTAAATCTAGGCGACAGAATCCGGCTTATCGATTGACTCTGCACTTTCTAAAAGCTTATTCGTCATTCACTACATCAATGGAATAAGTGAGTTCTGCTGTTTTAGCCAGCATGGTTGTGGCAGAGCAGTATTTGTCGTGAGAAAGCTTCACTGCGCGCTCTACTTTGGCTAAATCGAGGTTTTTGCCTTTCACGGTGAAATGCAGGTTAATTTTTGTAAAGACTTTGGGTTCAGTTTCTGCCCTCTCAGCACTTAGCTGGACGTCACAGGCGCTAATCTCCTGCCGAGCCTTTTGTAGGATCAAAACCACATCAAAGGCTGAGCACCCACCAGTTCCCGCTAAAAGGAGTTCCATGGGTCTTGGGGCACTATTTTGCCCCCCTGCATCGGGTGGGCCATCCATCTTGACTTGGTGGCCACTGCCAGTTTCTGCCGAAAAGGCCATGCCGCTATTACCCAACCAACTTACTCGACATTCCATGTTAGTGACCCTTAATTTACTAAATTAATCAATATTATCAATAGTTTACCAATAATTATGGATATTAGCCCCTATCCTTTTTTGGCTAAAAAGCATCAAAAATTGATTTTGGTCAATATTCTTGCATTGCACCATAATTATCGATACAATAACCATATTGGTAGTCAGTCTTATATAAGAGAATGATTTGCCTCCCAGTGTCTCCTCCACTTAAACATAGGTGGATTCCAACCCAGGACTCGTTCCTGGGTTTTTTTTAGGTTACAATTCAAGGCTTTACTGAATTACCGAACCAGTCATCGGTAATTGTTTTACCAAATGAATTAAAGAATCTGCGAGCTTGCAAACATAAGCAGGGCCAAGGTGGACGTAATTTAATTGGAGTAATTTTTTGACTATAACAATTTGAGAAATCATGAAAACTTTTTCTGCAAAATCCCATGAGGTAGTGCATGAATGGTTCGTGATTGACGCTACGGACAAAGTCCTCGGTCGTGTCGCCAGTGAAGTGGCACTCCGTCTACGCGGCAAGCACAAGCCTGAATACACCCCACACGTTGATACTGGCGACTTCATTGTTGTCATCAACTCTTCTAAGCTACGTGTTACAGGCACAAAAGGCTTGAACAAAATTTATTACCGTCACAGCGGATACCCAGGCGGTATTAGCTCGACCAACTTCGACAAGATGCAAGACCGTTTCCCAGGCCGTGCTTTAGAGAAGGCTGTGAAGGGTATGTTGCCAAAAGGCCCACTAGGTTATGCCATGATTAAGAAATTAAAAGTCTATGGCGACGCCAGTCATCCGCATGCGGCTCAACAGCCAAAAGCGTTAGAGATTTAAGGAAACCAAATGGCTATTAATTACGGAAATTGGAATTACGGTACAGGTCGTCGCAAGAGCTCTGTAGCACGTGTATTCATTAAATCTGGCAAAGGTGAGATTACTGTTAACGGTAAACCTATCGATGCTTACTTTGCTCGCGAAACATCACGCATGATTGCTCGTCAGCCTTTGGCTCTCACAGCTCACCTAACAACCTTTGATATCAAAGTAAACGTTAGCGGTGGCGGTGAAACTGGCCAAGCTGGTGCAGTACGTCACGGCGTTACTCGCGCATTGATTGACTACGACAACGCATTGAAACCAGCCCTCTCTAAAGCAGGTTTGGTAACTCGCGATGCTCGTGAAGTTGAGCGTAAAAAAGTTGGTCTGCATGGCGCACGTCGTCGTAAGCAGTTCAGCAAGCGCTAATTTTTTTCAGTCGCTAAGTTTTATCGAAAGGGTCGCGCAAGCGGCCCTTTTTGTTTCTACAATTGAGTTACTGAAGGAATAAAATTCATCTATCAGCATTTTGGAGAATGGCATGATCAAAGTTGGAATCGTAGGTGGTACTGGATATACCGGAGTGGAGTTGTTGCGTTTGTTGTCGCAACACCCTGAAGTGAATATTCAAGCAATTACTTCTCGCACGGAAGCTGGTATGCCAGTGGCTGAGATGTTCCCCTCTTTACGTGGTCGCATTGATCTCAAATTCACGACACCAGATGAGGCCAAGTTAAATGAGTGCGACGTAGTGTTCTTTGCTACGCCCCACGGCGTAGCAATGGCTCAAGCAAAAGAATTACTTGCTAACAACGTGAAGATTTTGGATCTGGCTGCAGATTTCCGTTTAAAGGACGTCAAAGAATTTGCGAAATGGTATGGCATGGAGCACGGCTGCCCAGAAATTTTGGCTGAAGCAGTTTATGGTTTGGCAGAAATCAATCGTGAAGCAATTAAAAAAGCACGTGTAGTTGGTTTGGCTGGCTGTTACCCAACTTCTGTGCAGCTCGGACTGGCTCCATTACTCTCGCCACAGTCTACCGGCGGCAAGCAACTGATTGATGGTACCCATATTATTTCTGATTCGAAGTCGGGAACTTCTGGTGCTGGGCGGAAAGCAGAGATCGGAACTTTATTATCGGAGTCTAGTGATAACTTCAAAGCCTATGGCGTTAAAGGTCATCGCCACCTTCCTGAAATCGTTCAAGGCTTAAAGGCGATCGCTGGCCACGATCAGATAGGCCTAACATTTGTACCGCATTTGACGCCAATGATTAGAGGTATCCATTCAACCTTATATGTGCGTTTAACAGAGGTTGGCATGAAGGTAGATTTCCAAAAGCTATACGAAGATTTCTTCCAAGATGAGCCTTTTGTTGATGTCATGCCTGCAGGCAGTCATCCAGAAACACGCTCTGTACGGGGTAGCAATGGCTTGCGTATTGCTATTCACCGTCCTGGCGATGGCGATACTTTAGTCATTTTGGTGGTTGAAGATAACCTAGTAAAGGGCGCTTCAGGTCAAGGCGTTCAATGCATGAACCTCATGTTTGGACTGCCTGAGACCACTGGATTGACACAAATTGCTATTTCACCATAATAGAGCGAGTAGGAAAGACCCTTCAGCAAGCTTGGCATTAAAAGCCTAAAATAAACCATTGCCCTTTGAATTAGGAGTAAACCATGAACCAATTAGCTACACAAGAAACTGCACAAGATTTAGCCGAGCCACCAACCCCGTTGGTGTTCACGGATAGCGCTGCTGCAAAAGTGGCTGACTTGATTGCTGAAGAAGGCAATCCTGAATTAAAACTACGCGTGTTTGTTCAGGGCGGCGGTTGCTCAGGATTTCAGTATGGCTTCACATTTGATGATGCTGTAAATGAGGATGACACACTCTTTGAGAAGAATGGTGTAACTTTATTGGTCGATTCAATGAGCTTCCAATATTTAGTTGGTGCTGAGATTGATTACAAAGAGGACATTAATGGTTCACAGTTTGTAATTAAGAATCCAAATGCACAAACCACTTGTGGTTGCGGCTCTTCTTTCTCTGCTTAAGCAGGATAGCAAGCACCTAGAATTCTAGGCCCCCTTGCTCCTGTAACGGCTGGCAAATTTGCTGGCCGTTTTTCTTTATGGGCCCATGCAAGCCATGCGAACGCGAGGCCTTCTACGAGTTGTGGATCAATGCCAAGCGCATCACTGGTCACAATCTCCAGTGAGTTTTTAAATAAGACCTCAGCCCTTGTTTTCAATAAATTCAATAAGGCGGTATTGCGTGCACCACCACCACAGATAACCAGTATTTGGGTTTGCGGCGCATAGCACTCTAAAGCTTGCAAGGCTGAGTCCACAGTCAGCTGTAATAGTGTGGCTTGAACATCTTCAGCATTGATGTTATCTAAACCAATTTGCTTTTGTAGCCACTCCAGATGAAAGTCATCACGACCTGTGCTCTTTGGAGGAGCTTTTGCAAAAAATGAATCCGTCATCATGCTGGACAGCAGCACTTGATTAACTTTGCCTTGTGATGCCCAAGTACCGTTCTCATCAAAGGCATGACCTTGCTGTTCTGCAATCCAGGCATCCATCAACATATTGCCAGGGCCGCAATCAAAGCCCCTCACTTCACTATCTTTGGTTAATAGCGTTAGGTTGGCAATACCGCCAAGATTGAGTACGGCGATATTATTATCTGAAGCAAACTGCTGCGCATGAAAGGCTGGCACTAGAGGGGCGCCATGACCACCAGCAGCAAGGTCACGACTTCTAAAATCCGCAATGACATCAATTCCGGTCAACTCTGTAAGAAGTGCAGGATTGAGGGTTTGATGTGTATAGGCCAAGTGATGAGCAAGATCGGCTTGGTGACGAATAGTCTGACCATGGGCGCCGATCGCGCTGATATCTGCAGCGGAAAGCTTAGCCTGAGTAAGTAATTGCTTGACTGCATCCGCATAGGCTACTGCCAAGGCATTGGCCGCCTGTTTTTCGCGGTGGAGCTCATTTGGGCCAGGGGTTTGGAGATCTAGCAGGGCTTTGCGTAATTCAGGGCTAAAGGGAAGGCTGCAGGAGTCCATAAGACATGTCTCCCCTGAAGCTTCAATCTTTGCCAGCACGGCGTCTATCCCATCTAGGCTGGTGCCAGACATCAGGCCAATATAGAGGGATGGAGACTTATTCATGCAGTATCAGGTCTTTGTTCTCAGGAATGCGACAATTATGCTTTAGCAATGTAAATACTAATTTAACCGAATCAGTTACCCAATTTCGCATGACGGCTAAACCAGAACAAAAATACCCACTTACCCCCGAAGTTTTTGCAGCCCTTGAAGTAACCAAAAGGGGCTGTGATGAGTTATTAGTCGAGGCGGACTGGACTCAAAAGTTGGCCAAGAGCCAAGCCACCTGCACTCCCTTGCGTATTAAGCTGGGTTTAGACCCAACAGCGCCCGATATTCATTTGGGCCATACAGTTGTTCTGAACAAATTACGTCAACTACAAGATTTAGGTCACACCGTGATTTTCTTGATTGGTGACTTCACCAGCATGATCGGTGATCCCTCTGGACGTAATGCAACCCGACCACCGCTGACCGCTGAAGAAATCGCCGTTAATGCGCAGACTTACTATCGTCAAGCTAGTATGGTCCTTGATCCAGCTAAAACTGAAGTCCGCTATAACAGCGAGTGGTGTGATCCACTGGGTGCACGTGGCATGATTCAGTTGGCAGCGCGATATACCGTTGCCCAAATGTTAGAGCGGGATGACTTTACCAAGCGCTACCGTAGTGGCGTACCCATCTCTGTACATGAGTTCTTGTACCCATTGATGCAGGGCTACGACTCTGTTGCCCTGAAGAGTGATTTAGAGCTCGGTGGTACTGATCAGAAATTTAATCTCTTGGTAGGGCGCGAACTCCAGCGTGAGTATGGCCAAGAGCCCCAATGTATTTTGACAATGCCACTGCTGGTTGGTTTAGATGGCGTGGATAAGATGAGTAAGTCCAAAGGTAATTACATTGGCATCAGCGAACCTGCTGGCGAGATGTTCGGTAAGCTCTTGAGCATCTCCGATGAGTTAATGTGGGACTACTTCACATTGTTGTCATTTCGTCCTATGGCTGAAATTGATTTAATGAAGCAAGAAGTTGCTGCTGGGAGAAACCCTAAAGATTGCAAAGTGCTACTCGCACAAGAAATTGTTGCGCGCTTTCATTCTCAAGCGGCAGCAGAAAAAGCATTAGAAGACTTTAATCACCGCGCTAAAGGTGGCGTGCCTGACGATATTCCAGAGGTAAATCTTTCTGGTGCCCCAATGCAGATTGCCAATCTTTTGAAGGCTGCTGGCTTAGCCCCATCTACATCGGAAGCGAATCGCAACATTGAACAAAACGGTGTGAAGATTGATGGCGCAACTGTTACTGACAAACAATTGAAAGTTGAAGCCGGTACTTATGTGGTGCAGGTGGGTAAGCGTAAATTTGCTAAAGTTATTTTGGTATAAATTTTTAATGACCTACTTACTTTTTTCATATAACAATTCTTTATGAATCTGATCGAAACTATTCGAGGTGTAAGTGATGTGATGGATGCCTTAGGGGTGGCAGTTGTTTCTCTAGGGGTACTTTGGGGTTTATGTACCTTTGCTAAAGAGTTGATTACTCAAACAGCGGACATTGCTTACAAAGGTTTTCGCATTCAAATTGTGCGTTCATTGATTTTGGGCCTTGAAGTACTAGTTGCTGGTGATGTAATTCGTACCGTTGCAATTAGCCCGACCTTGACTAGTGTTGCAGTGCTCGGAGCCATTGTGCTCATTCGATGCTTCTTAAGCTGGTCCTTAACATTAGAAATTGATGGCCGCTGGCCATGGCAATCCCCAAGAAAAGATTGATGCCTGCGCTTGAGTGGGTCTAAGCTATTCGAGTAGGTCTGAGTTCGATAAACTACTTGGCGCTTTTAAGCCAAAATGCTCGTAAGCCTGCCTAGTGGCAATCCTTCCACGCGAGGTTCTTTGTAGATAACCCTGCTGAATTAGGTAAGGCTCTAGAACGTCCTCAATGGTGTCGCGTTCTTCACCAATAGCCGCAGCCAAGTTATCAATCCCTACGGGGCCACCATCAAATTTATGTAAGATGGCTTCTAGTAATTTTCTATCCATTACATCAAAGCCACTTGGATCAACATCGAGCATCCTCAATGCGGCATCAGCCATTTCTTTAGTGATGGTTCCAGTACCCTTGACTTCGGCATAGTCACGCACCCGACGCAATAGACGATTAGCAATACGTGGAGTACCTCTAGCACGCTTAGCTATCTCAATGGATCCCTCGGGGTCAATATCGGCTTGAAGTAAGCTAGCGGAGCGCGTAATAATTTTAGTGAGCTCTTCAGTGGTGTAGAACTCCAGTCTTGCCACAATGCCAAAGCGATCACGCAAAGGATTGGTGAGCATTCCGGCACGAGTGGTCGCGCCGATCAAAGTAAATGGTTTGAGATCAATCTTGACACTTCGGGCAGCAGGACCTTCACCAATCATGATGTCTAAGCTGTAATCCTCTAGGGCTGGGTAGAGAATTTCTTCAACAACAGGAGAGAGGCGATGAATCTCATCAATAAAGAGCACATCGTTTTCTTCTAAATTTGTCAGTAAAGCAGCAAGATCACCAGGTCGATCTAGGACGGGACCGCTAGTTTGGCGCAAATTGACACCAAGCTCTCTGGCGATGATATGAGCCAAAGTAGTTTTGCCAAGACCAGGAGGTCCAAATAAAAGAACGTGATCTAAGGCTTCTTGACGGGCGCGAGTTGCCGTAATAAAAATTTCTAGCTGTTCACGAGCTTTAGTTTGACCTACATACTCATCAAGCTGCTTTGGACGCAGAGCTCTTTCAAAGACGGCTTCCGAGTTTCCAGCTGCGCCGCTAACGATGCGGTCATTGCCTTCCGGCAAGTCTTCGGGAATTGAGTTAAGGTCTTCTGTGTGGATTGCCATACTGCAAGTGTAGTGGTGTTTAGGAGACTAATTATGAAGACTTCGACAGGTACTTTAGGCCCATACGAATGCCATCAGATACTGTGGCATCTGGCGGGATTTGTTTGAGGGCCAAATGAGCCTCTTTTTCTGAATAACCTAGTGCCAAAAGGGCTTGTAAAACTTCGCTATTCGCTTCAATAGCGTGAGGTTTGTCACCAAAAATTCCTAAATCTGGAGCCAGCTTGCCTTTGAGTTCGAGGCAAAGGCGCTCAGCAGTCTTTTTGCCAATGCCGGGTACCTGGGTCAGGCGTCCCGCTTCTTGCATAGCAATTGCCTGCGCCAGTTCATTGACGCTCATGCCGGAAAGGACGGCAAGGGCAGTGCGTGAGCCAACACCGCTAATCTTAATCAGCTGTCTAAATGCTTCACGCTCGGTTTCAGTGGCAAATCCAAAGAGTTGTTGTGCATCTTCACGGACCTGGAAGTGTGTGAGAAGTGTAATTTTTTGATTAGTCTCTGGTAGTTGATACAGCGTACTCATGGGCACATCAATCTCATAGCCAACGCCTTGGCAATCTACCAAGAGACGGGGTGGATGAACTGAAACGAGAATTCCTTGAATACGACCAATCATGTGAAGATCTTAACCTGTTTGTATTGTTATTTCTTACTACTCTTTTTGGGTGTAAGGGTGGCGGTAATTGCTTTCGGTATTTGATCGTGATGTGCCGCACAAATAGCCACCCCCAAGGCATCTGCCGCGTCTGCGCCGGGCGTTCTACTTAAGCGCAGTAGACGTTTCACCATTTCTTGAACTTGGGGCTTACTTGCCCGACCGGTCCCAACAATGGACTGCTTCACTCGGAGTGCGCTGTATTCAGCAACAGGGAGTTGGTCGGAGACTAAAGCCGCAATCACTGCTCCTCGAGCCTGCCCTAGCATCAGAGTAGAGCGAGGATTGACGTTGAGGAATACTTCTTCGATAGCCGCTTGCTGTGGGTGATAGGTCTCCAAAACCTCTTTAATTCCGGCATATAAGATGCCCAATCTCGTAGGTAGACCTTGGTCTGGATCACCACTTTCAATCGTCCCAGACGCTACGTAGCTGAGCCTTTGACCATCAACGTCAATGACACCAAAACCTGTTGTTCGTAGACCAGGGTCTATTCCTATCCAGCGCATGGATGTTTAGTGACGGAAGTGACGTGTGCCGGTAAAGATCATGGCAATGCCATGTTCATCAGCTGCCGCAATGATTTCATCATCACGCATGCTGCCACCAGGTTGAATAGCGCAGCTTGCACCACCATTCACTACAACATCTAAACCATCACGGAATGGGAAGAAGGCATCACTTGCAACTGCAGAGCCTTGAAGGCTGAGGCCTGCGTTTTCAGCTTTGATACTGGCCATGCGAGCAGAGTCTACACGGCTCATTTGTCCAGCACCGATACCGAGAGTCATGCCGTTAGCGCAATACACAATCGCATTGGATTTGACAAACTTTGCAACACGCCATGCAAACATCATGTCGCGCATTTCGCTTGGGGTTGGAAGGCGCTTGCTGACAACACGCATTTCGTTCTCAAGGACGTTCTTGGCATCAGGCGATTGAACTAGCAGGCCACCACCAACGCGTTTGAAGTCAAAAGCATTAAATACAGCCCCCAAAGGAATCTCTAATAAGCGAACATTTTGTTTGGCAGCAAAGATGGCCTTAGCTTCATCGCTAAAACTTGGGGCAATCAATACTTCCACAAACTGCTTAGAAATCGCTTCAGCTGCGGCACCATCACATGACACGTTTAAGGCAATGATTCCGCCAAACGCTGAGCTTGGGTCAGTTTTGAATGCTTTTTGATAAGCCTCAAGTGCATTAGCGCCGACAGCTACACCACAAGGATTGGCATGCTTGATGATCACGCAAGCGGCAGACCCACCAGCATTGCCCGTAAAGCTTTTTACGCATTCCCATGCAGAATCAGCGTCGGCGATGTTGTTATAAGAAAGTTCTTTACCCTGCAATTGTTTATAGTTGGCAAGCGCACCATCGATTGGATGGATGTCTTTATAGAAGGCAGCCGATTGGTGCGGGTTCTCACCGTATCGCATCTCCTGTACCTTTTCGAAGGCAAGGTGCAAGGTTTCTGGATAAGCAGAACGTTTTTGATGATCGAGATCATCGCCTAATGCGGATAAGTAATTCGCAATTGCACCGTCATATTGCGCAGTATGAGCAAATACTTTTTTAGCTAGACCTAAATTGGTCTTATAAGAAACTACATTCTTATTGGCCTTCATTTCTTCGAGTACTGACGTGTAATCTTCTGGGGCAATAAGTACGGTCACATCTTGGTGATTCTTGGCAGCAGCACGTAACATTGCTGGGCCACCAATATCAATATTCTCAACCGCATCTTCAAATGAACAATCTGCTTTAGCAACGGTCTCATTGAATGGATAGAGGTTGATGACCAGCATGTCGATTGTATCGATGCCATGCGTTTTCAAGGCGGCCATATGCTCAGGAAAATCTCTGCGAGCCAATAAGCCGCCATGTACCATCGGGTGTAAGGTTTTTACACGACCATCCAGCATCTCTGGAAACTTGGTGAGGGAAGATACTTCTAATACCGGTAGGTTATTTTCAGCCAAGAGTTTTGCAGTGCCGCCAGTAGAGATCAGCTTGATGCCTTGCTCATGAAGGGCTTTAGCAAAAGGCACAATACCATTTTTATCGGAAACAGAGAGAAGGGCTGTACGAATCATATTTTTCAGAATTTTTAATTTATTAATAATTTGTGAGTACGGCCTGGCTTATTTCAGGAGTTGGTGCTCAACCAATTTCTTATGTAGCGTATTGCGGTTGATGCCTAGGTACTGCGCGGCCAAAGACTGATTCTGCTTTGTATACTGCATCACTAATTCCAGCATTGGCTTTTCAACTATAGCTAGAACCATTTGGTACAGGTCAGATGGAGGTGTTCCTTTGAGATCATCCAAATAACGCTGGAGCTGTGTCTCAATACATTCGGTGATGGGGTGCTTATTGGTCATGGATAAATTAAATAATTAAAAACTAAATTTAGGCTGCTTCTAAAAATAACAAATGATCAGAGTGTGATTTCATTTCATTGAAAAAATCATTCACCATTTGTAATTGGGTTTTGCAATCATCGGCAGTATTCATTCTTTGGCGGAAGGCATGGGAGTCACGTAAGCCTTTGCAGTACCAGCCGATATGCTTGCGCGCTGTGCGCAAGCCAACGTATTCGCCATAGAAATCGTAGTGATCAATGAGATGGGCATTCATAATCTCTTGAATCTCATTAATTTGCGGTGTTGGTAATTTATCGCCCGTTTCCAGAAAATGATTGATCTCCCGAAAAATCCAAGGACGTCCTTGAGCGGCTCGACCAATCATGATGGCATCAGCCCCAGTTTCTTTTAAAACAAATTTTGCTTTTTCTGGGGTGGTGATGTCACCGTTAGCAACTACCGGAATGGCAACCCGATTCTTTACTGCAGTAATAGTTTCATACTCCGCCTCACCATGATAAAGATCGGCGCGCGTCCGACCATGAACAGTCAGCATGGAGATACCAGATTTCTCGGCGAGACGTGCAACATCTGTTGCATTTTTATGCTCCCGATCCCATCCTGTCCGAATCTTTAAAGTTACAGGAACAGCATCAGGGCCAATGCCTACAGCCTGAACTACAGCTTCCAAAATTTGCTGCACTAAAGGCTCATCTCTCAGTAGAGCCGAGCCGGCTGCAACATTACATACTTTTTTAGCTGGGCAACCCATATTGATATCAATGATCTGGGCGCCATGATCAACATTGAGCTTTGCGGCTGCTGCCATCATCTTTGGGTCTGCGCCGGCTATTTGGACTGCGATCGGCTTAAATTCTCCTTGGTGATTAGCTCGACGTTGGGTTTTTTCGCTCTTCCACAGCAAGGCATTAGACGCGATCATTTCAGATACGGCATAGCCAGCACCCAGCTTTTTGCATAGCTGACGAAATGGACGATCAGTTACCCCAGCCATTGGGGCAACGAATAACCTATTTGCTAGAAGGTGTGAGCCAATCTTCATTAAGTTTGAGTGGATTTTTAGAGAACTTCGGCTACTGAGGAAAGGGTCTTACTTTAGCACAAGTCGACTTAAATCTGCCTAAAAAATAGGCATATTGCATGAATCCTATCAAACCAAGTGTGCTTATATTTTGGGGGCTATTTCAGCCCCTTAGCGCCTTCCAAACATCATCTGCCGGGCTAAGGCTGTTTTGACTGGTGGGAGCCATTGGAGGGCTGATAAAGCTAGTCCACGAGCGATCACAATGGGAAGTAGATTTGAGGTGAAGATTCTGGCCATGAAGTCGGTTAAGCCAATCGTGGCAGATCGATCTGCCTTGCGGCTTTGGGCATAGTCCTGCAAAGCCATTTCAATAGCTAAAGGGGTTTTTTGATCTTGAGGCCTAGAAAATAGGCCGCTTAATTTTTCTGCTAATAAATAGGCATCCCTCAATCCCAGGTTAAGGCCTTGTCCTGCAACGGGATGCAATGTTTGTGCAGCATTGCCAATCCAAACAGCATTGCCCTGGGTAATTTCTTTTCGGTAATTGAGCCCGAGCTCGTAAAGGCGGCGATCTTGGATTTTGAGAAACTGCCCGATGCGCGATCCAAACTCTGCCTGTAGCCTCTTTAGAAAATCAGCATCACTTAAGACTAGGCGTGCTTGTGAAGAACTGGGAGTTCCACACCAAATTAGATTCAGAATATGAGGTCCGTAGTGACTTGGCAAAACTGCTAGAGGACCTTCAGAGGTGAAGCGCTCCCATGCTTGATGAGGTGCTGCATGCTCAACCTCGACTAAGCCTACTAAAGCCGATTGTTCATAGTCTCGGCCAGATTCCACCCAATCCTGGGTTTTAAATAAACCGCCTTCTGCATGAACTACACACTTGGCTTGCATATTTTCAACTTCAGCGCTGGGATCGGTATGTTTCCAAACGAAGTGAGGACTGTTTGCTTGAATGACCCTTAAGGCTTTACGAAGTGTGAGATGAATATCGCGATAGCGAATGATATGGCCTAAGGCATCTTGACCAAGCTCCTCACGAGTCATGAGGGCGCGACCAAAACGACCTGCTTGTGAGACATGGACTCGATGAATATCTGCACATTCAGTAGGCCATGCATTAATAGTGTCGAGCAATAGCTTACTGCCATGGGATAAGGCAATACCTCTGCTATCAGCTGCAGCTAGGTCGGCATCATCTACAGGGTTACGATCTAGTAATGCAATCTTGGCTTCTGGAAATTTTTGTAGGCACCATGCTGCACAGGCAAGACCGACAGGTCCGCCACCCTGAATCAAAATATCGAAGTTAGTTGCTGACATATTTGGTAATTTAATTATTCTTCATCAGCGCTTCAATCTCATCGGGTTTGACTGGCACGCCGCGAGAAATCAATTCACATCCAGAGGTGTTCACTACAGCATCATCTTCAATACGAATGCCAATATTCCAAAAGCGCTCGTCTACATCATCGGCCGGACGAACATATAAGCCGGGCTCGATAGTGAGTACCATGCCAGGCTTGAGAAGGCGCCATGGTTTTTCAGAAGAATCTACTGCTGTACTAAGTGGTTCGCGGTATGAGCCAACGTCATGTACGTCCATGCCTAACCAGTGTGAGGTACGGTGCATATAGAAGCGACGATAAGCGCCAGACTCGATCGCGTTATCCAATGAACCTAGTTCCGCAATCTTGAGAAGTTTTTCATCGAGCAAGCCTTGGGTAAGTACCTTGAGTGCTGCCTCATGTGGCTGCATAAAGGTATTGCCTGGCTTAGTTGCTGCAATCGCAGCTTCCTGAGAGGCAAGCGTAATGTCATAGAGTGCACGTTGCGGCCCGCTAAATTTTCCATTCACTGGAAAAGTACGAGTGATATCTGACGCGTAGCCATCAAGCTCACATCCAGCATCTATTAAACATAGTTCGCCGTTACGCAATTCAGTATCACTAGCACGGTAATGGAGAATGCAGGAGTTGGCGCCACTGGCAACAATACTGTTATATGCAACACTTTGAGAGCCGCTGTAGCGGAACTCATGAAGTAGCTCTGCTTCAAGATGGTATTCACGCATACCAGGTTTGCAGGCTTGCATAGCGCGAATATGAGCACGAGCAGAAATTTGGGCAGCATGACGCATGATGTCAATTTCATATGCATCTTTAAATAGACGCATTTCATGAATCAAACTCTCTACATCATGAAACTCTGATGGTGGGTTTACACCAGCACGCGCTTGAGCCCGCACTTTTTTCATCCAATGGCGTAAACGCCGATCTGTCTCAGCACTTTCTGAGAGACGAATATAGGCAGCCTCTTGATCTGCTAATAACTCACCCAGTTTTTTATCTAGCTCATGATTGCTATGGGCATATTCCACCCCTAAGACTTCAGGTGCTGCGTCTGGCCCCAAACGAATACCATCCCAAATTTCACGCTCTGCATCTTTGGGTCTGCAAAAGAGATGTGATTCGAGTTGAGGCTCTGATACTGCCCCGGTAATTTTTAATACCAAGGTTGCCCCAGGCTCTTCAAAACCTGTGAGATAGAAAAAATCACTATCGTGACGATAAGGATACTCACTATCTCGATTACGAGCAGTCTCAGGCGCTGTGGTGAGGATGGCAATGCCACCACCAGTTTTGGCGCAGATCAGTTTTGCAAGTTCAACTCGACGTTGTTGGTATATGGCCGATTTATTCATTTGCCGCATTAAGTTCTTGTAATCGTTGGGGTGTACCTACATCGTGCCACGGACCGGCATATTTTTCACCGGATACTCTATTTTTAGCCATCGCCTCTCTGAGTAGTGGAGCTAGCTTGGAGGCTACATCTAGCTCTAAATCTTTGAAAAGATCTCGGTGATACAGACCAATACCGGAAAAGGTTAACTTTTCAGCGCCGTCTAGGGACTCATTAAATACTTGGGAGTCCTTCAGATAAAAGTCTCCCTCAGGATGCTGGGCTGGATTTGGAACCATCAAAAGATGTGCCAAAGGTTGGTCTGGCATGCCGCGCATGCAAGTAGCCCGCTCTAAAAGCTGATCAATTGGTAGATTTGGGCTAAAAACATCCCCATTAATGACTAGGAAATAATCGCTGGGATTCAGTAAGGAGAGTGCCTTACGAATGCCTCCCGCTGTTTCTAGGGCGCTAACTTCTGGGGAGTAGCTAATGTTTAAGTCAAATTGACTGCCATCCCCCAAAGCCTCCTCAATCTTGTTACCAAGCCAGGCATGATTAATGACAAGCTCTTTGATACCTGCAGCACTCAATGCCTCCAAATGCCAAGCCAGTAAAGATTTTTTTCTGATGGTGAGGAGTGGCTTAGGGAGCTCATCCGTTAACGGACGCATGCGCTCACCTCGACCTGCGGCCAGTAAAAAGCACGGAATGAGGTTGGGCTTATTCATGATGGATTGCAATCAATCACCAGTTGGGCGCGTTGATTCCAGAATACGTGCCAAAGGCTTTAATTCGATATAGCGATTTGCTGTTGTAATCGCATATTCCAAGACCAATGGAATGTCTTTGAGATAACCATCTTTGCCATCGCGATGAAATAGCCTTGCAAAAATTCCCAAAATTTTGAGATGCCGCTGTAAGCCCATCCATTCAAAGTCACGATAGAACTGACCAAAATCATTTGGCATAGGCAGTCCGACTTTACGACCTTCTTCCCAAAATTTAATAACCCAATCAATCACGCGTTCCTCAGGCCATGCAATGTAAGCATCGCGCCAAAGCGAAGATGCATCGTAAGTGATGGGGCCGTAGACTGCATCTTGAAAGTCGATCACGCCAGGATTATTTCTTGAAGTTACCATGAGGTTGCGTGAATGGTAGTCACGATGCACGTAGACTTTTTCCTGAGCTAAGTTATTTTCAATGATGAGTTCAAACGCTTGCTTAAGTTGAAAATTTTGTAGTTCTGTTAATTCGATGTGTAAGTGTTTTTGCAAGTACCACTCTGGAAATAAGTCTAATTCACGTTGTAAGAGTGCCTCATCATACTTTGGCAATATATTTGGTTTGCTTGCTAATTGCATTTGCACCAAAGCATGAGTTGCATCCCGATAGAGATGATCGGCACTGCCATCATTGAGTTCAGCCAGATACGTTTTATTGCCCAAATCATTAAGCAAAAGAAAGCCTTCTTCAATGCTCGTTTCTAAAATTTTAGGAACATTTAAACCGGCATCTTGGAGTAATAAATCTACCTTGATGAAGCTATCCAGGGGCTCATGTTGGGGTGGGGCATCCATGACGATTAAAGTCGGAAAATCCGGGTTTTTGGATTCAATCCTAAAATACCGGCGAAAGCTGGCATCTGCCGAGGCGGGGGCCAAAGTGGGGAGATCTAATTGCCAGCTAGGGTTAAGGCCTTTTAGCCAGGTGCGGAGGGTATCTAAGCGAGCGTCAGTCATGGTCGATTCGTATAATAAGGCGGGTCTGGATCTATGAGTCATTATCGCCCTCGCGCCGGCCTTTGCGCCCCTCTTTTTTTAGCTGCCGCCCTACGAATAATGACTGGGGTTGGATTGTTGCAATTTGCCCTCTTAGCTACCGCCCAAGCACCTGCGCCTTTGCCCCCAATTAGTGACCCTAATAGAGCGCAGAATACGGTTTTAATTCCCGATCGTGGTGATGTCACGGTGCTGAAGCTCGATGATCAGCTACGTGTTGGAAAACCCATTAATGATGGTCAAGCCTTAACTTTTACCTCTAGTGATTCAATTGATGGAATCGTCGATCGAGAGATGGGCTTAAAAGGGCGCGCACAAATTCGTCGAAATGGCGCAGTGATTAAGGCGGATGAAATTAAATACGATCCTGATTCAGATGTGGCGAATTTATTGGGCAATACTGAATTTTCAAAAGGCAACGCATCTTTCAAGGGGCCAAAGGCACGTTTTAGAGTGGATGCCCGTGAAGGGGAGATGGAGACTCCTCGATACGAGTTACGTGATAACCGTGCAAGCGGTAATGCTAAAAAACTGACGATTGAAACTGCCGATATTTTTGTCTTTGATAAGGCAACTTATACAACCTGTACCCCTGAAAATTTAGATTGGTATTTCACGGCTAGTACCCTAGAGATTGATAATGAGCAAAAAGAAATGGTTGGTACGCATGGCGTCATGCGGTTCTTTGATATTCCAATTGCGTACGTGCCCTACTTCACTGCACCGACTTCTAATCAACGTCGCTCTGGAATATTAGCCCCTGTAGTAGGCTACAACTCCAATAATGGTATTGATGTAACCCAACCGTATTACGTCAATATCGCACCTAATCGTGATTTGTTGCTGGTGCCGCGCGTGATGGGGCAACGTGGAGTGCAGTTGGGCGCAAAATACCAATTCTTAGATCCTTTATATGCCGGCACCCTTGGAGGTGACTACCTGCCGTATGACCGCAAGACCGGTACGGATCGCTGGAGATATGACTGGCAACAGCGCCAAGCTTTTACTGGCGGCCTTGGACCGGGCGGTATTCCTTTGCCCGGGTCGTGGACTGGTTACGCAAACGTTGCCCGTGTTTCAGATAGTTTGTACCCCACGGACTTTTCTCAAAGTATTGCGGGAGCGGTGACGAGTCAGTTTCGTCAGGAGGTCGGTACTGTCAAGAATTTGACGGGGAGCTTGAGCAATTGGAACGTGGCAACGAAGGCGGTTACTTTTCAGACTTTACAGCCCGACCCAACAGTAACAGTGCAGTCCCCATACAATATTTTGCCTAATGTTTCGGCTACATACAACAGTCGCCTGAGTCCCACGGTCGCTGATGCCAGTGGAAAATATTTAACTATTCCTACTGGGCCGGTAACGACATTTTCTACTGATTTCACACGCTTTGCCTACAACGTGAATAGTAATTTGGCAGCAGCACCAGCTGGCTACCTATATAGCCAGGCAGATAGAACTGTGATTAAGGGTGCGATGTCTTTACCGCAGATTACCCCAGCTTATTACATTACCCCCAAGGTAAGCTTTCAGTCTAATACCTATGCTGCAACTGCTGCAGTTACAAGCAATAGCCTACAGGGTGCTGCGCCACCAGCGCAAGGCTTTACGATTCCAACATTTAGCTTAGACTCGGGTTTAGCGTTTGAGAGGGAGGCGGCAGAATTGAAGGGCTTCTTTGGGCGCGACATGCTGCTCACCATGGAGCCAAGGGCTTTTTATGTATACACCCCATATCAAAGTCAGGCTTTAACCCCGTTATTTGATACAACAGATGCTGGTTTTGGTGTTACTCAGATTTTTAGTGAAAATACTTTTATTGGCAATGACCGTATTGCAGATAACAATAAGTTAACTGGCGGTATTACTAGTCGCATGATTGAGGCAAGTACTGGTGCAGAGCGAGCAAATCTTACTCTTGCTCAAAGACAGGATTTTACTGGTCAACGGGTGGGGTTAAATGGCAATATCGCCAATCCCACAACCTACTCAGATACTTTAGGTTCTGCCTCGGTTCGCTTCCTTGGAAACTTAAGTGCAGATATGTTTGGTCAATACAACACGCAGTTAAATAAATTTGTGCAGACCACAGTTGGTGGAAGTTGGCGTCCCACAACAGGAAGAAGTGTAAATTTCGGGTATCGGAACGTTTGGACCCCGCCAACGCAGGCGTTTGGACCTACCCCTGCTACGCTGGCACAGACTACCACTGACCAATACAATATTTCAGGTCAGTGGCCAATAAGTCGTGAAGTTTCTGTATTGGGGCGTTGGGGCTATGACGCCTTAACAACTAAAACACTCAATACACTTGTGGCTTTAGAGTGGATGCGCGATTGCTGGACTCTGCGCGGAGCTTATTCTCAGTTAGTTAATACCTCTCAAATTACTACTACTCAGGTTTTATTCCAAATAGAATTTAGGGGCTTTGGCAGTGCGGGTAGCAATCCAGTTGATATCATGAGACTTAACGTTCCTGGATATATGCCTACTTCCAAGCCCATACCACCTTCAATATATGAGAACTATCAATAATGCGTAGGAATCGAATTAACCAAGTGCTTGAAGCCGCGATTTTGGCTTGCGCTGCTTTGTTTGCTCAAGTCTCATTTGCGCAGGATGGCTCTAAGACTTCGGCTGATAGCAAAATTCGCAATATTGATGGTGTCGCTGCAGTGGTCAATACAGGATATGTGACCCGTAAAGAGATTGATGAGCGGCTTGCTGCCCTTCAGAAGCAGGGCGGCAAGCTTCCTGACGGGGCCACCTTGCGCATGACAGTGCTTGAGCGCCTCATCATGGAAAAAATACAATTGCAAAATGCCGAGCAAGAAGGGGTGGGTGTTACCAGCAAGGAGCTCGATAAAATTATTGGCGATATTGCAGCTAAAAATAAATTAACAGTGGCAGAGCTGAAGACAAAAATTATTGACTCAGGAAGTACTTATGAGCGCTATCGTCAAATGTTGCGTGATGATGTGGTTATTAGTCGCTATCGTGAGCGCGAGGTAGAGGGTAAGCTAAAGATTTCTGATGCTGAAGTTGATAATTTTATTACCGAGCGAAATCGCGCTAGTGCGATTGGTGGGGCTACACGCTCTACTCCAGCTGCAAAAGGTGCCCCAGAAGAGATTGATGTAGCCCAAATTTTTATTCCGGTCGATGCTAATGCCGGTGCTGGTACCCAAGCTGAGGCTAAGAAAAAGGCGGAGTCTTTATTGCGTGAAGCGCGCGGAGAGGTTGATTTCTTGCAATTGGGTGCAATGGCCGCAAAAGATAACCCTAAAATTAAATTTCAGGACTTGGGTTATCGCACTCCAGATCGTTTGCCCCAGCTGTTTTATGAAGCTGTAAGAAATACTGGTAGCGGCCAAGTTGCTAGTGCAGTTGTTAAGAGTCCAGCTGGATATCACGTCCTCAAAGTTTTAGATCGTCGCGCGCTAGCGGTTGGCGGTCCTGAGCAGCAACAGGCTGCGCCTCAGGAAAGTGCATCATCAACCCCGCAAAATATTACGGTTACTCAGACTTTGTCTCGCCATATCTTGCTGCGTAGTCGTGCGGGCTTGACAGATCAAGATGCTGAAAGACGTCTAACGGGTTTTCGTGATCAGGTTCGCGCAAAGACGGCTGATTTTGGTGAGTTGGCAAAAAAATATTCTGAAGATGGATCAGCTGCCAACGGTGGCAATCTAGGTTGGATGGGTCCTGGTGATTTAGTCCCTGAATTTGATCAGGCAATGAATCGTCTGCAAATTGGCGAGGTCAGTGATCCAGTAAAGACCGAGTTTGGTTGGCACTTAATTCAGGTGCTCGAACGTCGTGAAGCGCAATTAACCCTAGAGAAGCAACGTCAATTTGCTCGCGCAGCAATTCGTGAGCGTAAGTTTGAGCAGGCCTATCAAGATTGGTTGCGTGAATTACGTGACACTGCTACGGTTAAGATCATTAATGCAGATGATCCAGCAGCCAGCCCTCGTTAATTTAGTTATTAGCTCTGGAGAGCCGGCAGGGGTTGGCCCAGAGATCTCTATTGCTGCTGCAATAGCCTTCTTGCAAGAGCAGCCTGCCAGCACGATCACCATACTTGGCGATTACAGTTTATTTACAGCAATCGATATTCCTCAGAAGTTGTCGAATCGTTTGCAGATTGAATCTGTCGCACTAAGTTCCCCGGTAGTAGTAGGTCAACTAAATCCTGCCAATGCCCAGTATGTTCTTAATATCTTGGATGAGGCAGTCCAGGCATGTCTTGGAGGAAGATTTGATGCCATGGTGACGGCACCAATACAAAAGAGCGTGATTAATCAGGGGATTGCTTCAAGTGATAGCGTATTTACTGGACATACTGAATATTTAGCTAAGCTTTGTCATCAAGAGCATGTTGTCATGATGTTATGTGCAACGTTGCCCACAGGCTTTTTGGATCTCCAGACAAGTCGAGATTTACGAGTGGCCTTGGTAACAACCCATTTGCCATTAAAAGAGGTTGCTAATACTCTCTCTCAAAAGCATATTCTGGAAACTATTCAGATCGTTGATCAGGATTTACGGAAAAAATTTGGTATTGCAAAGCCTGTAATTCGGGTGTCAGGCGTTAATCCTCATGCGGGCGAATCAGGTTATCTGGGGCGCGAAGAAATTGAAATGATTGCTCCAGCTATACAAGTTGCTAAAGATCTAGGCATTCAAGTAAGTGGACCTTATCCAGGTGACACCATGTTTGATGCTAAAGCCTTAGGTGGTATAGATGCATTCATTGCGATGTATCACGATCAAGGTTTAGCACCATTTAAGTTTGTTAGTTTTGGTGGTGGCGTGAATGTGACATTAGGTTTACCAATTATTCGTACCTCCGTGGATCATGGTACTGCCATAGATATTGCTGGCAAAGGTCTCGCAGATTCAGGTAGCATGTTAGAGGCTTTACGCCTAGCCTATCAGTTGGCAGTAAATGTAAAGAACGCAAAGAATCTAAAGACATGATGCATCGAGCCCGTAAGCGATTTGGTCAAAACTTTTTACAGGACTCCGGGGTAATTTATTCCATTATTGCTGTCATCAATCCCAGTGAAAATATGCACGTGATTGAGATTGGTCCAGGTCTTGGCGCGCTAACAAGACCCTTATTAAGCAATCTGGATCACTTAGACCTTTTGGAGATTGATCGAGATTTGGTGGCTTATTGGAACCAAGAGAATCTTGCTGGCTTGAACGTGATTGAGGGAGATGCTCTCAAGTTTGATTTCTTGAGGTGGGCCAATACACGGCCGTCAAATGGCGGTCTGTGCAAGGTAGTTGGTAACTTGCCTTACAACATTTCTTCCCCGCTACTCTTTCATCTTGTTTCTGCTGCGCATGCAATTGATGAGCAGGTATTTATGCTGCAGGCTGAAGTTGTAGAGCGTATGGTTTCTGAGGCAGGGGGTTCTGAATTCAGTAGGCTTTCTGTCATGCTGCAGGCTCGCTACGATATGGAGCAGGTTTTAGATGTTCCGCCTGAAGCCTTTGATCCGCAACCCAAAGTGAATTCAGCTGTAGTGCGAATGATTCCACGCAGGGATTTCAGTTTAAGTAGTGCGCAGTGGCATGCTTTGGAAAAAGTGGTGGCAGCTGCATTTTCTCAAAGAAGAAAAATGCTACGAACTAACTTATCAGCTTTTGCTGATCGACTATCTTTGTCTGAGTCTGAATTAAAAGCGCGTGCGCAAGACATCCCAGTAGCGCGCTATATTGAGTGGGCTAAAACTTTAGCGCACTAACTCTCTGGTTTTACTGATAAGCCTGAGGATCAATTACCCGCATTTCAGCTTCAATCCATTTCTCTACTTCTTGATGAAGCTGCCCACCTGTTTTCCCACTAGAGCTAATTGCGGGGCCAATAGAGAATATGACGGTGCCTGGTTGCTTTAGAAAACTGTTCTTCGGCCAGCAATGACCCGCATTATGAGCAATCGGAATAACCAATGCTTCAGTGGCGCTCGCCAACCTAGCGCCACCTTTGCTATAAGGTTTGTGAGATCCAGTAGGCGTTCGAGTCCCTTCGGGAAACAGCAAAATCCATTTACCTTCACTTAAACGCTTTTTCCCTTGGCTTACTACCGAGAGAGCAGCAGTTTCTTTGCTATTGCGATTGATATGAATCATCTTGAGCAAAGCCAAGGCCCAGCCAAAGAAGGGAATCCAAAGCAGCTCTCTTTTGAAAACAAAGCAGACTTGCTTTGGGAGTAAGGCGATATAAAAAATAGTTTCGTAAGCGGATTGATGTTTACTCAGGACGACAACAGGCTTATCCAAAACTGCCATCATGTTTTCCATGCCGCGAATTTCATAGCGAATGCCGCAAAGTGGTTGCAGAATCCAGATAACCACCTTGTTCCAAAGACCAATAAAGCGATAGCGATTCTCAGGATTGAGAAAAGGGAAGACTAGGATACAAAGCACCGACCAGATCGGGGTGAATATCAGCAAAAAGAGGGCAAACAGAACTGAGCGAATAAAAGTCATGTTTGCATTAAACCTTATCTTTTAAAAATGCATGAGCGAATGCCAGCAAATCTGCATGAATCTGCGTACCTTCGGGGAGAATGCCTTTTTCTAAGGTTTTGCTGCCTTTACCAGTTAAGACTAGATGTGGGCTAGCGCCGAGGGAAACGCCCGCTTGAAGATCGCGCAAAGAATCACCAACAATCGGTACGCCCAATAAAGGTGTAACAGATTGATTTTTTTTATAGCGAAGGGCAATTTCTTTCATCATCCCTGGTAGTGGCTTGCGGCATTCGCATGCATTGGCATCGGTATGTGGGCAAAAGAAAATGCTATCGATATGACCACCCAAGGGCTTGAGGAGTTTATCCATCTTGCCATGCATTGCATGGAGATCGTTGATATTGAAATAACCGCGTGCTAAACCTGATTGGTTAGTTGCCACAGTAATTTGGTAGCCCGCTTGATTAAGCAGTGCAATGGCCTCAAGACTGCCTGGTAGCGGAATCCACTCATCGATCGACTTTACGTAATCATCTCGATCTTCATTGATTACGCCATCGCGATCAAGAATGATCAGTTTGGAGGAGCTGATGCTCATGCTAATTTGCCGAGATCGGCAATGAGATTCATTTTCTGGTGCAGTTGTTGCAAGAGAGCTAGGCGATTATCACGTAACTCTGGATTGGGATCCATCACCATCACATCGGCAAAGAATTGATCGATTGGAGCACTTAAGGCTACTAGCGCTTGTAAAAAATTCACGAACTGACGTTGTTCATAAGCCGCAGTCAGAGTTGGAGTGAGTTTCTCAAGCGACTCATGTAGTGCAATTTCAGCAGGAACTTGTAAGAGCTTTTTTGAGCAAGTCACTGGAATAGTAGTAGCATTCTTTTTCAGAATATTGCTAATTCGCTTGTTGGCAGCGGCTAATTGTGCAGCCTCTTGCAAAGCATTAAATTCACGCAATGCGCTTAAGCGATCAATTAAATCATTTAGTTGTGGGGGTGACTGGCTTAGTACGGCTTCAATCTCTTCGGTAGTGAATGGCTTGCCGGATACAGCTTGGTCACGCAAGTAGGCGCGGAGACGATCAATGATGAAGGCATAAATATCTTCAGTCTTAGCTTTTTCTTGTACCTCTTTTAGCGGAAATTGTTTTCGCCCCAGCTCAATCAAGTCAGGCAGGCACAGGCTGAGATTTTTCTCAAGCAAGAGTCGGCAAATTCCGAGAGCATGGCGACGTAAGGCATAAGGGTCTTTGTCGCCAGTAGGGGCAAGACCAACACCCCAAATACCTACAAGTGTTTCTAGTTTGTCGGCAATTGCTAGGATAGTGCCGGTTTGTGTCTTAGGTAGTGCATCACCAGCAAAACGGGGCATGTAATGTTCACTACAGGCGGTGGCTACATCAGCGTTTTCGCCATCATGTGTAGCATAGTAGCGACCCATGATGCCTTGGAGTTCTGGAAACTCTCCAACCATATCAGTCAATAAATCAGTTTTAGCAATCTCAGCGGCACGACTAGCTAGAGTCTCATCGGCTGACAAAGCTTTTGCAATGCCTACAGCGATTCCTTGAACGCGCTTGGTGCGATCCAACTGGTTGCCGAGCTGATTGTGATAAACCACTTTTCCAAGATCTGCTACGCGAGATGCTAATGGACGCTTTTGATCTTGCTCAAAGAAGAAGCGTGCATCGGAAAGTCGTGGACGCACTACGCGCTCGTTGCCGGAAATAATTGCTTCTGGTTTATCAGTCTCAATATTAGAAACAATTAAAAAACGATTACGCAACTTACCTTGCTTATCAGTGAGGGCAAAATATTTCTGATTAGTCTGCATAGTTAGAATCAAACATTCTTGTGGAACTTCCAAGAACTCTTGATCAAAATGACACTCATAAATTGCTGGCCACTCAACTAGGGCAGTCACTTCATCGAGCAAGGTCTCAGGCATCAAGACTAAATCAGTTCCAGCCGCTCTGAGTAATGCAGATTCGATAAATTCACGACGCTTTTTAAAGCTTGGTAATACCTTTGCTTTAGCAGTGAGGTCAGATTCATATTGATCTGCAGAGGCAATCGTAATGATACCTGGAGCCAGAAAGCGATGGCCTTCTGTTTGATTTGCAGCGTCAATACCCAGTGCACTGATATGCAGCGATTGTTTTCCATGTAATGCAATGATGCGGTGCGCCGGACGTGCAAATTCAACATCTGCCAATGCGCCATTTTGCTGTAGTACTTGATAGTGCATCATTTTAGCAATTGGTAGTTTGTTCAGTGTTTGCTCGAGTGCCTGTTGAGCGGTTTGTTCTAGTGCTGCACCTTTGGCGATGACATTAAGGTACAGTGCCTCATTTTTTCCTTCACCCGCTTTTTCTAAAGTAGAGAGGTCGATTTCCGCATAACCTAGAGAAGCCAATTTCTTTTGTAGTGGTGCAGTAGGCTTGCCATCAGCATCAAAGGCAATGCTAGTTGGCAGTAATTTTTCACGAACTGGATAGTCTGGCGCTTGGCTCAAGACATTCGTAATTTGAACAGCCAGACGACGGGGTGTAGCGAAGCCAGTAGTAATGGAATTTTCACTTAAGAGGCCAGCGACCTTCAGGGCTGAATAAATACCATCACTAAAAGCATCGCCTAAGCGGCGCAATGATTTTGGTGGGAGCTCTTCGGTAAATACTTCAATCAGAAGCGTATCTGATTGAGGGGGGGAATTCGGTGTACTCATAATTAGATCGAGCTATTTAGGCTTTGGGTTGACGTTGGCACATCGGGAAACCCAACTTCTCGCGAGACTCAAAGTAAGCTTGCGCTACTGCACGAGAAAGATTGCGGATGCGTCCGATATAAGCTGCGCGCTCCGTAACAGAGATAGCCCCACGGGCATCCAGTAAGTTGAAGGTATGTCCAGCCTTGAGTACCATTTCATATGCAGGTAAGGCTAATGGCACTTCCATCAAACGCTTGGCTTCACTTTCATAGTTGGTGAAGTTTGCAAACAATAGGTCGGTGTTGGAGTGCTCAAAGTTGTAGCAAGACTGCTCCACTTCATTCTGGTGATAGACATCGCCATAAGAGATGCCATCTGCCCAAACGAGGTCGTAAACGTTAGAGCAATTTTGGATATACATTGCCAAGCGCTCGATGCCGTAGGTGATTTCACCTAAAACAGGCTTGCAGTCAATGCCACCAACTTGCTGGAAATAAGTGAACTGCGTCACTTCCATACCGTTAAGCCAGACTTCCCAGCCTAGACCCCAGGCGCCTAAGGTTGGATTTTCCCAGTCGTCTTCAACAAAGCGCACATCGTTCTTTTGGAGATCAAGACCTAAAGCGGCAAGCGAACCTAAGTAGAGTTCAAGAATATTTTCTGGCGCAGGTTTTAGTACTACTTGGTACTGGTAGTAGTGCTGTAAGCGGTTTGGGTTTTCTCCATAGCGACCATCTTTTGGTCTGCGCGAGGGTTGGACGTAAGCCGCTTTCCATGGTTCGGGACCAATGGCCCTCAAGAAAGTGGCTGTATGAGATGTGCCGGCACCGACCTCAAGGTCAATAGGTTGCAAGAGGGCGCAACCTTGTTGGTCCCAGTAATCTTGGAGTTTGAGAATGATTTGCTGAAAAGTAAGCATGATTAACCTAGCTAAGCCTTTGATTTTACATGGCTAAGCTTGTCACCTATGAAATAGCGATTAGATTCGTCTTTGGCGAATGAGGCCTAGGACGAGTAAGAGGCAAGAAAGACTCAAAATAGGTGCATTTCCCCAAATTACATAGGGGGTTGTACCTGAGTAAGCCTGAATCTTCAGACTGAGCACTCCCTGCTTAAATTCTGCTAGTTGCGACAATACTTTGCCATTCGGTCCAAGCGCTGCAGTAATCCCCGTATTTGTGGCGCGTAGTGCTGGTAGACCCGTTTCCAGGGAGCGTAACTGCGATAGTCTCAATTGCTGAGCTGGTGCTTGAGAATCTCCAAACCAGGCCAAATTAGTCATATTAATCAATAAGTTAACCGGTTTACTACTGTGATGAATGCGGGATGCTAATTCGCCACCAAAGACATCTTCATAGCAAATAGTAATAGCAGCATGAATATCATCTTTACCCGCACGAACAATGCTGAAAGGAGCTTGATCAAGCTTGCCGCGTGCAAAGTCACTCATGGGTACATGGAAGGCATTTACAAACCAATGAAAGCCAGGTGGAATAAATTCTCCAAAGGGCACCAAGTGAGATTTATCGTATTGATAAGCTGGTAAATGAGGAGAAAGTCCAAGTGCGCGATTAGTGTATTTGATCTCGTCAGATTTCCCCGCCTCTCCAATTACGCCAAGCAAGATATTGCTAGAGGTCTTGTTCGAGAATTGCTGTAGGGAGTTTATTAGGCCACTAGGCAAGTTGCTTTGCGGCCAAGGATATGCAGTTTCAGGAGTAATGATGAGATCGGCTGGCTCATGTTCAATTGCGCTCGTATAAAAATTAAACTGATCTTCAATTGCCTTCGGATTGAGTTTGAGGCTTTGCTCAAAATTGCCCTGAATTAAGCGAACGCTGATTGGCTCGCCAATCGGTTTTGTAAAAGTCCAAAAGCTAGCTAGTTGCATTAGGGCGATAGTAAAAATAATGCAGGTGCCACTAAAGCGGATATCTTTCTTTAACCGAGTAATTTCCCACGAAATCCACACCACTAAAAATGTGCAAGCTAGACCGCCAAATAATGGTGCGACCGGTGCAAAGGGACCATTGAGTTGTGTTTCAGCAAATCCCATCCAAGGAAATCCAGTAAATATCTCACCACGAAAATATTCAAAGCCGACCCAGCTTGCCGCAAGCAATAAACCAGTCAGGCGTGAAGTTTTAAAAAATACAAGCGATAGGCTGGCCAAGGAAAAATACGCAGCTACGTAAGCAGATAGCAAGAAGACCGCAGTGCCAGCAAGCACTGGGTTCATGCCCCCTACGTCATGCAGGCTAATATAAATCCACCATAAACCCAGAATGAAATAGCCAAGGGCAAATGACATTCCAGAAATAAATTGATTTTTAATTGAGGGAATTGATTGCTGACTCATTCGCCACCAAATCAAGCTCAAGATAGGTAGTTGTATCCACCCACCATAAGGCAGTTCTGCCGCAGCAGCTAATATGGCACCTAGGAATAATAGCAACAATATATTGACGCTATTACTCAGTCTTACCGATTGCCGATCACTCAAAGTAATTCTCAGGAAGGCTTTTTAGGAAGATGGCGCGCGAGCAAAATATGAATTTGTCTTGGGTCTGCACGCTGCACTTCAAACTCAATTTTATCAATCTCAATCAGCTCGCCCATCTTGGGTACTCGACCTAGGTGCTGAATGACTAGACCTGCAACTGTTTCGATATCTTCATCATGAAATTGGGTGCCCAGCATTGTATTAAATTGATCTAACTCAGTAATGCCTTTAACGCGAATATCACCATTGTCTAGGGAGATCAGATTGTCAGCTTCTTCATCAATATCGTGCTCATCTTCAATGTCGCCAACAATTTGCTCAAGTACATCTTCAATAGTGATGAGCCCAGCAACGCCACTGTATTCGTCTACCACCATAGCTAGGTGATTGCGATTGTCCTTGAAGTCACGTAGCAATACGCTGAGGCGCTTTGATTCAGGAATGAATACAGCTGGGCGTAGCCAGTCACGCACTTGAAAATCTTTTTCAGTGGAGTGGCGTAATAAATCTTTAGCAAGCAGTGTGCCGATGACGTTATCGCGGGTGCCTTCAAATACCGGAAAGCGTGAGTGAGCTGCCGTAATAACGCTCTTGATAATTTCAGATAAAGGTAAGTTAATGTCAATCCAGTCAATCTGAGCCCGAGGAATCAAAATATCGCGAGCACATAACTGCCCCACCTGGAATACACCTTCAATCATGGAGAGGGCATCTGCATCGATTAAGCCCTCGGTCTGAGCCTCCCTGAGGGTATCGATGAGCTCTTGACGACGTTCTACCGGGCTAGTTGGCTGTGGCGTTAAAAAATCAGCCAAGCGCTCTAAAAGAGATTTATTGGGGTCAGGCATACGGTAAGAATATCGCAGAAATAAGTAAATTCAGTGAAGAAAGCATTAAAGATGATTTAAATGGGTGCGTATGGATTGTCAAAACCCAAGGATTTCATGAGGGCGATTTCCTTGCCCTCCATTTTCTTCGCCTCTTTCTCACCCTCGTGGTCAAGGCCCTGGGCATGTAAACAGCCATGAATAATCAGATGTGCTAAGTGAGCCTTAACTGTCTTGCCTTGTCCTAATGACTCTTTATGAATCACGGGGAGACAAAAAATAATATCGGCAGTTAATGTCTTTTTAGTCAACTCATAGGGAAAAGTAAGCACATTAGTCGCATAGTCTTTATTACGAAAGGCAAAATTTAACTTCTTACCTTCAGCTGAATTTACAAAGCGTAAGGTAATAAGACCACTCAATTGAATTGTCTCTTTCACCCACCTCTTCATTGTTATTTTGGAGGCAATTGCAAGAACCTTTTCTTCTATAGAAGTGTTTGCAAATTGAATATCAATCTCCAATTTAGAGGGGAGTGCTTCCTTGGCCGTCATCTTAATGGGTATGGGCTGAAATCATTTTGCTCATGAGATCACCTCGGAGAGTGTAGTTGAGCACTTCGGTAATGCGGATATCTACCATTTGTCCAATCAGTGGTTCAATATCCTTATCTGGGGCGTCAAAGTGAATCACACGATTGTTGGCTGCGCGGCCCTGCAAGTTCACACCATCCTTTGCTAGACCTTCGACAAGTACTCTTTCCGTATTGCCCAACATATTTTTGCTGATCTGATTTGCTTGTGACTCAACTAGAGCAAGTAATGTTTGTAGTCGCTTCAGTTTGATCTCATATGGAGTGTCATCGATTAAGTTGGCTGCCGGCGTTCCGGGTCGTGCGCTGAAGATGAAGCAAAAGCTATTATCAAAATTAAGTTCCTCAACCATCTTGAGCAGTTTTACAAAGTCTTCATCCGTCTCGCCAGGAAAGCCCACAATAAAGTCGCTAGATAGCGTAAGGTCAGGCCGTACAGCACGCATCTTACGAATAATGCTTTTGTATTCCAGTGCCGTATAGCCACGTTTCATAGCAGATAAAACAGAATCTGATGCATGTTGTACTGGTAGATGCAAATGACTTACTAACTTGGGAACTTTTGCATAGACATCAATTAAGCGCTGTGTAAATTCTTTAGGGTGGCTAGTGGTAAAGCGAATTCTTTCCACCCCTGGAATTTCTGCAATGTATTCAATCAGTAGTGCAAAGTCTGCAATCTCTTCGGTATTTCCCATCTTGCCAAGATAAGCGTTTACATTTTGACCGAGCAAGACAATTTCTTTTACGCCTTGAGTTGCAAGACCAGCCACTTCAGTCAATACATCATCAAAAGGGCGCGATACCTCTTCGCCACGAGTGTAGGGAACTACGCAGTAGCTACAATACTTCGAGCAGCCTTCCATGATAGATACGTAAGCTGAGCCTCGAGTTTGACGGGAGGCAGGAAGGTGATCAAACTTTTCTATTTCTGGAAATGAAATGTCCACCTGGGGTCTGCCGGTTTGGCGACGTTGCGTAATCAGATCAGATAGGCGATGTAAGGTTTGCGGACCGAAGACCACATCGACATATGGTGCCCTGCTAATAATTTGTTGACCTTCTTGGCTGGCAACGCAACCGCCAACACCAATCAATAAATTGGGCTTAGTTTTCTTGAGCTCGCGCAGGCGCCCTAAGTCTGAAAATACCTTGTCTTCTGCTTTTTCGCGGATTGAACAGGTGTTCAATAGAACGACATCTGCATCTTCAGGTGTATCGGTCATGACCATGCCTTCATTGGCATGTAAGAGGTCGGCCATCTTGCCCGAGTCGTACTCGTTCATTTGACAGCCAAAGGTTTTGATATAGAGCTTTTTCATATGCCGTTCTCAGGTTTATAGCTGGGGGCGAAGCTCAGATTTTACGGGATAAGTCGTTTAGAGCAGACGAAGGGCTAGAATCGCAACAATGGTTGGTGGAATGGCGGCCACAAACAGTAATCCAGCTGAAACTGCTGCATTGGGGAAGTAACTACGCAAAATAGCCAGCCCAGCAGGGTTGGGGGCATTAGCAATTACGGTTAAGCCGCCACCAGCAACCGCACCGCCAACTAAAGCTAACTTGAATTCTGGAGAAGTGCCTTGTACTAGAGAGCCTAAATAAGTGAGCGCAGCATTATCCGTAATTGCTGTTAATGCAACACTGCCATAGAACACGGCGGTGGGACTCATGGTTTCTAGTAAGGGCTGCAACCACCAGCCTTGAAGTGCGCCTAGTACAACCAATCCACCTAAAAAGAACGCTACCAGCAAAGCTTCACGCAAGATCAGCGGGCTTTGATGTTTTGGATAAGCAGTTGTGTAGCCAATAAAAAAGAGTAGTAGCCAAATGAAGATGACTGGATCATGCGCGAAGCCGACAATACCTAACAAAAACAGCAGATGAATTGCTGTAATGGCTAGCGGAATCCGAGCTTGGTTAGTTTTGCTTGTGGGTTCAACGAGTTGCTTATGAAAGAGTAGGGTTACGATTCCTGCATTAATAAAAATAGCAATCATTGCCTCAAAGCCAAAGTTTGAGAACATGAAGGCGGTACTCCAACCCCAAGTTGCAGCCACCATAAGTACTGGTGGGGCAGCAAAATTAGTTAATGTTCCGCCGATCGAAATATTGACAAATAGCACGCCGAGGGTGCCAAACAAAACTGGGGTGGAGCATTTATGGCGGTATACCAGGTCTCGTAATAAGAAGGCCGCAAGTGTCATTGCTGCAGGCTCGGTAATCAGGGAGCCTAGTAAAGGCGTGATGCTGAGTGTCAAGAAATAGAGCGTGGGAACTTGCTTGGTATGCAAGACCAATTGAATTACGTTGCCAAGCCTATAGAGCAGTTGAGTAGCAAAATGCAGAATTGGCTTGCTGCCAGCGACAACCATAATGGCAAAAACAAATAGTGGCTCTGTAAAGTTACGTTTGTTGATGTATGCTTTTGCTGTGGCTAGATCGTTAGCAAGCCACATGAAAATCATCAGAATTGCCGCCCAAAATCCAAAGACAACTTCCACCTCGCCAAGGAGGTGCCATAGGCCAGCATGTCTTGGGGATTTTTTAGCAAGCTTTTCAAAATACGAAGTACAAAACGTATGTAGCACCGCAATTGCAAAAATAATGCTTGCACCAAGCTCTGTAGGAGTGAAGTTCATGGAGATATATTATCAGGATGAGATTGTAAAAATACCTTTAAGATCAATTATGTGAAAGTATTAGTACTTTAGGAGGTTGTAATGAAATTGACATTAGGCTATCAAGAGTTAATTGCAAATGCGATGGCGCAAATAGAGACTGTTTCTTTAGAGCAGGCTCAACAATTCCTTGGCGATGAAAATACCGTTTTTGTGGATATACGCGATGTTAGGGAGTTAGAGCGTGACGGCATGATTCCCAATGCAATTCATGCACCTCGCGGCATGCTGGAATTTTGGGTTGATCCAGACAGCCCTTATTACAAGCCGATCTTTGGTGAGGGTAAACGTTTGGTGCTGTATTGCGCTTCTGCATGGCGCTCTGCTTTGGCAACAGAAACCCTCCAGAGAATGGGAGTTCCTAGGGTTTGCCATCTAGAGGGCGGCTTTAGTGCCTGGAAAAAGGCTGAATTACCTGTGGCGGAGAAGCATTCAAAGCCGCACTCAGGCTAAATTTCTGTTTTTATAGATCTTGAAATATATTAAATAACCCCCATTTAGTGAGGATCATATTCATTGATTAAGAGGGTATTCGCATGACTGTAGCTAGTAAAGAAACCTTAGGTTTTCAGGCCGAGGTAAAGCAACTTTTACAACTGATGATCCATTCCTTGTATTCCAATAAGGAAATTTTTCTCCGTGAATTGATCTCGAATGCGTCTGACGCTTCAGACAAACTCCGTTTTGAGGGGATTGAGCATCCTGATTGGTATGGCGATGATCCCGACCTAAGGATCAAGGTCAGTTTTGATAAAGCCACCAGAACTGTCACCATTGCGGATAACGGAATTGGTATGAGTCGCGATGAAGTCATTTCCAATTTAGGAACTATCGCTCGCTCTGGCACAAAAGAATTTTTCTCTAAGCTTTCTGGCGATCAACAAAAGGATGCTGCTTTGATTGGCCAGTTTGGTGTGGGTTTCTACTCAGCCTTTATTGTGGCGGATCGAATTACTGTTGAGACTCGTCGAGCTGGACTGCCAGCAACGGATGGTGTTCGTTGGGAGTCTGATGGTTCGGGTGAATTTACGGTAGAAAATATTGATCGCCCACAGCGTGGTACATCGATCACAATGCACCTACGCGAAGGCGAGGACGACTTCCTTTCTACTCAAAAACTCAAGTCAATTATTCGTAAGTATTCTGACCACATCTCTTTGCCCATTCAGATGAATAAAGAGGAGTGGGATGCAGATAAAAAAGAGCAGGTAATCAAGGATGAGCTCGAGAGTATTAATCAGTCCAGTGCTTTGTGGGCTCGCTCAAAGTCTGAGATTAGCGAAGAGCAGTATGACGAGTTCTATAAACATTTGTCACATGATTATGAAAATCCTTTGTGCTATTCCTTGAATAGAGTTGAAGGCCGCAGTGAATTTACGCAGTTACTGTATGTACCTGCACGTGCACCATTTGATTTATGGGATCGTAATAAGCGGGGTGGCATCAAGTTGTACGTGAAGCGGGTATTCATCATGGATGATGCCGAGCAATTAATGCCGATGTACCTGCGCTTTGTCACTGGGGTGATTGATTCAACAGACCTACCTTTAAACGTCTCTCGCGAAATTCTGCAGGAATCACGCGATGTCAAAATTATTCGCGAAAGCTCCACTAAGCGTGTGCTGAGTATGTTGGAGGATCTAGCAAATAGCGATGATGAGGCTAAGAAAGAAAAATATCGTACTTTCTGGACTCAGTTTGGACAAGTCCTTAAGGAGGGCGTAGGTGAGGATCAGATAAATCAAGAGCGCATCTTAAAACTCTTGCGTTTTGCAAGTACCCATAACGACTCTGCAGATCAAGGTGTCTCTCTAGCCGAGTACATCTCTCGTATGAAAGAGGGTCAGGACAAGATTTATTACGTTACTGGCGATACTTTTAACGCCGCTAAAAATAGCCCGCATTTAGAAATCTTCCGCAAGAAGGGTGTTGAGGTGTTATTACTATCTGATCGAGTGGATGAGTGGATGCTGTCTTTCTTTGCTGAGTTTGATGGTAAGCAAATGACCTCAGTTGCAAAAGGTGGGCTTGATCTTGGTAATTTAAGTGACGAGAAAGAAAAGAAGGAGCACGAAGAAACTGAGAAGAATTTCAAGGACTTGCTCGATCGTATGAAAGCGGTCTTGGCAGACAAGGTGAAGGATGTGCGTGTGACCTTTCGCTTGACTGATTCCCCAGCATGCTTAGTCTCCGATGAGAATGAGCTCTCTGGAAATTTATTGCGAATGCTCAAAGCAGCAGGCCAGCAAGCGCCCGATACCAAACCAATCTTGGAGATTAATCCTGAGCATCCTTTGCTCCTGAAGTTGAAGTCAGATGATCAGCACTTTGATCAGTGGGCCCAGGTCTTGTTTGATCAAGCTCTATTGGCAGAGGGCGGCCAATTGAATGATCCTGCCGCTTATGTAAAGCGTATTAATGAGCTGCTACTTTCTTAAGTTGCTCAAGCCCTAAAGAAAAACCCGACGTGCATTACGCAGGTCGGGTTTTTGATTTGCAGCGAATGCCGCTTAACTCAGAATTATTGAGGAGCTTTAGCGGGTTGATTATTTTTGCCTGCGTTGTATCCAGAGTTGTACTCAGAAGCCTGCTCTTTTTTGTAAGCATCGTATACATAGCCAGATGCTGCACCAACTGCTGCACCACCAACTGCCCCCCAGATTGGATTACCGTGGAAGATGGCTGTGCCAACTGCACCAGCAGCTGCACCGATACTGGCACCAGACAAAGTGCGTTGTTCTGTATTACTCATGTTGGAGCAACCTGCAATTGCTAAGGTTGCAGCAGCAATAGCGATCATTTTTTTCATATCAACTGTTCCTTAAGTCTATAAATTGAGTGGGCTAAATGCCTAAATTATTTTCTGGCGCAAGGAAAGCGTGCTGCCAAGAAGCCCAAGAAAACACCTGCTGCGGGTTTGTCAGAAACTTGTTGGTCAGTTTGGCCAAATTTTACAAATTCACCAATAACTTCGTCACGTGATGGTGCTGGTTGCTTGACGCAGATGGATGGCGCAGTGCGTTGCGGATGACGTGTCGCTAAATAAGTGTCATAGATTGCGGTTGTATAACCTACGCAAAAGCTGCGGGACTCTGGACTTGCAGGCAATTTGCAGACATTTACGAGCTCTTGGGTGCTCAATACTGGAATTTTTTCTTGAGCTTGGGATAAGCCAGAAAATGCGCCTAAAGTGGCCAATAGAACTAAAACTTTTTTCATGGGTTCTCCCTTGGGTGTATGTAATTTCATAATAAACCATTATTAGGGTAATAAATTGCACTAAATGAGTGCATTAATACTAAGAGGCTAGCTTTAAATTCCCCATAATGATGCAAAAAATATGGGGGGTTATTCAGTGGAAACTTTGAAATCAGGCAGTGATGCCTTATTTATTTTGCTCGGCGCCATCATGGTTTTGGCGATGCATGCGGGATTTGCATTTCTTGAACTTGGTACTGTTCGTAAAAAGAATCAAGTAAATGCTTTGGTCAAAATCTTGGTCGACTTCGCAGTGTCAACTATTGCCTATTTCTTTATTGGCTACAGCATTGCCTATGGCGTTAACTTTTTCTCTGGCGCTGAGCTCTTGGCGGAAAAAAATGGCTATGAATTAGTCAAATTCTTTTTCTTACTGACCTTCGCCGCAGCTATCCCGGCCATTATCTCTGGCGGCATTGCTGAGCGTGCGAAGTTCAATCCCCAGTTAATTGCTACTTTTATTCTGGTAGGTTTTATCTATCCCTTCTTCGAGGGCATTGCCTGGAATCAGCATTACGGTATCCAAGCTTGGATTAAGTCTTTTACGGGCGAAGAGTTTCATGATTTCGCAGGATCAGTCGTAGTGCATGCGGTTGGTGGCTGGATTGCTCTACCGGCGATCATTCTTTTGGGCGCACGTCGCGGCCGCTATACCAAGGATGGCAATGTAGCAGCTCATCCACCATCCAGCATTCCATTTTTGGCTTTGGGTGCTTGGATTTTGGCGGTAGGTTGGTTTGGATTTAATGTGATGAGTGCGCAGACCATTGATAAGATCAGCGGTTTAGTAGCTATGAATTCCTTGATGGCGATGGTTGGGGGTACTTTGGCGGCATGGGTTATTGGTCGCAACGACCCTGGATTTACTTATAACGGACCTTTAGCTGGCTTAGTAGCTGTTTGTGCTGGTTCAGATTTAATGCATCCCATGGGTGCATTGGTGGTTGGTCTAATCGCTGGCGCTCTATTTGTCTATATGTTTACCTTAGTGCAAAACCGCTGGAAGATTGATGATGTTCTGGGGGTTTGGCCTTTGCATGGCTTGTGTGGCCTATGGGGTGGATTGGCTGCAGGGATCTTTGGGACAAAAGCACTAGGCGGTCTTGGTGGCGTTACTTTCTTGGGGCAGTTAATTGGGACTACCTTGGGAGTTGTTATTGCTCTCGTAAGTGGTTTTGTAGTCTATGGATTGCTGAAAGCTATTTTAGGAATTCGGATGTCTCAAGAGGAAGAGTTTGAAGGCGCTGATTTGAGTATTCACCGTATTTCTTCAACTCCTGATCGTGAGCCTAATTGGTAGGCTTTCTTTAATCTAGCCATTATCTATAATAGGTTATGGCTATATTTGAACTAGACGGAAATGCTCCCCACTTAGGTGAGGGAGCTTGGGTTGCGGAAAGCGCGGAAGTAATCGGCAGGGTTGAGTTACATCAAAATGCGAGTGTGTGGCCCAAGGTAGTTGTCCGCGGTGACAACGATCTCATTCAAATCGGCGAGGGTAGTAATGTGCAAGATGCTTCAATTTTGCACACTGACCCTGGTTACCCTCTCATTATTGGCAAGCAAGTGACTATCGGACATCAAGTGATGCTCCACGGTTGTCAAATTGGTGATGGCAGTTTGATTGGTATTGGCGCAGTCATTCTGAATGGCGCCAAAATTGGCAAAAACTGTTTAGTAGGCGCTGGCGCATTGGTGACTGAGGGTAAAGAATTTCCGGATGGCTCTATGATTTTGGGCTCACCTGCTAAAGTTGCAAAGACGCTGACCCCAGAGCAGATGGCTGGCATCGAAGCTATCGCGGGACGTTATATTAAAAATGCACAGCGATATCGGCAGACTCTGAAGAAAATTGCTTGAGCTAAAAAAGCACACGTAAATTGTTCTACGTCTTTAATGTCGTCTTCCCAGTATTTACGCTAATTCTGATTGGTTATCTTTGTGGCAGAACTGGGAAGTTGGGTGATAGTGCAGCTATTGAGTTAAATCGTTTTGTTGTCTGGCTTGCACTTCCTGCCCAATTGTTTAATTTCGCATCCAGTAGTAGCTGGCAAACACTTTGGCAGCCAGGCTTTATCGCTGCTTTTTTTCTGAGCTGCTTAGCCGTATTTATTCTTGTACTTGTAACAAGTTGGATGCGTAACAGAGACTTAGCGGCAGCTAGTTTCTCAGGTCTCAGTGCCTCTTACTCGAATACGGGCTATATGGGTATTCCGCTTTGTGTTTTGGCGCTTGGTCAGGATGGTTTGGCACCAGCAATCATCTCTACTTTTATTGTTTTTGTGATGTTTGCCATAGCGACTGTCCTCATTGAGGTTGGCATACAGTCCCACAAAAAATCGCATGAAATTGCTTTCAGTGTAATCAGGTCTCTATGCACGAATCCACTCTTGATTGCACCAGTTGCTGGTTTGGTGTGGTCATCTACAGATTTGGTTTTGTATGACCCATTGGCGCAAGTCATTTCTTTTCTCGCTGCAGCTGCAACACCTTGCGCATTAGTTTCAATCGGCCTATTTTTGATGCAAAAAGAAAGTGCAGTACCGCAACAGGCATGGAGTATTAGTTTTGCAAAACTGATTATTCAGCCGCTAATCGCTTGGTTGATAGCGGGACCACTATTAGGTTTGCCTGATCTGTGGGTAAGCTCCGTTGTCATACTAGCTGCTCTACCTACTGGTACTGGCCCATTCATGTTGGCTCAATACTACAAGGTAGATGGCAGAATGATTTCCCGAGTGGTGCTCCTCAGTACGCTGGGATCTTTGCTCACACTGTCTTTATTCCTGTGGTGGAGTAAGGGGGTTTGATCCCTCTGCATCAATTTGCTTTTCCCAAGAGGCGTCAATAAATGTTGGTAGCTTCATACATTCATTAAATATCTTGATGAGTGTCGGGTAAGCTTTCATATCCAGCTTTGCGCTAAGTGCATTAAATATTTGTGGAACCAAGCAGATATCAATTAAACCAGGCTGATCACCATAAGCAAAGCGACCCACTCTCGGATCTGCGCTTAATTGCTTTTCTAGACTAGTTAAACCCAAATTCATCCAATGATGATTCCAGATATCTTTTGCCTCTGCACTCACGCCTAAGGTTTTGATGAGATAGCGCAATACTCTTAAATTATTCATCGGGTGAATCTCAATCGCAATGTCCATCGCGACTGCCCGCACCCATGCCCTATCAATTGCAGTGTGCGGTAGTAAGGGTGGAGTGGCTTGAATCTCTTCAAGATATTCGATGATTGCAAGCGATTGGTGAATAGTATGAGCGCCATTGGTAAAAAGGGGCACTAAGCGATTAGAATTTTTCTCTGCATATTCAGTCGTTCGTTGTTCGCCACCATCTCTAAGGAGGTGAACTGGAATCACCTCGTAATCCATACCTTTTAAGTTCAAGGCAATGCGCACCCGAAAGGCTGCTGAGCTACGCCAAAAACTATAAAGCTGAGTATTCATGAAAGATTCCTTAATCGCATTACCCTCAGTATATTAAGGACTTCATTGAGTAACTGCTGTCGCTGATTTAGACTAGTCAGTATGGAACAAATTAATTTTTGGATTGGCATCGTTGCCACAGTCGCTTTTGCAGTGACTGGTGTGCTGGCTATTGCCGATCGTGGAGTCGATCTTTTTGGGGTCTTGGTACTGGGTGTTATTACAGCAATTGGTGGTGGAACACTGCGCGACATTATTTTAGAGGTACCTGCTTTTTGGTCGATTACGCAAATTTATATTTGGGTTGCATTGGGCGCATGCATCGTGACTTTTGTCGCCGAATCTTTTTTTACACAGCCCCAGATTTATCGCTGGATGCTCTATATCGATGGACTGGGCGCTGCTTTGTTTGGGATTCAGGGGGCAGATAAGGCCTGGAACTTGGGGTTTGGCTTGCCAGTTGCCCCAGTGATTCTCGGGGTGGTAACTGCAATTGGCGGCGGTCTCTTGCGTGATGTGTTGGCTGGCAGAAAAACACTGCTCATGTCACATGAGCTTTATGCAATCCCGGTTACTTTGGGCTGCCTCTTATACATTCTTATTCTGAATTTCTTGCCACAGTACACGCTTGAGGGGTCAGTGATCTGTATGTTGGCCATTTTTGGATTACGCGCAGCTGCCATTTACTGGGATCTGCGCGTACCCAAGTTATTTATTACTAAAACGCGCTAACAGCGCCATCACTACGAGGATCCCAGCCACCATGAAGTGTGCCAGAGGGGTCGCGAATAATGCAGCCTGCATGACCTACGGTTTCATCAAAGTCATCAAGCATTTCAATTTCGTGTCCTAAGGCATGAAGCTCTTTCGCAACCCATGGGCTAAAGCGCGACTCTAATTTCAAGCTGTCGCTAGTTTGACCCCAGGTTCTACCGAGCAGCCAACGAGGGCGACTGATGGCATCTTGCGGATCAAGGCCGTATGTTGCTGTACGAGTAAAGACGGCACACTGCGTTTGGGGTTGGCCATCACCGCCCATCGTGCCGTACACCATCGACCGACCATCCTTAAATAAAGCCATCGCAGGATTCAGTGTATGAAATGGTTTGCGATAAGGCTCAAGATGATTGAGTGTTTTTGGATCCAGCGAGAAGCTACAGCCACGGTTCTGCCAGTTCACTCCAGACTGAGGAAGTACGATGCCGGCGCCAAACTCGTGATAAATACTTTGAATAAAGGAAACGCAATTTCCATCCCCATCAATCACGCCCATCCAAATCGTATCTGCTGGCCCTTTGCCTTGACCCCAAGGCAAAGCTTTTTCAGGGTCAATATTTTTCGCCAACTTCTTCAAGAACGCTGGAGATAAAAAAGACTGCGCATTTTTTGTCATATACGCTGGATCAGTGACAAATTGGTCTCTGACTTTAAATGCCTGTTTGGTAGCCTCAACACAGTGATGAACATATTCGGCACTATCCACCTTAAAGCGCTTGAGATTGAGTTGATCCAATATGCCGATGATCATTAAGGACACGACGCCTTGAGTTGGTGGCGTCATGTTGTAGACGCTGCCCATGCTATGCTTGAGCTCAAGTGGGTCAATCAGTTTGGCTTGATGGCGATGAAGGTCGCTGAGTCTAAGTGGGCTACCAATTTCTGTCAGTTCTTTTGCGAGTAGCTCGGCTAAATCGCCGCGGTAGTAATCCTCTGTACCTTTACGAGAAATTTGCCGTAATGTTTTTGCAAGCCGCTCTTGCTTGAAAATGCTGCCTACTTCAGGCGCTTTGCCGTTAACTAAAAATGTTTCAGAAAATCCAGGAATATGACTCAGTTCACCACGTTTCTTGGAGGTAAGACTGGACTGACTATGGGTAACTGGTACACCTGCTTCAGCATAGTGAATGGCATCAGCCAATAAGCGAGAGAGCGGAAGCTTTCCACCTAAACCTTGTTTTGAAAGTTGTTGTGCTGCACCCCAGCCAGAAATCGTGCCCGCAACTGTATTGGCTGCAACAGCACCCCTAAAGGGAATAGCGGTGGTGATGCCGCGATCTGCATACCACTGTTTAGTCGCCAGGCCGGCGGCTGCACCGCAAGCATCAATTCCGCCCATCGCCTTACCAGGAGAGTGAATCACCCAGAAAGAGTCTCCGCCAATCGAGTTCATGTGGGGGTAAACGACAGCAATTGTGGCTGCTGCAGCCACCATTGCTTCAAGAGCGTTACCGCCTTCTCTGAGTACTGCTAGTGCAGATTCAGAAGCGAGGGAGTGCGGTGCTACCGCCATCCCCCGAATACCCCATTTTGCTTGCATTACTAAACCCCTTTTTTTATTCCCGATCAATCGCCTATTTATTCTCGCGCAATTGACGTTCGATCTCAGAGCTAGAGTCTACTGTGATTTCGTTTTGCTCTACACCAGCTAAAGGATCAATGGAGGGTCCGTTGGCGTCAATCGCGACAGTGGGTTTATCAACAAAGTAAGTCACAGTTTCTGGAATGAAGATGATGATCGCCACCAGAATCAATTGCAAACCAACCCACGGAAGGGCCCCATAGTAAATATCGGAGCTTTTAACAGTTTTATCTGCTACCCCTCGTAAATAAAACAGGGCAAATCCAAATGGCGGATGCATGAATGAGGTTTGCATGTTGGCGCCCAGTAATACACCAAACCAAATCAAATCAATTCCGAGCTTTTCAGCAACAGGGGCTAACAATGGAATGATGATGAACGCAATTTCAAAATAGTCTAAGAAGAAGGCTAAGAAGAAGACAAATAAGTTCACCACAATCAAGAAGCCGATTTGCCCACCGGGCAGACCTGTTAAGAGCTCCTCAATCCAAAGGTCCCCATCTACACCGCGGAATGTCAAACCAAATACAGTAGAGCCAATCAGAATGAAGATCACCATGGCATTGATGCGCATAGTAGAGGTCATTGCTTCCCAGACTAAGGTTTTTTGTAGGCGCTTGTTCATTGCTGCGAGAATTAATGCTCCTACAGAACCCATAGCACCACCTTCAGTTGGTGTCGCTAGACCCATCAAAATAGTTCCGAGCACTAAGAAGATAAGTGCGATTGAAGGAACAATACCCCATAGGATTTTCTTGAATAACTTCCAATCAATTTTAGGGCGCGCTTCTGGTGGCAATGCCGGAACATCCTGTGGTCTAAAAATTGACAGAAAGAAGATGAACAAGCAGAACAGCGCCACTTGAATAATGGATGGTCCAATGGCACCTGCATACATATCACCAACAGACTTACCTAACTGGTCAGCCAATACGATTAATACGAGCGATGGTGGAATCAACTGAGTAATCGTGCCGGACGCCGCAATCACACCAGTGGCAACGCGTGGGTTATAGCCATAACGCAACATGATTGGCAGGGAAATTAATCCCATGGCAATCACGGAGGCTGCCACTGTGCCGGTAATGGCACCCAAAATTGCGCCAACAATAATGACGGCATAAGCTAGGCCGCCGCGGACTGGGCCAAACAACTGCCCCAATCCTTCGAGCATATCTTCTGCTAATCCACACTTCTCCAGAATCGCACCCATAAAGGTGAAAAAGGGAATGGAGAGTAGCAAGTCATTTGACAGAATGCCAAATACTCGGTCTGGAAGTGCTTGTAAGAAAGTGGGTTGAAACATACCCATTTCGATACCGATAAAAGCAAAGAATAAGCCAACAGCGCCAAGAGAAAAAGCGGCTGGATATCCAAGCAACAAAAATATAATTAGACCCCCAAACATGATGGGGGCCATCAATTCATGGCTAATCATTGGAGTGGTCTTTCGTACTTGGGATCGATTTGAATCATGCCAATAATGGCTGCGTAGCGTTTGATGATTTCAGAAATGCCCTGAAGAGTGAGCAAGAAGAATCCTAGGGTAATAACACCGCGTACTGGCCAACGTATCAGACCACCTGGATTGCTCGAAGTTTCATTTTGAATCACGGAAGTGATAAAAAATTCCCAAGAGTAATAACCAATAATGGTTGTCATTGGCAAGAAGAAAATAATGCCGCCCCAAAAATCTAACCACAGACGTGCTTTATTGGGATATAGCGCATAGAGTACGTCAACTCGCACATGTTCATTTAGGCGAAAGGTAGTTGCGGCACCAAACATCACCATGCCTGCAAACAAATACCATTGCGCTTCAAGCCAGCCATTGGAACTGATGTTGAAGCCATACCGAATCAGCGCATTTGCTGTGCTGACCAGTACGGCAATCAAAACCATCCAACTCGCTAATACGCCAAAACGGTCATTTAAACGATCGACGAAACTTGCAAAAACTAAAAATTGTTTTGGCATATCAGATTCTCACTTTGTTTATTTGACTGGGTTAGTCAACATAAAACTCATGAGGGTTTGTTCAGCAACTTTGTTCCATAGCATTTGATCGTTGCGGAACTTCTTCCACGGCTCGTAAATTTTCTTGAAGGATGGATTCTTGGCGGCCTCTTCCTCATAAATTGCGAATGCGGTAGTGGAAGCTGCTTTCATGATTTCTGTTGAATAGGATTGAAGCTTTACGCCATTCTTAATCAGACTTTGTAAGGCGATCGGATTTTTGTAGTCATACTCGGCCATCATGTCGATGTTGCATTCCGCGCAGGCTGCAGTGAAGGCTTCCTGGTATTGCTTCGGTAGCTTTTCCCATTCCTTGATATTCACGTACATGGAATACATGGAGCATGCCTCCCACCAACCTGGGTAGTAGTAGTAGGGCGCAATCTTGTAAAAGCCAAGTTTTTCATCGTCGTAAGGGCCAACCCACTCAGCAGCATCAATCACGCCCTTTTCCAGAGCGGGATAAATATCGCCACCAGCGATTTGCTGAGGGATCGCGCCTAGGCGAGACATTACTTCACCCCCTAAGCCTGCAATACGCATTTTGAGACCTTTGAGGTCAGCAACGGTTTTGACGGGTTTTTTAAACCAGCCACCCATTTGGGTGCCTGTATTGCCGGCTGGGAAAGAAATGATGTTGTAGTCGCGTAGAAATTCTCGTTGGAGCTTCAAGCCTCCACCCCAATACATCCAGGCATTTTGTTGGCGTTGGTTCATACCGAAAGGCACGGTGGTATCAAACGCAAAGGTTTTATTTTTGCCAACAAAGTAATAGCCGGCTGTATGAGTGCACTCAACAGTTCCTTGTTGAACTGCATCTACAGTACCGAATGCTGGAACAATCTCACCGGCGCCAAAAATTCGGATTTGAAATTTGCCGTCTGTCAGAGCTGCCACACGCTTTGAAATGTACTCGCCACCACCGTAAATCGTATCTAAGCTCTTTGGAAAGCTGGAGGCACAACGCCACTTAATTTCTGGCATGGATTGGGCAATAGCTGGGGCTGCAAGTACACCAGCAGCTGCGCCTAATGCGGTTTTGCTTAAAAAATCACGTCTTTTCATTTGTATTGCTCCTTAATCAGTTATTTGTTGGTGTACTGCTGAGTACCGACTTCAGGACTTATTTAATAGGGGTGTAGATTTGCGCTACATCACATTTGCACCAGTATTGGGCTATTAGCAACATCTTGGTGCACGTTTGATTAATAAGCATGCAGCGGATGGTTTGCAATAAATCGACATTTATGGGGGAAAACCCCGATCCAATTTGATGGGGAATTACCCTAAGTAGTGGATTTCTTTGAATTTTTTCAAAGCATAATCGCCTAGTTGTTTTTTATTTAATAAATAGTTAGGAGCTACTGATGTCAACATCAACTAAAGCAGCCCCAATGACCGCTGAAGAACGCAAAGTTATTTTTGCTTCCTCTTTAGGTACGGTTTTTGAGTGGTACGACTTTTATCTTTACGGTTCATTGGCTGCCATTATGGCCAAGCAGTTTTTCTCAGGCCTAGATGCTGGCTCAGCCTTCATTTTTGCTCTATTAGCATTTGCTGCCGGCTTTATCGTGCGTCCATTCGGCGCTTTGGTATTCGGTCGCTTAGGTGATTTGATTGGTCGTAAGTACACCTTCTTGGTAACCATCCTATTAATGGGTGGCGCAACCTTCGTAGTAGGTTGCTTACCAAACTATGCAACTATCGGTGTTGCTGCTCCAGTGATCTTGATTGCATTGCGTATGCTTCAAGGTTTGGCTTTGGGTGGTGAGTACGGTGGTGCTGCTACTTACGTTGCGGAGCACGCTCCTCATGGTAAGCGTGGTGCATACACAGCTTGGATTCAGACAACAGCGACTCTAGGCTTGTTCTTGTCCTTGTTGGTGATTTTGTTCACACGTGAATTCACTGGTCCAGACTTTGATGTTTGGGGTTGGCGTGTTCCATTCCTTCTCTCAATCGTTTTGTTGGGCGTTTCTGTTTACATCCGTTTATCGATGAACGAATCCCCAGCCTTCAAAAAGATGAAGGAAGAAGGCAAGCTTTCTAAAGCACCTTTGACAGAGTCATTTGGTCAATGGAAGAACTTGAAGATTGTTATCTTGGCATTGTTTGGTCTGGTTGCAGGTCAAGCAGTGGTTTGGTACACAGGTCAGTTCTACGCTTTGTTCTACCTCACTCAAGTGTTGAAGGTGGATCCTAAGACTGCGAACTTGTTGATTGCTGCTTCATTGGTAATCGGTACACCATTCTTCGTTATCTTTGGTTCATTGTCAGATAGGATTGGCCGTAAGGTCATCATCATGGGCGGTTTGTTGCTTGCCATCATTCTGTACATCCCGAACACACCAGTTTCATTGTTCAACGGTTTAACCCACTTTGCTAACCCAGCGTTAGAAAAGGCAATGGCTACTGCACCAGCAAGTATTACTGCTGATGTGAACGAATGTACTTTCCAGTTCAACCCAACTGGTACAGCAAAGTTCACAAGTTCTTGCGACATTGCAAAGCAGGTGATGGCTTCTAACTCTGCAAGCTACACAACTATCCCTGGCCCAGCCGGTGGTACCGCTGTTGTGAAGATTGGTGATACAGAGATTCAGGGCTACTCTGCTAAGGGTATGGCTCCAGCTGATCTGAAAGTAAAAGATGCTGAGTTCAAGAAAGCAATTCGTGATGCATTGAATGCTGCTGGTTATCCTGTAAAGGCTGATCCTGCTGCTATCAATCATGCTGCGATTCTTGGTATTTTGGTAATTTTGGTGATTTTGGTAACCATGGTTTATGGCCCAATTGCAGCGATGTTGGTTGAGTTGTTCCCAACCCGTATTCGCTACACCTCTATGTCCTTGCCATACCATATTGGTAACGGTTGGTTCGGTGGCTTGATGCCAACAATCGCCTTTGCCTTGGTGGCGCAAAACGGTAATATTTATTACGGTCTCTGGTACCCAATCATCATCGCTGCGGTGACATTGGTAATCGGCACACTGTTTATTAAAGAAACTAAAGACGTAGATATCTACGCTAAAGACTAAGCTTTATTAGTCTGTTGCAAAACTAAACCCGACCACGATGTGGTCGGGTTTTTTATTGCCTAAGTTGTTTACTAATTTAGGTTCTAAGTTAATCCCATAGATCTTTTTGATTGCCGCGATTAAACAAGGCTAGATTCTGATCTGCGATGGACGTCAATCTTTGACCTGGTAGCACGTGGATGTCAGCACCCGCTGCGACTACACCAGTTTGATTTACTCGTAGATACCATCCACTAAAACCTGATTGCAGCATTGCCTTGGCTGCGCCTTTATATTTCATCTTGGCATTGAACTTAAAGCAGGGTTCACGTAATTTGACGACGGTAAATTGAAGCTCACCAATCTGCATTTGGTCTCCAACAAATATTTCAGTCTCAAGTAAGCCTTCGATGGTGAAGTTTTCACCAAATGCACCTAGAGGAAGGTTGACAGATTGTTTTGTTTCGCGAAAAAGTAATTCATTCCAAAAAGCGTAGTGCTCGATTGGATAGACATAAATAGCTTTCTCAATACCGCCATGTACTGATAGATCAGCTTGCTCATCGCCCGCAACTCCAAGTCGAGTAATTTCAATCGGAGTGGGGGAGTCAAGATTACTGATGGACTGTTTATTGATCGCTGAGGCTACTGTTGAATAGTTCGAGTGATGAGAACCAAAGAGTGGCATTACTTTGCCGGAACATACAGAGAGAAGTCGCATAAGTGCAGATGACTGATAAGATGAATTGATTAAGCCAAGAAAGTAAATGATGCATCTGTATAGATTATTAATGGTAGCAATTCTTTTGGCGCTTGGCAGTCAGCCAGCATTTGCTAAGTGGGACGAGGAGCGGGATGTCACCACCAATGGTAAAGATGAGTTGGTCTATTACTTTAAGACCAATGACCTAGGGCAAAAGCTGGTTTTAGATAAATATCTCAAGCGCCTGATTTTTATTCAGCCTGACCGCCTTTACAAACGCACTATTCGCTTAATCAAAGTGGATGAGCAGTCCATTGAGGTCATGAGCGATCCTTTTGCACGTTTCCCAGAGCAAACGGCGATCACTTTTGAAAACAAAGATGAGGTCTTGAAGAAACTTTTTTTAGCCAAGAAAATTGAAGTTTTCGTACGCTATAACCGTGATGAGAGCATGAACACTTTCCAAATTCGGTAATTTAATGTTTTTTGCTAGTACCTTAGGTAATATACCGATGCTGCAATAGTTAAACTAGTGTTTATTGCTCTCATCAATCGGGACCCCTTTGGACTTCTCTTATTTCTTAGATTTATTTCTTCATCTCGATAAAAACTTAGCTCTAGTGGCTAATGAGTGGGGTGTCTGGATATATGCCCTGCTTTTTGCCATTATTTTTGTAGAAACAGGTTTTGTCGTGATGCCATTTTTACCGGGGGATTCTCTATTATTTGTGGCGGGTGCTATTGCCGCAGTGGGCGGTTTAGATTTATGGATGCTGATGGCTTTGTTGACATTTGCGGCTGTCACTGGCGATGCCCTGAACTATTCAATTGGGCGCTATATCGGCAACCGGGTCTTTTCTTGGGAAAACTCGCGTTGGTTTAATCGCAATGCATTTGATAAAGCGCATGCTTTTTATGAAAAGTATGGTCCGGTGACGATTGTTTTAGGACGTTTTATGCCCTTCATTCGAACCTTTGCCCCATTTGTGGCTGGGGTTGCTCATATGCGCTACCCCGTTTTCGCTTTTTATAATATTGCCGGTGGCATTCTGTGGGTCTGTAGTTTGACAAGCCTGGGTTTCCTCATTGGCGACAATGCCTGGGTAAAAAGCAATTTTTCCTTAGTTGCCTTAGCCATGATCATCATTCCAGGCCTGCCTGCCCTGTGGATCTTGCTTAAAGAAGTTCTAAAAAAACTTCAGGCTCACGCTAAATAAGATAAAATCTCCCCTTCGGCGAATTAGCTCAGCTGGTTAGAGCGACGGAATCATAATCCGCAGGTCCGGGGTTCAAATCCCTGATTCGCCACCATTCAAAAGGCTATTGCCCACCGGCAGTGGCCTTTTTCTTAGGTAAAGTTGCTTGGGTTAGGTCAATGGCTAAATTTTGGAATTTCGTATTTTTCCAGGCTGGTTGGTTTGCTTGCATTATTGGCGCGGCCAATCAGCAGGTCTTTTGGCCTGTGGTGGCTACCCTACTCTATCTAGCAATTCATGTTTGGTTTTCACCGCGGCCCATCTTGGAACTCAAGCTACTTTTGAAGGCTGCCTTATTTGGGGTAGTAGTTGACACTCTGATTTCGTATTGCGGGTTTTTAAGCTTTAAGAACAGCTGGCCTAGTTCCTATTTGTCTCCGGCGTGGATGTGGACTCTTTGGGCCTTGGTCGCCAGTACTATTAATAGCTCATTGGCCTGGTTGCGCAGCAGACCCATCTTGGGGGTGGTTTTGGGTGCTATTGCTGGCCCCATGTCCTACGAAGCTGGAGTCAGAATGGGTGCAGGGGCATGGGGGCTGAATGGTCAAATCAGCGGCCTGATCTTGCTTGGTTTGGCCTGGGGTGTCGCTATCCCCCTCTTTTTCTACTGGGATCGCACCACAATAAAGGGTGACCTAGTAAAAAATCCGTAAATTCCTTGAAAAAGCTGCTTGCAAATAATACTGTTTTTATATACAGTAACTTCTGAGTTGTTAAAAAACACGAAAACTTCGGGAAATAGCCCAATACATAGCGAAAAGGAATTAAAAAATGGCCTTGGATGATAAGAAAAAATCAGCCTCATCAGAATTTGACGGCATGAGTGGAGACAAGCAAAAGGCATTGACTGCAGCCTTAGCGCAAATTGAGAAGCAATTTGGTAAGGGCTCAATCATGAGATTGGGCGATGCAGAGATTCATCAAGATATTCAGGTAGTTTCTAGTGGTTCATTGGGTTTAGATATTGCGCTTGGAGTTGGTGGTTTGGCGCGTGGGCGCGTGATTGAGATTTACGGCCCAGAATCTTCGGGTAAAACTACATTAACTTTGCATGCGATTGCAGAGATGCAAAAGATTGGCGGAACTTGTGCCTTTATCGATGCTGAGCATGCTTTAGATGTTCAGTACGCGTCACGCTTAGGTGTAGACGTGAATAATTTATTGATCTCCCAGCCAGATACTGGTGAGCAGGCTCTAGAAATTGCTGATGCTTTAGTGCGTTCAGGTTCCATCGATTTGATTGTGATTGATTCTGTTGCGGCTTTGGTCCCAAGAGCAGAGATCGAGGGTGATATGGGTGATTCATTACCAGGTCTTCAGGCACGTCTGATGAGCCAGGCCTTGCGTAAGCTGACTGGCGCAATCAAGCGCACTAATACAACAGTCATCTTTATTAACCAAATTCGTATGAAGATTGGCGTGATGTTTGGTTCGCCTGAAACAACTACAGGGGGTAATGCGCTGAAGTTCTATGCTTCTATGCGTTTAGATATCCGACGTATCGGTAGCATTAAGAAGGGCGACGAAGTGGTTGGTAATGAGACCCGTGTGAAGGTCGTGAAGAATAAGGTATCCCCGCCATTCCGCGAAGCAATTTTTGACATCATGTATGGCGCTGGAATCTCTCGAGAAGGTGAAATTATCGATATGGGTGTTGAAGCCGATATCGTTGAAAAGTCAGGATCTTGGTATGCCTACAACGGCGATCGTATTGGTCAAGGAAAAGATAATGTACGTGAGTTTTTGAAAGAAAATCCAACCATTGCTCAAGACATCGAAGCAAAGATTCGTGAGAAATTAGGAGTAAAGGCTGGCACAGCTATTGTTAGCGATGTCGTGGGCGAGGAAGAGGAGGCGTAATCCTGCGATGTCGGAGTTCAGTGGTGCCGTGAAAAAAAGAAATCAACAAAGCCCGAGTCTCAAAGCTCGGGCTTTGCGCCTTCTATCCATGCGAGAGTACAGCCGCAAGGGCCTCTCAGCGAAGCTCGAAGAGTCCGTAGCAAGGTCGCTCAAGCTAAAGCCTGCCGAGGAGAGTTCTGAAGGGCTTACTCAGGGCGTTCCCCTAACCGTTCAGATTCAGGCTATTTTGGATGATTTTGAGGCTCGTGGCTGGCTGTCTGATCAACGCTTTGCAGAGGCCCTGGTTCGGCGCCGTAGCGAGCGTTTTGGTACTCGAAAAATACAGGATGAGCTAGCTCAGGCTGGGGTGGATAGCTCAAAGACAACAGAACTTCTGAGAAATCTCAAAGAAACTGAGTACCAGCGTGCTCATGAGCTCTGGCTACGCAAGTTTGGCGTGTTGGCGACGGAGCAAAAGGAGCGTGCTCGCCAATACCGTTTTCTGGCCTCCAAGGGCTTCAGTTCGGCTGTGGTGTCTAAGGTGGTAGCCGGGCGCCCTGACTAGGGCAATTACGGAGCAAATAGGCCATGTTGCGGCATTGCAGCATGATAGACTTACGGAGTCGGCCAAACCGGTCCCATTTATTCATATGCATACCATTAGCTTGTCCATAGAGTAAATAGGCGATTAAGGTAAAGCTGGTTTTGCTAATCCTCATCGCTTGCTAAAAAAGATACTGTTTCGGGAGTAATAATGAAAATTCACGAGTACCAAGGCAAAGAATTACTACGCCAATTTAATGTGCCAGTTCCAAATGGCATCCCTGCATTTAGTGTTGATGAGGCAATTAAAGCTGCCGAAAAGCTAGGTGGTCCAGTATGGGTTGTTAAGGCACAAATTCATGCCGGTGGTCGGGGTAAGGGCGGCGGCGTGAAATTAGCCCGCAGCATGGATGAAGTGAAAAAGTACGCTTCTGAAATTTTGGGTATGCAGCTGAAGACTCACCAAACCGGCCCAGAAGGCCAAAAAGTAAATCGCCTTTTAATTGAAGATGGCGCGGACATTAAAAAAGAGTACTACTTCAGTATTGTTACTGACCGCGGTACACAAAAGAATGTGATCATGGCATCTAGCGAAGGTGGCATGGATATTGAAGAGGTGGCTGAATCTCACCCAGAAAAAATTATTAAAGTATTTGTTGATCCAATGGTGGGTTTGACAGATGCTGATTGTCAGATCATTGCAAAAGGCATTGGAGTTCCAGATGCTTCTATTCCAATGGCAAGCGATGTGTTTAAGAGTTTGTACAAGACCTATTGGGAAACCGATGCTTCATTGGTAGAAATTAATCCATTGATTCTTGAAGGCAACGGCAAGATCAAGGCGCTGGATGCTAAATTCAATTTTGATCCAAATGCTCTATATCGTCATCCAGAAATCGTGGCTTATCGTGATATCGATGAAGAAGATGCAGCTGAGATCGAGGCCTCTAAGTTTGACTTGGCTTACATCTCACTCGACGGCAACATTGGTTGCTTGGTAAATGGTGCTGGCTTAGCAATGGCTACTATGGACACAATTAAGTTGTTTGGCGGTGAGCCGGCAAACTTTCTAGACGTGGGTGGTGGCGCAACTGCAGAGAAGGTAACTGAAGCGTTCAAGATCATGCTGAAGAACAAGAGTGTTGAAGCGATTTTGGTCAATATTTTCGGCGGTATTATGCGTTGCGATGTGATCGCTGATGGCGTAGTTACAGCATGTAAAGCGGTGAACTTAACTGTCCCTTTGGTTGTGCGTATGAAGGGTACCAACGAGGATTTAGGTAAGAAGATTCTTGCGGACTCTGGTTTACCAATCATTAGCGCCGATTCAATGGCAGAAGCTGCTACTAAGGTAGTTGCTGCTGTTGCGAAAAACAAATAATCAAGGAACTTCAATATGTCTATTTTGGTAAATAAAAATACTAAAGTAATTACTCAGGGTATTACTGGTAAGACGGGCCAATTCCACACTGAGAAGTGCCAGGAATATGCAAACGGTAAAAACTGTTTTGTAGCTGGTGTAAATCCCAAAAAAGCAGGCGAGTCTATTTTTAATATTCCAATTTATGGAACTGTAAAAGAAGCTGCCCAGCAAACAGGTGCAACTACTTCTGTAATTTATGTTCCGCCTCCTGGTGCCGCTGCTGCAATTTGGGAGGCAGTGGAAGCCGACCTTGATTTTGTTATCTGTATTACTGAGGGCATTCCAGTCAAGGATATGTTGGAAGTGCGTAACAAGATGAAGGCAAAAGAGGCTGCCGGTGGCAAGAAGACTTTATTGCTTGGTCCAAATTGCCCTGGAATCATTACTCCAGATGAAATTAAAATCGGCATCATGCCTGGCCACATTCACAAAAAGGGTCGCATTGGTGTTGTTAGCCGTTCTGGTACTTTGACCTATGAGGCAGTTGGTCAATTAACATCAATTGGTTTAGGTCAGTCCACGGCAGTTGGTATTGGTGGTGACCCAATCAATGGTTTGAAGCATATTGATGTGATGCGTATGTTTAATGATGACCCCGATACTGATGCGGTCATTATGATTGGAGAAATTGGTGGTCCAGATGAAGCTGAAGCAGCTCGCTGGTGTAAAACCAATATGAAGAAGCCAGTAGTTGGCTTTATTGCTGGTGTTACAGCGCCTCCTGGAAAACGTATGGGTCATGCTGGCGCATTAATTTCTGGTGGTGCTGATACAGCTGATGCCAAACTTGCCGTTATGGAAGAATGTGGCTTTAAAGTAACAAAAAATCCATCAGAAATGGCTACTTTGCTCAAAGCCATGTTGTAATTGCGTTCAAGAAAAAGGATGTTGAAGAGCATCCTTTTTCGTAGTGCCTGTGGTTAAAACATAAAAATATAAGAGGATGACATGGAGTTTTTAACAATGCTAGATTGGTCTGTCGTTGCGCAGATCATCTTGATCGATATTCTGTTGGGTGGCGATAACGCTGTAGTAATTGCCTTGGCTTGTAGGAATCTACATCCTAATCAGCGCCGTAAAGGCATTTTATGGGGAACGGCTGGCGCGATTATTTTGCGTATTGTGCTGGTTGCCTTCGCAGTAACTTTGCTGCAAATTCCCTTCTTGAAATTTGTTGGAGCCATTGCACTGCTGTGGATTGGTTACAAGTTAATGGTCGACACAGGTGGTGAAGAGGGCCATGATATGCAGGCACCAGACAAATTATTTGCAGCGATTAAAACAATCATCGTGGCAGATATTGTGATGAGTCTCGATAACGTATTGGCGATTGCTGGTGCGGCTGGTCAGGTTGATGATCAAGCCCATCAACTTGGCTATATCGTTTTTGGCTTACTGGTATCTGTACCACTCATCATCGGTGGTAGCCGTATCGTTTTGTATCTAATCGATCGCTTCCCAATTATTGTTACGGCTGGCGCCGGCTTACTAGGTTGGATCGCTGGCGGGATGATGCTCTCCGATCCTGGCGTGATTAAGTTCATAGGAGTTGGAGCCGAGTCCTATGGCTTGCTAGCAGGTGCTGTAGGTGCTATTGGTGTCATGGGTCTTGGGGAGATTGCCAAGCGGAGCGGCAAAAAAGCGTAATTATTTTCCTTAGCTCTAACCAGAAAAGCCGGCCCTGAAAGCCGGCTTTTCTTATATTTAGACATCTTGAGTGTGTTGCGTATAGAGTGGATGATGAGAGATTTAACCCTCAGGAGCCAATGAATATGTCTACACAAGATCAGCAGCAAGAATCTGGATTTACCTTGATTGAGGTTATGGTGGTAGTTGCCATCATCGGTATTCTGGTGGCAGTAGCGGTTCCTCAATATCAAGATTACATTGCTCGCAGCCGTATCGTAGAGGGTATGAATCTTTCATCTAGTGCTAAGCTGGCAGTGACAGAGGCTTTTGCAAGTAGGGGCACCGTACCAATGGATGAGGCTACCCATGGTTCTTTTACATTTGTGCCTACACGAAGTGTGAAGTTGATTGAAATTACACCTTCTGGTGCTATTGCTATTGATTTTCAGAACAATGTCGCGCCAGAAAATAAAAACACATTGCACCTCATCCCGACGAATGACCCAGATGCCAATGTTCCGAAAGTAATTGATTTATCCAAGCCTGGGGGATCAACTTGGGCTGGTGGATGGTCATGTCGTTCCACCGAAACAAATCTGCCGCCTCAGCTGCTGCCTTCGGAGTGTCGTATTACTAAATAGAAACAGCTAAAGAATTTACAGATAATTAATAAGCCACTTCATGTTGGCTTATTAATTGATAACCCCCCCTCAAAATAGACCTCATCTACCTTTCTTTTGCACACGGTTTTGTTTTGCTGATTAGATATTTTTTAAGATAATGTCTATCGAACTCTCTCTTAAAGTAAGCATTGTGGCTATAAAATACTGCT
>NZ_JACVQC010000010.1 GCF_018881505.1 Polynucleobacter sp. UK-Mo-2m-Kol15 | reverse complement strand
TTATGTTGCCTTTGAAGGATTGATTATTTTCCGATATCCATACAACACTATTTTTTACTTGTAACAAAATTCTAGCCCAAGCATCCAAAACTTGTGGATTAAATTTATAGTCATTATTAAAACAACAAAATACAAATACGTTCTCTGGTAGCCCAAGCTCTGCTCTTGTAAATACCCTAGAAGAAGCAAGCCGCTTTGAATCATCCACTATGTAGGTATCGGGAAGCGATACGACTTTTTCGGTATAGAACTGCT
>NZ_JACVQC010000009.1 GCF_018881505.1 Polynucleobacter sp. UK-Mo-2m-Kol15 | reverse complement strand
AGCAGTTCTATACCGAAAAAGTCGTATCGCTTCCCGATACCTACATAGTGGATGATTCAAAGCGGCTTGCTTCTTCTAGGGTATTTACAAGAGCAGAGCTTGGGCTACCAGAGAACGTATTTGTATTCTGTTGTTTTAATAATGACTATAAATTTAATCCACAAGTTTTGGATGCTTGGGCTAGAATTTTGTTACAAGTAAAAAATAGTGTTGTATGGATATCGGAAAATAATCAATCCTTCAAAGGCAACATAA
>NZ_JACVQC010000008.1 GCF_018881505.1 Polynucleobacter sp. UK-Mo-2m-Kol15 | reverse complement strand
AGGCTGCATTAAATAAAGGCGCAACTCTTAAAGAACTTAAGCGATACGAAGAAGCGATAGTATTTGCTGACCAAGCTTTGGTGATCAATCCCAATTTAGCTGAGGCATGGTCAAACAAAGGTGTTGCCTTGAGATGGCTCACACGCTATGACGAAGCCATAGCTCACTTTGATAAGGCGCTTAGCCTAAAGCCTGATATCGACTGGATCAATGGAGATTTACTCTTCACAAAAATGAAATCAGGGAGTTGGTCTGATTTATCAGGATC
>NZ_JACVQC010000007.1 GCF_018881505.1 Polynucleobacter sp. UK-Mo-2m-Kol15 | reverse complement strand
CTAAAGCCTGATATCGACTGGATCAATGGAGATTTACTCTTCACAAAAATGAAATCAGGGAGTTGGTCTGATTTATCAGGATCTTTAGAAGAGATCTCCAAAAGAGTCCTGTTGGGTGAGAAGGTTACCAGCCCCTTTATTATGTTGGCGTTAAATGACGATGCCTCTTTGCATAAACAGGCATCGGAGATTTTTGCTCGAAATAAGTATCCAGAAAATCCCATATTAGGCCCTATTCCCAAGCATCCCAAAAAAGAGAAAATACGCATCGGCTATTTTTCTG
>NZ_JACVQC010000006.1 GCF_018881505.1 Polynucleobacter sp. UK-Mo-2m-Kol15 | reverse complement strand
TTATTTAATACCCCACTGTTTACTAAAAATCTGGAAACTGCTTATTCCAAAATGTATGAGTGTTATCAGGCAGATTTGCCGGTAGACCATATATCCATCTGCTAGGAAGATTTTGGGGGGTTGAAAGTCAACGTTTATGCTGGCTTAGTAGTCAGCATTTAATCAGCATGTTTAGGGGATGCCTTATTTTCTTTTAGGGTTGAATGACCCTGGTTTATCCCCTCGAGCCCCCTCAAAATAGACCTCATCTACCTTTCTTTTGCACACGGTTTTGTTTTGCTGATTAGATATTTTTTAAGATAATGTCTATCGAACTCTCTCTTAAAGTAAGCATTGTGGCTATAAAATACTGCT
>NZ_JACVQC010000005.1 GCF_018881505.1 Polynucleobacter sp. UK-Mo-2m-Kol15 | reverse complement strand
TGTTGTTTTAATAATGACTATAAATTTAATCCACAAGTTTTGGATGCTTGGGCTAGAATTTTGTTACAAGTAAAAAATAGTGTTGTATGGATATCGGAAAATAATCAATCCTTCAAAGGCAACATAACGGCTGAATTTAATCAGCGTGGTATCGACTCTAGTAGAGTGATTTTTGCGCAAAGGCAGGACCTCATGGCTGACCATTTAGCCAGATATGCGCTAGCAGATTTGTTTTTGGATACATGCCCGTATAACGCTCACACTACGGCCTTAGACTCCCTAAAGGCTGGCATACCGGTCTTAACACTGATGGGACAATCTTTTGCCAGTCGCGTAGCTGCCAGCCTATTACGTGCAGTTGGCTTACCAGAACTCATTGCCAATACCTGGGAAGAATATGAGGCGTTAGCGATTGAGTTGGCGATGAGCCCTCAAAAACTTGCTCAAATGAAATCGAGATTAGCTGACAATCGCATGACCGCCCCTTTATTTAATACCCCACTGTTTACTAAAAATCTGGAAACTGCTTATTCCAAAATGTATGAGTGTTATCAGGCAGATTTGCCGGTAGACCATATATCCATCTGCTAGGAAGATTTTGGGGGGTTGAAAG
>NZ_JACVQC010000004.1 GCF_018881505.1 Polynucleobacter sp. UK-Mo-2m-Kol15 | reverse complement strand
GACGATGCCTCTTTGCATAAACAGGCATCGGAGATTTTTGCTCGAAATAAGTATCCAGAAAATCCCATATTAGGCCCTATTCCCAAGCATCCCAAAAAAGAGAAAATACGCATCGGCTATTTTTCTGCTGATTTTAAAAATCACGCTGTCTCCATCTTAACTGCAGAGCTATTTGAGCTGCATGATAAAGATCGGTTTGAAATCATCGCCTTTTCTTTCGGTGTTGATGATAAAAGCCCTATACGTACACGCTTAAGTCAGGCTTTTAGTCAATTTATTGACGTGAGGGGTATGTCGGATTTAGATATTGCAAAACTCTCAAGAGAATTGCGTGTGGATATTGCGGTAGATTTGAGTGGCTACACTTCTGATAATCGAACTGGAATTTTTTCTTATCGTGCCGCACCAATCCAAGTCAATTGGTTGGGCTACCCTGGAACCATTGGCGCTAATTTTATAGACTATATTGTGGCGGATAAAACTATCATTCCAGCCCAGTCTGAGCAGTTCTATACCGAAAAAGTCGTATCGCTTCCCGATACCTACATAGTGGATGATTCAAAGCGGCTTGCTTCTTCTAGGGTATTTACAAGAGCAGAGCTTGGGCTACCAGAGAACGTATTTGTATT
>NZ_JACVQC010000003.1 GCF_018881505.1 Polynucleobacter sp. UK-Mo-2m-Kol15 | reverse complement strand
CCCCCTCAAAATAGACCTCATCTACCTTTCTTTTGCACACGGTTTTGTTTTGCTGATTAGATATTTTTTAAGATAATGTCTATCGAACTCTCTCTTAAAGTAAGCATTGTGGCTATAAAATACTGCTATGAATCCTCAACTTCAAGCCATGCTTCAACAAGCCATCCAGGCCTTTCAGGATGGAAATTTTAATAGCGCGGATTTAATTTTAAAAAGAGTTTTACAGGTCGACTCAAAAAATCTCCCAGCACTCCATGTCCTGGGCTTAATTAAGGCCTCTCAATCAAATTACAGGGAGGCTGCTGATTATTTATCTAGGGCAGCTCGAATTCACCCGAATGATGCCTCAATACAATACAACTTAGCGAAAGCTCTCTCGGACTCTGGTAATGATAAAGATGCTCTTGCTCATCATAAAAAGGCGGTTGCTTTAGCACCCAATAATCCCGAGGCTTGGCTTGGCTATGGAAACACTGCGTCTAATTTGGGTCGCTATGACGATGCTTTAGTTTGGTATAGCAATGCGCTTAGTTTGAGGCCTGACTATGCGGAGGCTGCATTAAATAAAGGCGCAACTCTTAAAGAACTTAAGCGATACGAAGAAGCGATAGTATTTGCTGACCAAGCTTTGGTGATCAATCCCAATTTAGCTGAGGCATGGTCAAACAAAGGTGTTGC
>NZ_JACVQC010000002.1 GCF_018881505.1 Polynucleobacter sp. UK-Mo-2m-Kol15 | reverse complement strand
CAGAAAAATAGCCGATGCGTATTTTCTCTTTTTTGGGATGCTTGGGAATAGGGCCTAATATGGGATTTTCTGGATACTTATTTCGAGCAAAAATCTCCGATGCCTGTTTATGCAAAGAGGCATCGTCTAATAAAGAAAGTAGTAGGAAGGGTTGTATAACCTTCTCACCCAACAGGACTCTTTTGGAGATCTCTTCTAAAGATCCTGATAAATCAGACCAACTCCCTGATTTCATTTTTGTGAAGAGTAAATCTCCATTGATCCAGTCGATATCAGGCTTTAGGCTAAGCGCCTTATCAAAGTGAGCTATGGCTTCGTCATAGCGTGCGAGCTCATGCAGGACATAACCTTTATTAGACCAACCTTCTGCGTAGTCGAACTTTAAACTTAGTGTCCTGTCATAGTGAGCAATAGCCTCTTCATAACGTTTCAGTTTATAGAATGAATTACCTTTATTAGACCAAACTTCCGCATAATCAGGTTTAAGACTAAGTGCATTATCGAACTGAGCAATAGCCTCTTCATAACGTTTTAGCTCATGCAGGACATTACCCTTATTGGAATATGCCACAACATAATCAGACTTCAGACTAAGCGCTTTATCGTAGTGAGTAATAGCCTCTTCATAACGTTTTAGCTCATTTAATGTGACACCTTTATTGGACCAGCCTTCAGCATATTCAGAATTAATACTTAATGCCTGATCGTAGTGAGCAATAGCCTCGTCATAACGTTTCAGCTCATGCAGAGTCACCCCTTTATTAGCCCAAGCTTTATGATAGTCAGGCTTTAGGCTGAGCGCTTTATCGTAATGAGCAAGAGCCTCGTCATAACGTTTCAGCTCATTTAATGCAACACCTTTGTTTGACCATGCCTCAGCTAAATTGGGATTGATCACCAAAGCTTGGTCAGCAAATACTATCGCTTCTTCGTATCGCTTAAGTTCTTTAAGAGTTGCGCCTTTATTTAATGCAGCCT